>CALEGP010000029.1 GCA_937876245.1 uncultured Actinomycetes bacterium | reverse complement strand
AAACCACGTCGAGTTTAAGGAAGGAAGAGAATAAATGGCTCGTTATACCGGAGCAGATTGCAAGCGTTGCCGTCGCGAAAAAGTGAAACTCTTTCTTAAGGGTTCTAAATGCGATGGACCAAAGTGTCCGATCGAATCACGTCCATATCCACCAGGACAACATGGCCGTGCTCGTTCAAAAGAATCAGAATACTTATTACAGATGCGTGAAAAGCAGAAGTGTGCTCGTATTTACGGCGTTCTCGAAAAACAATTCCGTGGATATTACGAAGAGGCTAACCGTCGTCAAGGTAAGACTGGTGAAAACCTTCTAATTATTCTAGAGACTCGACTAGATAACGTTGTTTATCGTGCTGGCTTTGCAAAGAGCCGCGATATGGCGCGTCAACTAGTTCGTCACGGTCACTTCCTAGTTAACGGCAAGAAGGTAAATATTCCTTCATTCCGCGTAACTCCAATGGATGTAATCGATGTACTCCCGGGATCACTAGATTCCACACCATTTATCGTGGCAAGCGCTGAACTTGGTGAAAAAGCAGTTCCAGCTTGGATGGAAGTTGTTGGATCAAAATTACGAATTTTGGTTCACGCAGTTCCAACTCGGCCGGTAATTGATACCCAGGTACAAGAGCAACTAATCGTTGAGCTTTACTCCAAGTAGTTCAAGCAGTCCAAGTTATAGGCACCACCAGTTTTAAAAGCTCTAAAGAATTAAAAATAGTTATATCAACCGAGAGATCAAATAGTGGATCTCCCAGACAGACGGAGGAAACAAGTGCTAATTGCACAACGCCCCATCCTCACCGAGGAAGTAGTAAGCGAATACCGTTCACGGTTCATAATCGAGCCTCTAGAACCAGGTTTTGGTTACACCCTTGGGAATTCATTACGTCGCACCTTGTTGTCTTCGATTCCTGGCGCAGCAGTTACCAGTATTCGAGTCAACGGAGCGCTTCATGAATTTGCCACTCTTGATGGCGTTAAGGAAGATCTCACCGAGATCGTACTTAACATCAAGAATCTAGTTCTCTCATCAGATAACGATGAGCCTTCACTTCTTTATATCCGCAAGAGCACAGAAGGTGTCGTAACTGGCGCTGATATAGCTGCTCCTGCTGGAGTAGTTGTACATAACCCAGATCTTCATATTGCAACTCTTAACTCGAAAGCCAATTTCGAAGTTGAGCTTACAGTTGAGCGCGGTCGCGGATATGTAACTGCAGTTCAAAACAAAGCCGCTGGCGGAGAAATCGGACGCATTCCAGTTGATTCTATTTACTCACCTGTACTTCGAGTTACCTATAAAGTTGAAGCAACTCGCGTAGAACAGCGGACAGACTTCGATCGTTTAATTCTTGATGTTGAGTCCAAGCAGTCAATGAAGCCTGGTGATGCAATGGCATCTGCCGGAAAAACACTAGTTGAACTATTCGGCCTTGCTCGTGAACTTAACGTTGATGCTGAAGGCGTTGAAATGGGACCTTCCGTCCAAGACACAGCGCTTGCTGCAGACCTTGCTCTTCCTATTGAAGATTTAGATCTGACAGTACGTTCATATAATTGCCTAAAGCGTGAAGGAATTCATACTGTTGGTGAACTTGTTGGGCGCTCAGAAGCTGACCTTATGGACATCCGTAACTTCGGGTCGAAGTCCATTGATGAAGTTAAAGCCAAGCTTGTCTCAATGACGCTACAGCTTAAAGATAGCCCAATCGGCTTTGATCCAACAAAGCACGCAAACTACGGAACAAACGTTGACGATGATCTCGTCGATGTAGAGTAAGGCAGGAGAAAAATATGCCACGTCCAAGTAAAGGCCCTCGCCTCGGCAGCGGCCCTTCTCACGAAAGATTGTTGCTGGGCACCCTGGCTGAACAACTTTTCGAGCACGGCAAGATCACAACCACGGAGACTAAGGCCAAGCGCCTACGTCCACTGGCTGAAAAACTAATCACTGCAGCGAAGGTTGGAGATCTTCCAGCTCGCCGTCGTGTTATGCAAACAATTCAAAATAAAAGCGTTGTGCATACACTTTTCACTGAGATCGCGCCAATATTCGCAACTCGCGAAGGTGGATACACACGTATCACTAAAATTGGCCCACGCAACGGTGACAATGCCCCAATGGCGGTAATTGAACTCGTTAAGTAAAAACTAGTAGTTATGTCGAAACCCACTGTCTCACTTGCCAGTGGGTTTCGTCGTTTAAGAATCGATTTGGCTTATGACGGCACTAACTATGCAGGCTGGGCTGCGCAGCCAGATCATCGAACAATTGAAGGTGAATTAACCGAAGCACTTTCTAAGTTAGCAGGTACGCCAGTTGAACCAGTAGTTGCAGGGCGGACAGATGCCGGAGTGCACGCCGCAGCGCAAGTAGTACATGTTGATGTTCCGACTGAGGTCGATGACACCGAGAATTGGGCTTTTCGTCTAAATAGAATCCTTGATCCAGATATTCGTATTTTAAGAATAGAAGTAGCCCCAGCGGAGTTTCATGCCAGATTTTCTGCCCTCTCTCGGCAATATGAATATCGCCTAGCCGACGGGAATCAAATTGTGAAACCACTGGAAAGGTTTAATACGGCCAGTTGGTTTAGAAGCCTTGATGTGCAGCGAATGAACGAGGTCAGCGCTTTATTGCTGGGTGAACATGATTTCACTGCCTTCTGTAAATTTCGTGAGGACCAAACTACAGTTCGAAATCTCATGAAATTTAATTGGATGCGTCTGAGTTCTGGGATCTTAGTAGCCGACGTACTCGCTAACGCATTTTGTTATTCGATGGTGCGTAATCTAGTCGGCGCGGCCGTAGCGGTAGGCGAAGGGCGTTTTGAAAAAGAGTGGGCACTGGCGATATTGAATAATAAAGAGCGCGTTTCCGATTCCTATGTTTTCCCGGCAAACGGCCTAAGTCTGGTAAATGTGAAGTACTGATGGGCCATATTGATATAAGTGAAGTTGAATATTGGTTACCGGATGGCAGGCTGCTGCTAAACGATATTAATTTTCGCGTCGGCGATGGCGCAAAAGTAGCCATTGTCGGTCCGAATGGCTCAGGGAAGACCACTTTACTCAAGATGATTTGTGGCGACTTATTACCGCATTCTGGCAAGGTTTCAATATCGGGAGGCCTAGGAATCATGCGCCAATTCATTGGTCAGGTAAGAGATGAATCGACGGTGAGAGATTTGTTGGTCTCGGTATCACCGCTAAAAATTAGAAATGCTGCGCTACGGGTGCAAAATGCTGAAGTGTTAATGAATGAGAGAAATACTGAGAAAGACCAGATCAATTTTGCGCAAGCTATTTCTGATTGGGGAGATATCGGTGGTTATGACGCGGAAGTAACTTGGGATACCTGTTGCACGAGTGCGCTTGGCAAATCTTATGACGAAGTTTCATATCGACTAGTAAATACCCTTTCTGGCGGTGAACAGAAGAAATTGGTTTTGCAGGCGCTGCTACGCGGGCCTGACGAAGTACTTGTTTTAGATGAACCAGATAACTTTCTAGATGTGCCATCTAAGCGCTGGCTAGAAATGGAATTAATCAATAGCAAAAAGACGATCTTTTTTGTAAGCCATGATCGTGAGCTATTAAATAAAGTTGCGGCAAAAATTGTGACTATTGAACTTGGTGCAACTGGTAATACGGCCTGGGTACACGGGGGAAACTTTGCAACGTGGCATGATGCTCGTAAAGCACGGCAGGAGCGCTTTGCTGAAATGCTTTTACGCTGGAATCAAGAACATGATCGTCTCGTTAATCTAGTCAAGACTCTTCAAGTCCAGGCGGCAATAAGTCCTGATATGGCCTCAAAATATCGAGCAATGCAAACTCGGCTTCGTAAATTTGAAGAGATTGGTGCGCCAGAAGCTCCACCTTTAGAGCAAGATGTGAAAGTTAGATTGAAGGGAGCGCGTACTGGCCTTCGAGTTTTAACTTGTGAACAATTGCAATTAACTGGGCTTACCGATCCTTTTGATCTTGAACTTTTTTATGGCGATCGGGTGGCAATTTTGGGGCAAAATGGAACCGGAAAGTCGCACTTCTTACGTACGATTGCTGGGGATGAAAACGTTAAATATTCTGGAAATTTTAAATTGGGTGCACGAGTAACTCCAGGCTTCTTTGCTCAAACTCATTCGCATCCGGAATTTATTGGAAAATCTCTTGTAGAAATTCTTTGGGAGCAAGCTTCACTTCAACTCGGTCCAGCTAAAAGCGTATTGAGCAGGTATGAATTAAGTCAGCAATCTGATCAAAGATTTGAGTCTTTGTCCGGAGGACAACAAGCAAGGTTTCAGATTCTGCTATTGGAGCTTCAGGGTTCGACGATGCTTCTATTGGATGAACCAACAGATAATTTGGATTTGGCCTCCGCTCAAGCCCTTGAAGAGGGTCTGGCCGGATATTCTGGAACAGTCCTTGCAGTAACTCATGACCGTTGGTTTACGCGGGGATTTGATCGATATTTAGTGTTTCCTGCCACTGGCGGGGTCTATGAGGCGAAGGAGCCAATCTGGGATTACTGATTTTGACCCTGCCCAGCATGACGAGTAATCTAGCGCTCTGCTCGAAAGGCCATTTGGCCATAGAGCTAAGTCGAATAATCAATTTAGAAAGAGAGATACCTCGTGCGTACTTTTACACCAAAAGCTGGTGACGTTGCTCGTAAATGGCATGTCATTGATGCAGAAGGAGTTGTACTTGGTCGTCTAGCAAGCCATGCAGCTGTTTTGCTTCGCGGAAAACATAAGACAACATTTGCGCCACATATCGACATGGGTGATTTTGTCGTAATCATTAATGCCGAGAAAGTTGTTCTTACCGGACAAAAAGCTGGACAAAAGTATGCTCATCATCACTCTGGTTTCCCAGGCGGCATGACTTCAATTGTTTATTCTGATCTTCTTAATTCAAATCCAACTCGTATTGTTGAAAAAGCAATTCTTGGAATGATTCCTAAGAATAAATTAGGCACAACTGTAGGTTCAAAGTTAAAAGTTTATGCTGGTCCAACACATCCACATGCTGCACAAAACCCAACACCTTTTGTATTCACCCAAGTTTCCCAAATGACAAAGTAAGTAACAGGAGCCATATAAATGTCTGATTTCGAAACCGTAATCGATACTGATTTAGAAGAAGTTCCAACGACGTATTCATCATCAACTCCTGGAATAGCAGCTGGCCGCAAAGGCGTTCTTGCACCTGGTGGCGGAACTGGTCGTCGTAAAGAGGCAGTTGCACGAGTTCGCTTAGTTCCTGGTTCAGGAAAGTGGACCGTTAACGGCAAAGAATTAGCAGCTTATTTTCCAAACAAAGTTCACCAACAATTAGTGTCTGAACCCTTTCGTACTGTTGGCGCAGAAAATGAATTTGATGTCGTAGCGCGTATCAATGGTGGCGGAACTTCCGGTCAAGCCGGCGCACTTCGCCTAGGCGTGGCTCGCGCACTTAATGAGATCGATAGAGATGCAAACCGTCCTTCACTCAAGAAGGCTGGCTTCCTTGCACGAGATGCTCGCGTTATTGAACGTAAGAAGTACGGTCTGAAGAAGGCACGTAAGCGTTCTCAATACAGCAAGCGTTAATTTAACCCGAGCTATTACTCGAGACTCTAAGAAAATAATATGGCGCTCTTTGGCACCGATGGTGTCAGAGGTGTTGCCAACCGCGATTTAACCGCCGAACTTGCCCTCGACCTAGCCGTTGCTGCTGCGCACGTTCTCGGTGAAGTTGGAGCAATTTCTAAAAATCGTCCCAAGGCAATTGTTGGCCAAGACTCACGAGCATCAGGTGAATTTCTTGAAGCCGCAATTGTTGCTGGGCTCGCTAGCGCAGGAGTCGATGTATACAAAGTCGGAGTTTTACCGACACCAGCAATTGCGCATCTCGTAGCTACCAGCAGCGCCGACCTTGGCGTGATGATCAGCGCATCGCATAATCCAATGCCAGATAACGGAATAAAATTCTTTGCAAAAGGCGGCGGAAAATTAGACGACGCACTTGAATCGGCAATTGAAGCTCGCCTAAACGAACCATGGGAGCGTCCGGTGGGTGAGCAAGTCGGTCGAGTTATTGTGGATGAATCTGCTGGCGAAAGATATATATTCCACCTACTTTCCTCCTTAACGACAAACCTATCTGGAATCAAAGTCGTTGTTGACTGTGCAAATGGCGCTGCATCTGAAGTTGCCCCAGAAGTTTATGCGCGAGCCGGGGCCCAAGTGATCGCAATTTCTCACCAACCCAACGGCTTAAACATAAATAAGAATTGCGGTTCCACCCATTTGGAAAACTTAATTTCTGAAGTTAGAAAACACGGGGCTGATCTTGGTATTGCGCACGACGGTGATGCCGATCGGTGCCTGGCAATAGATGCTAGCGGCAAAGTAGTTGATGGTGATTTCATCTTGGCTATTTTAGCTACCGAATGGAAAGTGCCAACAGTAGTCGGAACTGTTATGTCTAATCTCGGATTTTCAAAGGCCATGGCTAAAAATGGAATTGCATTTGAAAAGACGCCAGTAGGGGATCGTTATGTTCTAGAAAATATGTTGGCCAATGGGCACCGACTTGGCGGCGAGCAATCGGGACACATAATCATGAGGGATTTTGCGAACACTGGAGACGGCTTATTGACAGCTCTCCAGTTGATGTCGACTATGGCAAGCAGCAAGAAACCTCTAGCTCAACTTGCGAGCGTTATGTCTCGCTTTCCACAAGTTTTAATTAACGTTGAGAATGTAAATAAATCTAAACTTGGTACTTCAAAGGCAATTGCATCAGCTATTGGTGAATTCGAATTAAGACTTGGAAGTACTGGCCGAATTTTGCTTCGGGCCTCAGGCACCGAACCCCTTGTGCGCGTGATGGTCGAAGCAGAGACGCAAAGTGGTGCCGAAGAAATCGCGCATAGCTTGGCTTCACTAGTAAGATTAGAACTCTCTTAACATTTATAAGGAGTTCTCGCTATGTGTGGCATCGTCGGTTACACCGGGAAAGAACTTGCACTTACTCCTGTACTCGAGGGACTTCGTAAACTTGAATACCGAGGCTATGACTCGGCTGGAATTGCTCTGGCCACAACTACTGGCCATAAATTATGGATTCAAAAACGAGCTGGAAAGTTAGGAAATCTTGAAGAAATTCTGGGAAGTACTATCCCAGAGTCCCATAGTGGAATCGGGCATACTAGGTGGGCGACTCATGGCGGACCTACAGATTTAAATGCGCACCCACATCTTGATAATGATGGAAAGCTCGCCGTAATTCATAACGGAATTATTGAAAACTACTTAGAACTTCGACTAGTACTAGAAAAAGCTGGCCACACCTTTAAGTCTGAAACAGATAGCGAGTCCGTTGCGCATCTTTTGAGCGATGCTCGCAAGCAACGCAAAGGAGATTTAGCAGCCGCTATGCGAGACGTCTGCAGACAGCTTCGTGGCTCATTTACTTTGCTGGCCATCCACAGTGATGATCCGGGGCGCATCGTTGGTGCACGGAGAAATTCGCCACTGGTTGTTGGCATCGGAGACGGCGAAAATTTTCTGGCCTCTGATGTTTCAGCATTTATCGCACATACCAAACGAGCTCTTGAACTTGGGCAAGATGAGGTAGCCGATGTCACTGGCGAATCAATTGTTATAACAGACCTGACTGGAAAAATCTTGCCTCATAACGAGTTTGAGATTTCTTGGGATGCAAGCGCTGCTGAGCGCGGGGGATTTGAACATTTCATGCTTAAGGAAATTTTTGAACAACCCAAGGCAATCGCCGATACTTTGTTGGGCAGGATTCAAGGGTTAGATGAAGAGGTAACCAAAGGGATCAATTTAGCTGGAATTGAGAAGGTAGTAATCGTTGCTTGTGGCACCGCGTTTCATGCCGGCTTGGTCGGAAAATATGCAATTGAAAAATGGGCGAATATTGCAGTTGATGTAGAGCTGGCTTCTGAATATAGGTACCGTGATCCAAGTGTTGATTCGAATACTTTGCTAATTGCTATTTCACAGTCCGGCGAGACTATGGATACCTTGATGGCGATGCGATATGCCAAGGAACGAGGAGCCAGAGTTTTTGCAGTTTGCAATACAAATGGCTCAACAATCCCGCGAGAATCCGATGCCGTTCTTTACACACGGGCTGGCCCGGAAGTTGCAGTAGCATCAACGAAAGCATTTGAGACGCAATTGGTAGCCATGTATTTAATTGGACTTCACCTTGGACGAATCCGTGGCACCATGTCTCAGGAATTAATAGCCGAAATAGAGCACGAACTTTCTGAACTGCCAGCCAAAGTCGAGCAAATTTTGGAGACCGTGGAACCACTTAGGGAATTAACTCGGCGATTTAACAGCGCAACCTCAATGTTATTTTTAGGCCGAAATGTTGGATTTCCCACCGCACTAGAAGGCGCCCTTAAATTGAAAGAGCTGGCCTATATGCATGCAGAGGGTTTTGCCGGAGGCGAACTTAAACATGGGCCAATCGCGCTTATCGAAGTAGGTACTCCAGTCGTTGCCATAATGCCCGCCGCTAATTCATTACTGGCAGAAAAAATGGCATCCAATATTCAAGAAGTCAAAGCTCGTGGCGCGGTAGTAATCGCAATCGCGGATATCGATTTGCCCGCGGCAGATTATTTAGTTCGAATTCCGAAAACTCATGAATTTCTCCAACCAGTTCTTTCAGTGGTACCTCTTCAGATTATTGCTTATGAGATGGCTATTGTTCGTGGCAATGATGTAGATCAACCTCGAAACCTTGCCAAATCGGTAACGGTGGAGTGATTTGAAGACCGATCAATTGGCAAAACGTCGAGCCGAAATGTTTCACGCCCTTCGGGCTTCTGCGCTACTTCTACTTGGATTTTTATTTATAACAGAGCAGGTTCTGACCCGTGGTTGGCTTTATCGCTTGGATCATTACATTCTGAATTTAAAGAATCCACATTTCAAGGGGTTCGCGGGACACATGCTCATCGCCCTAGATGATTTGGGTTCACGTTGGCTTACAGCGGTAGTGCTGCTAATTTGCGCTGCCCTTATTAGCTGGCGATTTAAATCATTTCGGCCAATTAATTTATCTATCCTTGCGTTGCTTGCGCTCAACCTAGTTGTTGGCGTTTCAAAGATTGTCATTGGCAGAACCAAACCTCGGCTCTATATCGATGTGTTGCACGCTAATGGCATGTCCTATCCAAGTGGGCACGCATCAAATGCACTGATTAGTTGGGGACTGCTCGCATACTTGATTTACCGTTATACCGATCGGGCGCCATTTAGGGGTTTTAAGCTCTATCCCATTGTTGGCTTGATCACGGCGACTGTATGTGTGGTGTCATTAATCAGAAACACTCATTGGTTTTCGGATTTAATCGGCGGGGTTTTCATTGGCGGAGCGCTTCTCGTTGCCATAATCGCAATAGATCGTTTCATTCCATCAGATAAGCAACCCTCATAATGGCTCACATAATCGGTATTGGAATTGATGTTGTCGCCATTGATCGCTTTCAAGAATCGTTGGAGCGAACCCCAGGGCTACTAAATCGAGTTTTTACTTCTAATGAAGCCAAATTGAAACTCTCCAGCTTAGCCGCTCGATTTGCAGCAAAAGAGGCGCTAGCTAAAGCGCTAAATGCAAAGTCAGCATTTAATTGGCAAGAAGCAGAGATAGTAAATGAAGAGAGCGGAAAGCCAAATTTCCTATTTACCGGCGAAATGGCCAAGCGCCTTGTAGGTCATTCAGTGCACCTTACGCTCTCGCACGATGGTGGGATTGCTTCTGCAATGGTGATTGTTGAGGCAAATTAATGCGGGCATTTCTCGAAATTAATTTGAAAGCTATTGCAAATAATATTAGGGCCGTTAAGGAAAAAACGAGCGCTGAGATTCTTGCCGTAGTTAAGGCAGATGCATATGGACATGGTCTGATACCGATAGCAAAGTGCGCAATTGATTCAGGTGCGAGCTGGTTGGGTGTCGCGCTGCTTGAAGAAGCGCTCACCCTAAGAGAGAGTGGGATCAAGGCACCAATAATTGCTTGGTTAACTCCACCTAACTCCGATTTTACGGCCGCAATCACAGCAGATATTGATCTTTCAATTCCCTCCCTCAAACATCTCGAAGTGATCGTTGCCGCCGGTAAGGCGCTTGGGAAAAAACCCAGAGTTCATATCGAAGTTGATACTGGAATGACTCGCGGGGGATTGCTGGGCGAATGGCAAGAATTTTTAAGCGCTGTTAAAGGTGCCGGAGTTGAAGTTATCGGCCTATGGTCACATTTTGCCAGAGCCGATGAGCCAGGGGAAATATCAAATGAGAGGCAACTCTTCGAGTTTGAGAATCGATTAGCAGAATTGCGTTCGGTCGGCATCCATCCAAAATACTTACACATTGCAAATTCAGCGGCAATGTTAAACAATCCCGAATCACATAAGAATATAGTTCGACTCGGAATCGCCATGTATGGCTTAAGCCCCGACATAAAAACAATGGGCGGTTCAGATAGTTTAGATCTAGAACCGGCGATGACATTGAAAGCCGAAATTCATTTAATTAAGCGAGTTAATTCTGGGACTTCAGTTGGATATGGGGCCATTGAAACTACAAATCGAGATACAAAACTTGCGATTATTATGATGGGATATTCCGACGGAATTCCGCGGAACACATCAAACAAGGCGGGAGTTTTTGTTGCTGGATCTAGAGCTCCGATAATTGGTCGAGTTTCTATGGATCAATTTGTTGTTGATATTGGACCGGACTCAGAAGCCCAACCGGGAGATATTGTTGAAGTTTTCGGCGCGCTGGGTTATTCAATTGATGAATGGGCAACTGCGGCAGGGACGATTAATTATGAAATAGTCACACGAATTGCTGCTCGAGTGTCTAGAATCTACTTGTGAGTGAAACGATTCTTTCTTTAAAAAATCTATCCGCATCTTTTGGTGGAATTACGGCGCTTTCCGACGTCTCAATTGAAGTTAAAAAGAATAGTGTTGTTGGATTGATCGGTCCTAATGGCGCTGGCAAAACTACGCTTTTTAATTGCATCTCAGGACTTGTGAAGAGCGATTCGGGAACCTTCGAATTTGAAGGGAAAGTCCGACCATTTCCCAAGCCGCACGAGTTGGTTGATCTTGGAATAACTCGAACTCTGCAAGGAGTTGGGCTATTTAAAGAGCTTTCGGTGATTCAAAATGTGATCATTGGGGCAGATAAAAATTACAAACCAAATTTTATGAAAGAAATATTTGGACTCTCTGGCAAAGTTGAAGCTGGCTTAGTGCAGCGTGCTGAAGAGGCGCTTGCTTGGGTTGGGGGTTCAGCCTTCATAGATAAAAAGCCATCAGATCTGAGCTATCCAGAGTCAAAACGGGTGGCCCTTGCTCGAGCATTAGTTATTAATCCTAAATTGCTCTTACTCGATGAACCGGCCGCGGGCTTGGGACAAGATGAGATAGATGCACTTGCGGCTTTGATTAAACAATTAAAGCGGCGATGTTCGATATTGATTGTTGAGCACCATGTGGATTTTGTTCGCGAAATTTCTGATGAAGTAAGTGTTTTAAACTTTGGGAAATTAATTGCGAGTGGCCATTATGATGAAGTTAAACGCAACCCAGCAGTGATCGAAGCTTACTTAGGACATTCTGATAACTCCGGCGAGAATTCTAAACTTGGTGCCTGATGTTGGTAGTAACTGACCTGGTAACTGAATTCTCCTCAGTAAAAGCGCTGGATGGGATCACTTTTAAGGCAAAGGCTGGATTAATAACAACAGTTATCGGCGCTAACGGCGCAGGAAAAAGCACCCTCCTGCGAACTATCTCTGGACTGGAAAAACCAACAAGTGGTTCTGTTAAATGGTTTGACCATGAGTTAACAGGTAAGAGCGTTGAAGCAATTGTTCGAGGGGGAATCGCTCAAGTTCCAGAAGGTCACGCCGTAATCTCGCAACTCAGCGTGGCTGAGAATATTGAACTCGGTGGCTTATTTCGAAAAAGAAGCCATAAAGGGGATTTAGTTAGAGCCAAGAGGGAAGTTTTCGAACTATTTCCAATTCTTTTTGAACGACGCGACCAACAGGCAGGATCACTCTCTGGCGGTGAGAGACAGATGCTGGCAATTAGCAGAGCTCTGGTTTCACGGCCAAAACTTTTACTTTTAGATGAACCCTCACTCGGGTTAGCGCCATTGATTGCTGCTCAGATTATTAACATAATAAATGAATTATGTAGATCGACTGGATTAACAGTCCTATTAGTAGAACAAAATGCGAACACCGCCCTTGCCGTGGCTGACCACGGAATATTGCTTTCTTTGGGAAAAGTGGTTGCAAACCTGCCAGCAGATGAATTAATTGCCGATTCTTCGCTACGAGCTGCTTACTTGGGGTACTAGATGACTTCATTTTTAACAGCGTTCTTTTCTGGCACAGCGCAAGGAGCAATTTATGCTCTCGTGTCTCTCGGGTTAGTATTGGTTTGGCGGGGAGCTGGCGTAGTGAATTTCGCCCAAATGGGCCAGGCCATGTTTACGACGTACATCGCCTCACAATTAATTCAACACGACTATTCATATTGGAGCGCATTCGTTGTCGCCCTTTTTAGCGGCGCAGTTTTGGGCGCGCTTGTTGATCTTGGTTTAATGCGCCCGCTTACCTCACGAAAGAATTTAAAGTCGCTCAACAGCGAATCTATGCGCACGGCGATTCCGGTAATCGCATCTCTTGGAATTCTTGGAATTCTAAAATCTCTTGCTGGCATTTTTTGGGCAGGAGAAGAACGTGGCTTCCCTTCGCCAATTGAGCCGACTGCGATAAAGATTGGTTCAACCAATCTAGCGATCACTGGTTTTGACCTGTTTGTAATAGGAGTTGTTTTCCTAGCTCTCGGCTTAACAACAATCTTTTTTACGAGGACTGGTGTGGGGCTAGCGATGAGAGCAAGCGCGCTAAATCCCGAAGTTACTCGATTGAGCGGGATCAAAGTTGGTTCAGTCAGGACTCTAGGGTGGGCTATTTCTGGGACTGTCTCGTCACTTGCCGGCCTGTTAGTTACGCCAAGGACCAATCTTTCACCAAATACTTTGGACTTACTTTTAATTATTGGATTTACAGCAGCTGTAGTTGGGGGACTTACCAGCCTGGCAGGCTCGGTTCTAGGCGGATTTATTTTGGGCTATGTAATTTCCTTTGTAAGTGTTTACAGTGCACCAGAAAATGTCTTTATTGCAATTCTTATTTTTCTACTTCTTGCCTTGTTCCTGCGACCACAAGGGATTCTGGGAAGCAAAGAGGTGCGACGTGTCTAAATCTATTAGCTTGAAACATAAGGTGATTGGCCGCCGGAGCACGTTGCTAGCTATTTTGTTATTTTTATTTTTTATTGCGTTAAGTAAGCAATTTGATCCTTATAACCAAGCCCAATTGGCAAATATAGCAACGCTATTGATCGCAGTTCTTTCTATTACATTATTGACTGGCGCTTCAGGTCAAATCTCACTTGGCCAGGGCGCGATAATGGCTGTCGGTGGGTACGCCTCTGCGCTCTTGGTAACTCGACTCGGATACTCAATGTGGCTTTCATTTATTCTGGCAATTTTTGTTTCTGCGCTATTTGGATTATTTCTTGGACTTGCAGCAGCGAGGTTAAGCGGGCCCTATCTAGCAGGAACAACGTTAGTTATGGCGCTAGCTATTCCATCAATCGCAGTTCGCTTCGAGCCATTTTTTGGCGGGGATGTCGGTATCAATGTTGATTATGGAAATCCGCCAAGATGGCTAACATCATTTGTTGGGAAAATAAGTATTGAAGAGTGGTCTTTGTATGTTGTACTGCCTTTTACGGCGCTAGCTTTATTTGCTGTATTGAATCTTTCAAACACTAGGGCCGGCAGAACTTGGCGAGCAGTTCGTGACAATGAGGTATCGGCGGCGCTAGCTGGAATCAACATTGGAAGAACTAAAGTTATTGTATTTGTCTGTGCATCTGGCCTTGCCGGTTTAGCGGGTGCGCTTTATGGGTTCCGGGGCCTGGTTGGGCCAAGTGTTTATCCAACCGATTTATCGCTGACTCTTCTGACAGCAGCCGTGATCGGAGGTCTTCGATCAATTGGCGGAGCAATATTTGGTACCTTCACAGTAGTATTTCTTCCAGATTTGATTGAGCGAATTACCTCCACCTTTGAGGTTCCTGGCGCCATTGCAAACTATCTTCCCGGATTGGCGATAGGAACGCTGCTGTTATTGACCGTAATCCTTAACCCAAGCGGCGCTGCCGGGCTAAATGAGCGTATTCACCACCGGATTAAGAAGACAATAAGTAAATCAGGCGGCCATTAGGGCCTAATTTTGGAAAGTTTCAGAATTGTTATCATTTTTGTGAGCCGAACTATTCACTCAGGAGAGAAGGTCGGATAACCTCTGAGGAGATCCAGGCGCATCTGTCTGGTCCCCATGGGGTCTGAAACCTTTCTTCCATGGCGAGAATGCAATAGAAAGAGTGAATGCAGTGAATCTTCGCAAACCTCTGATTCTTACCGTAGTCGCTTCGGCGCTGGTGGGATCGCTAGCAATAAGTAGTGTTTCAACGGCAGTAGCAGGCGCCCCAGGAGTATCAGCTTCGGAAATCGTTCTAGGCATGCAATTGCCCGAGACTGGGCCAGCAAGTCCTGGCTATAACAAGGTGGATGATGCAGCACGTGCCTATTTCGATTATGTGAATTCGAAGGGTGGCGTTTATGGCCGCAATATAAAGCTTGTGGTTAAAGATGATACATATAAAGCAGGACTAACTATCAGCACTGCCTCCAAGTTAATTAATCAGGACAAGATTTTTGCCTTCTTTGGTTCTATCGGTACCCAAACTCACGTTTCGGTAATCAAAGATATTAACCGTCGCAAAATTCCCGATATTTTCGTGAATAGCGGTTACAGCTCCTTCTACACAGATCCAAAGAAGTACCCAACAACATTTGCCGGACTTGGAACTTACACAGTAGAAGCAAAAATTCTTGGTAAGTATCTTCTCGAGAAGTATCCAGATAAGACAATCGGCGTTCTCTATCAATCTGATGACTTCGGCCGCAATGCCCTTGCTGGACTTGCAACTGCGGGACTTAAGTTTGAGGCGCGAAAGACATCTGCATCTTTTATAGCTGGTACCCAAGGTTCACTTGGGCTTGCCTCTCAAATCGGTCAGTTAAAAGCTAATGGCGTTGACATTGTAATTATCGCGGCAGTTTCATCTGCCACTGCCGTTGCTTATGCAACAGCTGCGCAACTTGGCTATAAGCCAACTAAGTGGGCTGTCATAAGTGTTGGCGCCGATGCAACAACCTTCCAAACTATTCTTGGATCAAAGGGTGTACCGGCTGCGACAAGTGCAGCAATGCTTGCCGGAACGATTTCGGCTTCACATGCGCCAGCTCCTGGTGAGCTCGACGATGAGTATATTGCAGCATTTAAGAAGATTAACGATGACTTCAACAAAGGCGCAGATACTCGCTGGGACAACAACGTTCTTCAGGGAATGAATGCTGCCTACTTGGCAACTTCGGCTCTAATGGGAGTTGGAAAGAAGCTAACACGCAAGAAGTTGATTTCTTACCTCGAAAAAAATGGCTCAAAATTAAGTAGTGCAGCTTTTGCACCACTTGGTTATTCAAAGAATTCACATGAGGCCTTCACCGGTTTTTGGCTCGGTGAATATGACGCTTCTACATTACTCGTACCTATAGACGGAAAGCGCGTTGTTTACACAACCGATTCTGCAGGTGGCGCAGTAACTGTTTCCAACTACAAGCGCCCAGCAATTTCTGCTGATGCACTTCCAAAGGTTGCGTGAGGATAAAAATGAAAATCAATAAATTCAAAAAACTAGTTGCAACAGTCGGAGCAGCAGCTCTAATCTCAACAGGTCTAGTTGTGGCAGTAGCCGCACCGGCACAAGCTGCAGACCCGGTATGTGTTACGGATGCAAAATCTGGCACGACAACTTGCAACGGTGTACTAACTACTGGCGCTGCCTACAAGACAATGGTTCCGGAAAATTTCGATGGAACTTTCTTCTTCTGGCAACACGGAATCCGCCCTTCATATCCTTATCCAGGCTATGTAGTACCTAAGGGCGTTCAACAAATGGCACCTGCTGGAGCGGTTGATACATCCGAGGCAATGCTTGTTAAGGGATATGGCATCGGTGCATTTGATTGCCAGACAAGTGGTCTACATGGCTGGAATACCGCCGATTGCGTCGAGATGCTAAACGAACTAGTGACAATTACTAAGGCACGCATTTCAATTAAAAAGACCGTCGTGTACGGCTCTTCTATGGCTGGGGCAGTACTAACGCCTTTCATTGAGAAGTATCCAAATCAGGCCGATGCAGTCGGAATTCTTGCTGGTGTAACGCCAACAATTAATAACGAATTAAAATCTGCTTGCGACATGCTTTATATATACGGTGTCTTCTTTGATCCAACTATCAAGGGCTGCACAGTGATGGGGACCAAGGGCGTTGCAGGACATATGGCAGTTCTGGGCGACTTTGCAAAAGTTGCAGCACTACTTACTCAGTGGTCAGCTGATCTTGGTTCAAAGCCACTTGCGTATCCAGCTCCACTCGTTGGTTCTGGTATCCCACAACGTTCGGCGTTCTTGCTTGCAGGATTAATTGCGGGAATTCCAACTAAGTCGGCGCATATGGATGGAATCTCAACTAGCGCGGTAATACCTGAACAGAGTATCAATGGAACAGTTGCTGTTCTTGAAAACACAGCTGAGCTTCTAGGAACTGGCTATTTCGGTGGTCAAGCTGTCTCTGAAGTTGTGGGCGCTGGGTTCTATGACAACACAAAGACTGACTTTGCTTCTCTACTTTCGGATGCAGATCTAGGTCGCTTTAACCTTGGTCTCTCTGGCGATGATGCAATCAATGCAATGCTTGGCGTCCTTGCTGTATATCCAAGAGTTACAGGCGATGCAACTGCAATGGCCAAAGTTGAAGCACTGGATATGTCGAAATTCGATACAGCTAAGCCAGTAAT
The DNA here is from genome assembly GCA_937876245.1 of uncultured Actinomycetes bacterium. Lineage (GTDB taxonomy): Bacteria > Actinomycetota > Actinomycetes > Nanopelagicales > Nanopelagicaceae > AAA044-D11. The sequence goes on along the minus strand of CALEGP010000029.1, from coordinate 100,704 downwards.
TCTGCTCTCAAATGAGGCAGACCGTCTGGTGTTGCCAGGAAACACCACGCTTTATGTAAATAAAGCTATGGCAATTTATGAATCTCGACTTGCAGCTTGGAAAAAACAGTACAAGGCTGCAACTACTGCAAAAAATGTCTCTGCTCTTTTAAAGAGCAAGCCAGTTTGGAATACCGTAGCGATGTATGCAATGACACCGGAGACCTACACGAAGTTCACTGCAACCGGTGCTCCTAACTTAGCTGCAGACAGGTCCCCTTCTGGCGTCGGACACGAATCCTTCACTAAGGAGCAGTTGATGACATGGGTGCGTTTGCTCGCCTCATCAGCCAAGACTGGAAGAGTTCCAAGCCGTACGGTGCTCAGTTCATATTTAGAGCGAACTCCTTATCTAAATACGGATCTGGATTACCAGGCTACTGAACTCAAATATGAGAACTAACTCCTAAAGAGGTAGTTAAAGGCGGGCCCAGCAATAGTTGGGCCCGCTTTTTTCTGCATTTTTGACGGGTAATCTTCTCTAGTGATCAAAGTTAAGAGCGTCACCGCCATGAAGAACTTTGGCAAAGAAATTGGAAGCCAGCTTCGTGCCGGGGATTTGCTCCAACTCTCTGGCCCATTAGGCGCCGGAAAAACGGCACTGACCCAAGGTATTGGCGCGGCACTCGGTATTGAAAATATAACCTCACCCACCTTTGTTATTTCGCGAATTCACGAAGGCAACCCGCGCTTAGTTCACGTAGATGCTTATCGTTTGCAAGGCGAGCCTGCTGCAATTTTTGATGACCTAGATTTGGAAAGTTACTTGGAAAATAGCGTGACTATTGTCGAGTGGGGCGATGGATTAGTTGGTCGCCTGGCAGAGGAATTCTTAGAGATTAGAATCGAATTTGGTGAAGAGGATGACACTAGAGAAATTTCTATAATTCCCCATGGCAATCGCTTCGAAGGATTTAAGGCATGAACACTTTTCTTGCGATTGATACCTCAACTTCGCGAACCAGTGTTGCAATCATAAAAGAGAGGACCGTAATATTCCAAGCTCATCATGATGGCGCCCTTTCGCATGGTGAAATCTTGCCGCAGTTAGTTTCTAAAGCCCTAAGAGCTGAAAATATAATCGATGAAGTAATTGTTGGGATGGGCCCGGGGCCATTTACCGGACTTAGAGTTGGAATTTCATTTGCCCAAAGTTTTGCTTTTGCTCGAGGTATTAAATGGGTTGGTATTTGCAGTCTAGATTCCATCGCATTACAAATTTCAGGGAATGATTTTTTAGTGGCAGTCGACGCTAGACGAAAAGAGGTTTTCTATGCAAGATACACAGATAGGAAAAGAGTTGGTGAACCTAGCGTCTGTCAGCCATCTCAGCTGATCCCTCTCGATATTCCAATTCATGGCGAAGAATCCAATGAATTTCCGAGCCCCGCTAATTTTGCGGAAATTGCCAAGGAGGGTCAGAAATATCTAGCCCCAATTTATATTAGGCGCCCCGATGCATTTCCAGCTCCGATCGGAGTTAAATTTAGAGCCATGGGACAACTAGATCTAGTCCCAGCTTTCGCAATTGAGAAGAGCGTTTATGGAAGTGAAGGCTGGAGCATGGAACAGCTCAAAGAGGAATACCACGGGAAAAATCGTGGATATATTGCCGGTGAATCAGGCGGCAAATTAATCGCATATGCCGGAGTCACTAATTTAGGCGGTATCGCTGATGTTCTAACTTTGACGGTCGCCGATGGTCATCGACGTAAAGGGATTGGTCGAGAATTGCTTCGAAGGTTAATTGACTGGGCCCGAAGCCAAAAATGTAAAGCGATAATGCTTGAAGTTCGAGTAGGTAACGAAGAAGCGATCCCGCTATACACCTCCTTTGGTTTTATCGAAATATCTCGACGCAGGGACTATTACGGACCCGGTAAGACGGCAATTGTTATGCGCAAGGATTTTTAGTGATTACCTCGATCCCGCTAGTACTTGGAATTGAAACTTCTTGTGATGAAACCGCAGTTGGAATAGTTGCTGGCCGAAAGTTGCTTGCGAATGTGATCTCTTCTAGCGTCGAAGAGCATGCCAAATTTGGTGGAGTTGTTCCAGAGATTGCAAGCAGAGCGCATCTTGAGGCAATGCAAGGAGTTATTCGCGCTGCGCTTAGTGAGGCTAAAGTCTCTATTAACGACATTGATGCTTTCGCAGTAACTGCGGGCCCTGGCTTAATCGGCGCACTGTTAGTCGGAACATCGAGCGCTGCAGGTCTGGCACTTGGTTTGGATAAACCGCTCTATGGTGTCAATCATTTGTCTGCGCACATTGCAGTTGATTCGCTAGATTCTGATCACAAATTGGATCCAGCTATTGCCTTGCTGGTAAGCGGTGGCCACAGTTCGATCTTGCAAGTAAATGAATTAACAAGTGATGTCATAACTCTTGGCTCTACAATCGATGATGCCGCAGGTGAAGCATTTGACAAAATTGCCAGAATTTTGGAGCTTGGTTTTCCAGGCGGTCCAGCAATTGATTTAGATGCCAGATCTGGGAACCGAGAAGCCGTTGATTTTCCTAGAGGCTTAACTTTGGCAAAAGATTTAATTGACCACAGATATGATTTTTCGTTTTCAGGTCTGAAAACCGCAGTCTCCAGATATTTGGCAAAAACTCCTGGATATATTCGCGCTGATATCTCAGCCTCTTTCCAAGAGGCGGTGGTTGATGTCCTTCTGACTAAGGCGATAGGTGCAGCCAAGGAGGTGGGAATCGAGGTTCTGATAATTGCAGGCGGGGTGGCAGCTAATAGCAGGCTCAGGGAGTCGGCCGAAGAGCGCTGTGAGAAAGCTGGAATTCGCCTTCGTATTCCTCCCATGAACCTGTGCACCGACAATGGAGCCATGGTTGCCGCTCTAGGCTCTCTTGCCCTTACAAATGGGTTAGCGCCCTCAGAAATTGGATTAACGGCCGATTCGGCCTCTGGGGTTGCGAGAGCTATTTTCTGATAATTGCCCTCTTTTGACGCCTAGAGCCACCTGCTTTAGAGTTGGCGTTAGCACTCGCAGGGTTAGTCTGCTAATTGCAGGGCTGCCTTAGCGCAACTAATTATCAAAAGAAATGAAGGAGCAATCATGGCCGTAACCATCAAGCCACTAGAAGATCGACTAGTTGTAAAGGCAAATGAAGCCGAAACAACAACAGCATCAGGACTTGTAATCCCAGATACTGCAAAAGAAAAGCCACAAGAAGGAACAGTAATTGCAGTTGGCCCAGGTCGTTTTGATGATGGCGTGCGCACACCAATGGATGTCAAAGTTGGCGACGTTGTTCTTTATAGTAAATATGGCGGAACTGAAGTTAAGTACAACAACGAGGAATACCTTGTCCTCTCAGCTCGCGATGTACTAGCAATTATTGAAAAGAAGTAGTAGCTCATGGGTAAAACTTTAAATTTTGATGAAGAGGCTCGTCGCGCAATGGAGCGAGGTGTCAATATTCTTGCTGACACAGTCAAAGTTACTCTTGGGCCTAAGGGTCGCAACGTTGTTATTGGTAAGTCATATGGCGCACCACTAATTACAAATGATGGCGTAACTATCGCCAAAGAAATCGAACTTTCCGATCCAGCTGAAAACATGGGTGCTCAACTTGTTAAGCAGGTTGCCGAAAAGACGAATGATGTAGCTGGCGACGGCACAACAACTGCGACAGTTTTGGCGCAAGCCATGGTCAAAGAAGGACTTCGAAACCTTGCTGCTGGCGCTCAGCCAATGGATATTAAGGTAGGAATTGAAGCTGCTGTTAAAGCGGTTTCCGAAGAGCTAAAGAAGAACTCAACTGCGGTAAGTGGTAAATCTCAAATTGCAGATGTTGCGACTATTTCTGCTCAAGATAAAGCGATTGGCGAACTAATTGCAGAAGCAATGGACAAAGTCGGCAAGGATGGCGTTATCACCGTTGAGGAGTCATCAACCACTGGCCTTGAATTAGATTTCACAGAAGGTATGCAGTTCGATAAGGGCTATATTTCCCCTTATTTCGTTACTGATGCCGACCGAATGGAAACTATCCTCGAGGATGCCTACGTTTTGATCTCAGGAAGCAAGATTTCAGCACTTAGCGAGATCCTTCCTATTTTAGAAAAAGTTTCCCAATCCGGAAAGCCACTTTTAATTATTGCTGAAGATGTCGAAGGCGAAGCGCTTTCTACTCTAGTTGTGAACCGCATGCGCGGAACATTCACATCAGCAGCAGTTAAGGCACCGGGCTTTGGTGATCGCCGTAAGGCAATGTTGCAAGACATTGCGATTCTTACAGGTGGCCAAGTAATCACTGCCGAAGTTGGCCTAAAGCTCGAGCAAGTTACTGTCGATCTTCTTGGCCGTGCTCGCCGCGTTGTCATTACAAAAGACAACACGACTATTGTCGATGGAGCTGGTGAAAAAGCTGAGGTTTCAGCACGAGTTCAAGAAATTCGTAACGAACTTGAAAACACTGATTCTGACTGGGATCGTGAGAAGCTTCAAGAGCGCGTTGCAAAACTCGCAGGCGGAGTTTGCGTAATCAAAGTTGGTGCACATACTGAAGTTGAATTAAAGGAAAAGAAGCATCGTCTTGAAGATGCTATCTCTGCCACTCGCGCAGCAGTTGAAGAAGGAATCGTTGTTGGCGGCGGCGCGGCGCTAGTGCACGCGGCTTCGGCTCTTGATAAAGATCTTGGGTTAGAAGGAGATAAAGCAGTTGGTGTGCGCTTGGTACGCAAAGCATGCGATGAGCCACTTCGCTGGATTGCAGAAAACGCTGGCCACGAAGGTTATGTAGTTGTAGCCAAGGTCCGCACAATGAAACCAAATGAAGGCTTTAACGCTGGAACTGAAGTTTATGAAGATCTTGTAAAGGTCGGAGTAATCGATCCAGTTAAGGTGACACGTTCTGCTTTGGCAAACGCGGCTTCTATTGCGGCAATGTTTATCACGACAGAAGCCCTGGTATTCGAGACGCCAGAAGATAAGAAGGAAGAAACAAGTGGACATGGCCATAGCCATGGACCAGGTGGACATGGCCATTAATTAACGCTTGAAATTTAAGGCCTCACAACTTTCATTAGTGTGAGGCCTTATTTATTGGTTTAATAGGCGCATGGCAAATTCCCCAACGATGACGCTCAGCATTGATTGTGGCGGTCTGAGCATCAAAGCATCTGTTCTTGATGAAGATGGAACAATGCATGCGCCCGCCGTTGCAGTACCGACGCCCTATCCACTAACTCCGAGCAGGCTGATAGATGTATTTAAAGAGATCGCTGAAAAACTTCCCAAGGCTGATCGCATAACTGTAGGTTTTCCGGGAATGGTGCGACACGGTGTTGTGGTGAACACTCCGCACTACATAAATGTTAAAGGCCCAAGAACTCGCGTTGATCCAGAATTATTATCAGCATGGCAGGGTCTAGATTTTAGAAGTTTGATTGAAAAGAATTTCAACCTTCCAACGCTGATGTTAAATGATGCTGAAGTTCATGGTGCGGGCGTAGTTGCTGGTTCTGGATTTGAAGTTGTGCTGACACTGGGCACTGGGTTAGGTTGCGCAGTTTTTGACGGCGGAAAACTAGCCCCTCATATTGAACTTTCGCATGCACCAATTCGTCGCTCAACTATTTATGATGAATGGATTGGCGAGCATGAACGTAGGCGACTTGGGGATTCATTCTGGTCACGCCGAATTCGTGCAATGGTCACAGACTTACGCCCGGTATTTCATTGGGATCGCCTTTATTTAGGCGGTGGAAATGCTCGTAGAATTAGGCCAGATATTTTGGAGCTAATTGGTGATGACGTTGTAATAGTTCCAAATGCCGCTGGAATTGTCGGCGGAGTTCGTGCCTGGAATTTAACGCGCCTTTAAATTATGAGGCAGTTGAAAAAACGTTCGAACTATTTACTTCATGACGACTTAGGATTGCTACTCGATCATCTTCAGTTAAGCCGCCCCAGATACCGTATGGCTCAATTAGGGTCAGCGCCTGTTGGCGACAGGCTTGAATCACTGGGCATGAGGCACACACTGCTTTTGCCGCATTCTCGCGGTTCTTGCGACGAGGCCCTCTTTCACCATCGGGATAAAAAAACATTTCAGTAGGAAGTTCACGACATGCTGCGGATTCCTGCCATTCCCAATCAGTTGCAATTGGTCTTGGTTGCTTCAGCGTATTCATGCCCTGTCCAATCTCTTCCTCTTAAGTGGCCACCTGTTGGGTAGATAGTACAACCGCTTCATAAGTTGTTCAAGTACAGCCGACACTTTGACCCAGTTTTGAAGCGTTTCAGGTGGCTAATTGCCGCCCTTGGCTGGAGAATTGGGTGATGAGCACCACTCCGAAAGCCAACGAAGGCGAACTAACGATCGCAGCCGTAGCTAGGCAACTGGGTATAGCTCCTTCGACGTTGCGAACTTGGGATCGCCGCTATGGCATGGGCCCTAGTAAACATAAAGCTGGTACCCACCGTAAATATTCGGCATTCGACTTAGTTCGACTGACTGCGATGTACCGACTAGTCATGGCTGGAGTCTCCCCATGTGATGCGGCCTCTAAGGCGCTAAAGATTTCTGGAAAAAGTCGAGCAATCGCTATTGAAAAAATGTGTAATGCGAGTGAAGACCAAAGCGAATTGGTCGGCCTGTTATACAGGAATGCTATGAAATTTGATCAGGCCAATATAGAGAAATTAATTCGGGGGTCAATTTCTAAAACAGGAGTTGCCCAGACTTGGCAGAGCGTACTGGTACCACTTCTCACGGAAGTCGGAAATGAATGGCAGCGCACTGGTTTTGGTATTGAAGTTGAACACTTGGTAAGTGAAGTAATTCGGAAAATCTTGAGCGAGAACATTGGGGCTCTTGCCAAACCAATTAATTCCCGACCTATCCTCTTGGCATGTGTTGGAGATGAAAGACATTCACTCGCCCTAACAGCTCTTGCTGCAGTACTTGCCGAAGATAAAGTCCAATGTATTTTCTTAGGAGCAAGCACTCCGCAGAGCGCCATCAATTTGGTGGTTATCAAATCTGCGCCTCCTGTGATATTCCTATGGGCGCAGATGAAAGAGAGCGGTGACTACAGTTTCGTCGAAGATCTTCCCGTGATCCGCCCAGCGCCAAGAGTTATATTGGGTGGCCCTGGTTGGGCAGGAGCAAGCGGTAGTGCGCCAGAAAAATCCGTTATGACTTCTGATATGGCGGGGGCTCGGGTGCAGATTTTGCAGGCAATCGGCCACTGATATGCGGGAAATAGGGCTATAAATGCCCCACTAGACTTGCCCAATGCTCGAAGGCACTCGCAATAAAGTAACCATTCTAGGACTCACATATGACGATGTCCTGCTACTGCCTGCTGCTTCTGATGTAGTCCCAAGTGAAGTAGATACTAAAACTCGACTGACTCGCTCAATCTCTATCGATATCCCCTTAGTTTCCTCTGCCATGGATACCGTTACCGAATCACCAATGGCTATAGCGATGGCAAGAGCTGGTGGTATTGGAATAATCCATCGCAATTTGCCCATTGAAGAACAAGTCAAAAATATGAAAGAAGTAAAAACCATTGGGATTGTTGGGGCTGCTGTTGGAGTTGGCGATGATGGATTTGCTCGCGCTATGGCGCTCATCGATGCTGGCGTAGATGTGATCGTAGTTGATACTGCCCATGGCCATCATCGAGCAGTTCTTGATGCAATCGCCAGAATTAAAAAAGCATTTCCTGATATTCAAATAATTGGTGGCAATATTGCGACTCGCGCTGGTGCCCAAGCGTTAATTAATGCTGGAGCCGACGCGGTAAAAGTTGGCGTAGGTCCAGGATCAATTTGTACTACTCGCGTCGTAGCGGGTGTCGGAGTTCCACAAATTACAGCAATCATGGAAGCGCACAAAGCATGCGTGAAAGCCGATATTCCACTAATTGCTGATGGTGGATTGCAATATTCGGGGGATATAGCAAAAGCAATTGTTGCTGGTGCAGATACGGTCATGCTTGGGTCTTTACTTGCTGGTTGTGATGAATCACCAGGTGAGCTTGTAGAAGTCGGTGGAAAAAAATACAAGGCTTATCGTGGAATGGGTTCACTTGGCGCAATGCAATCCCGAGGCGATAAAAAATCATATTCCAAAGATCGTTACATGCAGGATGATGTTTTAGCAGAAGATAAATTAGTTCCCGAAGGCATCGAGGGCAAAGTTGCATACCGAGGCCCAGTAGCAGAAATGGTTCACCAACTTGTTGGAGGCCTGCGTTCTGGAATGGGGTATGCCGGTGCTGCCACTATTGCTGATCTGCAAGATAATGGACAGTTAATACAAATAACTTCAGCAGGGCTCCAAGAGAGCCACCCGCATGATGTATTGCATGTTGCTGACGCCCCGAATTACTCTGGAAAAGGATAGTAGCCATGAATGAAATCGAAATTGGTCCAGGAAAGCGCGCTCGCGTTGGTTACTCATTTGATGACATTGCAATCGTTCCAAGTCGTCGTACTCGCGATCCAGAAGAGGTTGCCATTGACTGGCAAATAGATGCCTACAAATTTTCTCTTCCAATGATGGCTGCCCCAATGGATTCAGTAGTTTCACCAGATACAGCCATAGCAATTGGGAAACTTGGTGGACTCGGAGTCTTGAATCTTGAAGGACTTTGGACTCGTCACCAAGACCCACGAATTCCGTTGGGCGAGATAGCCTCTATGCCACAAGATAAGGCAATTCGTCGTATGCAGGAACTTTACGCTTTACCAATTCAACCAGAGTTAATCAAAGAACGGATTGCGCAAATCCGCGCCTCGGGAGTAACTGTCGCAGCTGCGCTTTCACCGCAACGGACAGCAGAATATGCCAAGGCAGTAATTGATGCCGGAGTCGATATTTTTGTTATTCGTGGAACAACAGTAAGCGCCGAACATGTTGCAACGGCAAATGCCCCGCTCAATTTAAAGAAATTTATTTATGAATTAGATGTTCCAGTAATTGTTGGTGGCTGTGCGACAGGAACAGGAGCGCTGCACTTGATGCGCGCAGGAGCTGCCGGTGTACTCGTTGGTTTTGGCGGGGGATCTGCTCATACAACTCGTTCAGTATTGGGGATTGCAGTTCCGATGGCTTCAGCGGTGGCCGAAGTCGCATCTGCCAGACGTGACTACATGGATGAATCCGGCGGTCGTTTCGTACATGTTATTGCTGATGGTTCTGTCGGAAAATCTGGCGATATTGCGAAGGCGATTGCATGTGGGGCTGATGCCGTAATGATGGGCTCGCCACTTGCGAAAGCAATTGAAGCACCAGGAAAAGGCTGGCATTGGGGATCTGAAGCCCATCACTTGGAATTGCCACGTGGAGATAGAGTCCAAGTCGGAACGGTTGGAACCTTAGAGGAGATTCTTGTCGGACCATCTCACCTAGCCGATGGCAGCATGAATTTATTTGGCGCACTGCGACGTGCGATGGCAACATCTGGTTACTCTGAATTAAAAGAGTTCCAACGCGTTGAAGTTGTAATTGATCGTGCCTAATATAAAGAATCAGGAACTTGTCCTCGTAATTGATTTCGGAGCGCAATACGCTCAATTAATTGCACGCCGAGTTCGCCAAGCCCAGGTATATTCCGAAATAGTTCCATCATCAATGTCGATCGCAAAGATGCTTGAGAAAAAGCCAAAGGCTATTATTTTGTCAGGCGGACCATCCAGTGTTTACGAACCGGGCGCCCCCACGTTGGATCCTAAAATTTTCGAGGCAGGCATTCCGATTTTTGGAATTTGCTATGGCTTTCAAGTTATGGCCGCAGCGCTTGGCGGAACCGTAACTCAAACAGGCAAATCGGAATTCGGTAGAACGTTGATGGTTCACGATTCTAAATCTAAATTGCTCTCGGGCTTACCTAATGAATTTAGCGTTTGGATGAGTCACGGAGACAGCGTTACTGCCGCCCCAAAGGGTTTTCTAGCTACTGCTAAAACGGAAAAAACTGAAATAGTGGCATTCGAAAATAGTGAAGCCCTGCTTGCCGGTGTGCAATTTCATCCTGAAGTACTGCACTCAGAAAATGGCCAAGAAATTTTACGTCGCTGGTTGATAGATGTTGTGGAATGCAGCCCAACTTGGAATTCGGAAAATATCGTATCCTCAGAAGTTGAAAAGATCAGGGGGCTTGTCGGGGCCGGAAGAGTACTTTGCGGGCTGTCCGGAGGCGTTGACTCTGCCGTTGCTGCAGCGATTGTACAAAAAGCCGTTGGATCTCAACTGACTTGTGTATTTGTGGATCACGGCCTGCTCCGCGAAGGCGAGGCAGAACAAGTTGAGAAGGACTTTGTTGAATCTACCGGAGTTAAATTAATGGTCGTTGATGCAAAAAAACGTTTCATGGAAGCACTTGCAGGGGTTGCTGACCCAGAAAAAAAGCGCAAAATTATTGGCGCTGAATTCATTCGCGTATTTGAAACTGCTGCTCGTGAAATTTCAGCAACCGAGCCGATAGATTTTCTTGTTCAAGGAACTTTATATCCTGATGTTGTTGAATCTGGCGGTGGCGAAGGAACTGCGAATATAAAATCTCATCACAACGTGGGCGGTCTTCCCGATGATTTACAATTTAAGTTAATAGAGCCACTTCGCACTCTTTTTAAGGATGAAGTTCGGCATGCTGGGCTCTCTTTGGGACTTCCTGAAGAAATTATTTGGCGCCAACCCTTTCCTGGTCCAGGCTTAGCAATTCGAATAGTTGGCGAAGTAACTGAGAATAGACTTAGAATCTTACGAAAAGCTGATGCGATTGCTCGAAATGAATTGCATATTGCAAACTTAGATCGGATAATTTGGCAGTGTCCAGTTGTTCTATTAGCTGATGTAAGAAGTGTTGGAGTACAAGGAGATGGCCGTACTTATGGTCACCCAATTGTATTGCGACCAGTCTCATCAGAAGATGCAATGACTGCGGATTGGAGTCGAATTCCATACGATGTACTGGAAAAGATTTCAACTAGAATTACAAATGAAGTTAGAGAAGTAAACCGAGTGGTGCTAGATGTAACATCTAAACCACCAGGAACTATTGAATGGGAATAAGGGGGATTATTTAAAATGAGGCGTTCAACAGCTGTTCTGCTTATGATCGCAATGATTTCTCTAGCGCTAACCCCTTCAATTGCGAGCGCAGAGGCAAAATCTAAAAAGGAAAAGAGCAATAAGCAGGTTTCATCTACATTTGAAAAAGACGATGAGAAGTCCAAGAAGATGAAGGGCGCCAAGCAAATTTCGACCTCAGCACTTGATTCATTCTGCGATCCGACCAGCGCCTCTGGCCATGCCCCCAAGCGCTTGCGAGTTCCATCTATCGATAAGCCCCATGTCGAGAAGACAATCACTCTCATTACAAATTGTGGAACGATTAAAATTTCAGCAGATGGAGTGGCAGCTCCACTCACTGTTATCTCAATGAGCTATCTGGCTAACAAAGGCTTCTTTAATAAAGCACCATGCCACAGGATTACAACTGAAGGAATTTACGTTCTGCAATGTGGCGATCCGACTGCTTCTGGTTCTGGCGGCCCAACTTGGCAGGTACCTGATGAGAATTTACCATTGGGCGCTGGAAATATTTATCCGGCAGGTTCAGTTGCAATGGCAAATTCTGGGCCGAACACAAACGGCAGCCAATTTTTTATTGTCTATGCTGATAATTCCCGACTAGCTCCCAACTACACACTTTGGGGCGAAGTTACAGAAGGTTTAGATATTATTCAAATGATTGCTGAGGCGGGTTCGGATAACTCAAATGGCGCGGGAGATGGCAAACCCAATCAAGGGATTACGATTTTAAAGGCAAATTCTCGCTAATTAGTCGCTGGAAACAATTCTAAATATTTCTGCTACATGGCCGTTAGGCAAACCATTTAACTTTGCATACCGTTCCCCCCATTCGCGAATCATTTTTTCGAGATTTGGGTTGTGTGCAGTCTGGCTAACATGCGCGTGAAGTGCGGCAATCTTTCTATCGAAAGTCTCTGTGACATCTACAAAGTGATCTGGGGTGTGGTGTGACATTACCCAAACTTCCCGAACTCGCCATGGCTCTAAGCCTTCGTCTTTAAGTAAATCCTCGAAAGCAAATGGATTTCTAGCATCTGGATATATCGCTTGAATTGCCGCTTCGCCCGCCGCCATATGATCGGGATGGCTCGAGAAGAGGCGATCCCAATTACGTTCCGGACTTTGAATTAGCATTCGGTCTGGCTTGGTTCTTCGAATTTCTCTAACAATCTGCTTCCGTAAATCAATCGTAGGGACTAGCCAACCATCTCGATGATTTAAGAACTCAATATCGGTTACTCCAAGAACTTTTCCGGCATTTCGTTGTTCGAGTTGGCGAATTTTAGGCATATCCTCACGAGCAACTTCTGGATCTTCGCCACCTTGGTCACCATTGGTACAAATGCAATATGAAACGCTAATGCCCTTCGCCGTCCACTGCGCAATTGTCCCAGCAGCACCAAAATCAAGGTCATCAGGATGCGCAGTTACGACTAGGACACGTTCAATCTCGGAATCATCTAATGGTGGCATTTGCTAATCCTATGAGATGTAGCGAGAACTTCTACCCCAGCATGACTCGATAGACTCCAACTTATGTCTTTAGTCGATGGCCTAAACCCTGAACAGCAGGCGGCAGTCATCCACCAGGGATCTCCGCTATTGGTGGTTGCTGGAGCAGGTTCTGGGAAAACTAGGGTTTTAACCAGGCGAATTGCATATTTATTAGGGGAACGAGGAGTTCATCCATACGAAGTTTTAGCAATCACTTTCACAAACAAAGCTGCCGCGGAAATGAAAGAACGCGTTGCAGAATTGGTCGGTGATCGGGCAAGATCAATGTGGGTATCAACATTTCACTCCGCATGTGTTCGTATCTTGCGACAGGAGGCGGCGAAATTAGGCTATTCGAATTCATTCACGATTTACGATTCCAGCGACAGTTTGCGGCTAATTACTCTTGTCATGAAGGATATGAATTTAGATATTAAGAGGTATGCACCCCGAGCTGTAGCTGGACTAATTTCTCAAGCTAAGAATGAACTTCAGGGACCAGCAGATTTCGTTCAGTCTGCAGACAACCAATTTAATGAAATCGTGGCGGAAGTTTTTGCGCACTATCAAAAGAGACTTGCCACGGCGAATGCGATGGATTTTGATGATCTAATCGGCAAGACGGTCGAAATTTTGCAGCGCAATCCCGAGAGTCGCCAACGTTATCGCTCGCGCTTTAGACATGTACTAGTGGATGAATATCAAGATACAAATCATGCCCAGTACATCTTGATTAAAGAGCTGGTCGGCATCGAAGGGGAGGGAATCCCACTTGCTGAACTTTGTGTTGTTGGCGATGCTGATCAATCAATCTATGCATTCCGCGGGGCAAACATTCGAAATATTTTGCAATTCGAGGCGGATTATCCAAGTGCAAATACCATTTTGCTAGAACAAAATTATCGTTCAACCCAAAATATTCTTACTGCCGCGAATGCAGTTATTTCTAATAATGAGGGTCGCAAAGCTAAGAACCTGTGGTCTGAATCTGGAACTGGGGCAAAAATATCGGGCTATGTAGCTGAGAGTGAGCACGATGAGGCTCAACACATAGTTTCTGAAATAGCGAAATTGCGAAGTGAAAATATATCTCTGCCTGGAGAGACGGCAATTTTCTACCGAACTAACGCCCAATCACGCGTACTCGAAGAGGTATTTTTGCGTTCGGCAATTCCCTACAAGGTCGTTGGTGGCGTTCGTTTTTATGAACGCAAAGAGGTGAAGGATTTTCTTGCCTACCTTCGAGTATTGGTTAATCCTGATGATGAGGTATCACTGCGGCGAATTATAAATACGCCAAAGCGTGGAATCGGAGATCGAGCTCTTGATACCGTGGACCTATTTGCAAAAAGTTCCGGACTCTCCTTTTGGAGCGCTCTAAACCAATGTGATCAAGTTCCTGATATTCCAACCCGTTCAATTGCAGCGATAAATGATTTTGTGCACTTGATATCTTCGCTGGCTTTTTTAGTGGAGGCAAAGACCAGGCCATCAGTAATTGCCCAGGCCGTATTAGAACAGTCTGGCTTGCTGCATGAACTTGAGAAGAGCGATGATTTGCAAGATGAAAGCAGGGTAGAGAACTTGCAAGAATTGATCGCGGTTGCAATTGAATACGAGGAAGGTGAAGTCGAAGAGGGGGAGGATATTTCACTCGTAGGGTTTCTAGAAAATGTATCGCTAGTAGCCGACTCTGATCAAATTCCTGATGGTGAAGATCACGGTGGTGTCGTAACTTTAATGACTCTTCATACAGCTAAAGGTTTAGAATTCCCCACAGTATTTTTAACTGGAATGGAAGAGGGTCTCTTTCCTCACTCTAGAACTTTGGGCGATCGGGAAGAGATTGAGGAAGAACGCAGATTGGCCTATGTTGGCTTAACTCGTGCCCGATTGCGACTTTATGTTTCGCGATCTGAGTACAGAAGCGCGTGGGGTGCTCCAACATATAACCCGCCATCTCGATTCTTATCTGAGATTCCCGAGGATGTAATTGAATGGAACGAAGAAGGATCAGCTCCATCTCGTGCCAGCGTGATAAAGAGTTCGAACTTCACTCCTGCACCCAGAGCAACTGGCCGAAAAGTCTCAACAACAATGGTTTTAAATATTGGCGATCGTGTGTCACATGACACATTTGGCCTCGGTAAAGTTGTTACAGTGGTCGGCAGCGGCGATCGAGCTGAGGCGACCATTAATTTCGGATCACTCGGAGAAAAACGGTTGCTCCTTCGATATGCGCCGGTAGAGAAGCTCTAAATAACCACTAAGATTTCGGTTGTTCTTATTCAAAATCTGAAATTTATCGTTGAATGGAGTAACTAGTGGATCTCTTTGAGTATCAAGCTCGAGATCTTTTCGAATCACATGGCGTTCCAGTTCTAGGTGGCGCAGTTGCGTTTACCCCAGAAGAAGCTGAAGTTGCCGCTGCTTCAATGGGCGGACGTGTGGTCGTGAAGGCACAGGTAAAGGTTGGTGGCCGAGGAAAAGCTGGCGGAGTAAAACTTGCAGAAAACCCAAGTGATGCCCGAGAAAAATGCGAAGCAATGCTTGGCATGGACATAAAAGGTCATATTGTTAAGAAAGTCATGATTGCTCAGGCCGCGCCGATTGAAGCTGAATATTACTTAGCTATTTTGTTGGACCGCGCAAACCGCAACTTTTTAGTAATGGCATCTGTTGCAGGTGGAATAGAAATTGAAGAAGTTGCACACAAGACTCCAGAGAAATTAGCAAGAGTTGGCATAGATCCAAATGTTGGAATTTCTGAAGCCAAGGCGCGTGAAATAGTTCTTGGTGGGCAATTTCCAGCCGACGTTGTAGATCAAGTTGTAGCCGTTTTGCTTAAGCTATGGGCAGCATTCGTTGCAGAAGATGCAACGCTAATGGAAATTAATCCACTGGTAAAAACAAGCGACGGAAAAATTATCGCGCTGGATGGAAAAGTTACTTTGGATGACAGCGCGGATTTTCGTCACCCAGGCCATGAAGCTCTAGTCGATCATGCTGCCGCAGATCCACTGGAAGCAGCGGCTAAAGAAAAAGATCTAAACTATGTAAAACTAGATGGCCAGGTAGGAATTATTGGAAATGGCGCTGGACTCGTAATGAGTACGCTAGATGTTGTGGCCTATGCTGGGGAAAAGTTTGGCGTTAAACCAGCGAACTTCCTTGACATTGGCGGAGGCGCATCAGCACAAGTTATGGCTGATGGTCTGGGAATTATTCTTGGTGATTCCGATGTACGAAGCGTTTTCGTTAATGTATTTGGCGGTATAACTTCCTGCGATGCCGTTGCTACAGGAATTGTTCAGGCGCTTAATATGCTCGGAGATCAAGCGACCAAGCCCATTGTGGTTCGCCTGGATGGAAACAATGTAATTGAAGGTCGCCGCATCCTGGATGCAGCTGCTCATCCACTTATTCAACAACTAGACACAATGGATGGCGCGGCAGCACGCGCTGCAGAATTGGCGGCGAAATAATGGCAATTTTTATCGATGAAAATACCAAAGTTCTAGTTCAAGGAATGACTGGGTCTGAAGGTACTAAGCACACCGCTCGCATGCTTAAATCTGGAACCAAAGTTGTTGGAGGAGTAACTCCAGGCAAAGGGGGACAGAGCGTTGAAATAGAAGGAGTAAGCCTTCCGGTTTTCAATACTGTTTCTGAGGCGGTCTTAGCGACAGGCGCAAATGCCTCAGTTGTTTTTGTACCTCCAAAGTTTGCTAAGGCTGCAGTCATCGATGCCATCGATGCAAAATTGCCATTGGTTGTTGTGATTACCGAGGGAATTCCAGTTCATGATTCCGCAGCTTTTTATGCTTATGCACTCGAAAAAGGCACTACTCGTTTGGTAGGACCTAACTGTCCAGGGTTAATAAGTCCTGGTAAATCCAACATTGGAATTATTCCAGCTGATATCACTGGACCAGGTCGAATTGGGCTAGTTTCAAAATCTGGAACCCTTACTTATCAAATGATGTACGAACTTCGTGACTTCGGATTTAGTACAGCTGTTGGTATCGGTGGAGATCCGATAATTGGAACGACTCATATTGACTGCTTGCGAGCCTTCCAAGATGACCCAGACACAGATGCAATAGTTATGATTGGGGAAATTGGTGGCGATGCCGAGGAACTTGCAGCAGCATTTATTGGGCAGTATGTAACCAAGCCAGTCGTCGGATATGTAGCAGGCTTTACCGCACCAGAAGGTAAAACAATGGGGCATGCTGGAGCAATCGTTTCGGGCTCCTCAGGAACTGCAGCAGCTAAGCAATTAGCGCTCGAAGCAGTTGGCGTAAAAGTCGGAAAGACTCCTTCTGAAGCTGCGCAATTAATGCGCACTATTTTAAATAATTTAAGGGGTTAATTTCCATGGGCCGCATCCTGCTGATTACTTTTCAACAGGCGCTGCGCAGTGTGGCTCTCACGCTATTTCCTTTAAGTTTCATCGCGCTGTTCGCGTGGGCGACGGCAGGAAGTGCAACGGGTAATACCTCTGATCCGATTCGAGCAGCAATCTGGCTCTGGCTAGGTGGGCACCTAATTCCCTTCGAATTATCGTCTGCATCTGGATTTACCGGAGGAGCACTTAGCTATCTGCCTATTGGAGCCACACTATTTGCTTGGCTGGCGCTCAGAAGTGGCTTTCGAAGGAGCAGCGAATTCTTAGGTAACCATCGTGCTGCTCGCACCTTCATAGTTTTTTGGTACACAGCGATTGCAACTGTTGCCGCTCTTCTATCACAAGACTCAAATATAAAGCCAAATTTAATTCTAACTCCGATATTTGTTTCACTCATTGCTATTAGTGCGACAGTAAATTATTCGGCCGCTAGCTTCGAGCGATTTAAGTTCCTGGGCTATCTCTTTATGGCATTACTGGGTTTAATCTTGCTTACAGTTTCGGCTTCGTTGGTCATTCACTTTAGTGTTGTTAAGTCCCTATCAGTGGTTATTCAACCCGGGATTATGGGAGGGTTGCTGCTAACGCTCCTCCAGCTTTTATATCTACCAAATATTGCGCTTTCTGGAATTTCCTACCTATTTGGCTTTGGCTTTAATTTAGGGTTGGGAACACAAATTTCTCCAACTATTTTTGAGCTTAATTCATTACCTGCAATTCCAATACTTGGTAGCTTGCCGACTTCAAAACACCCATTGGCTCTAATCGCCATCGTAATTCCGATTCTTGCTATTGCCTTAAATCAGCTACTAATTCTTATCAGCCATAAGTCTCTCCGGGCCAGGCAAGTTGAAACTCTCAAAACTATTGTGCCTATCCTTGTTCCACTCTTTGCAGTCTCATATTTTGCTGGGGGAACACTTTTAACTCAGGATATGAGCCCAGTCGGAATCAGTTGGTGGGAACTAGCCAGCGCAGTTGCAGCGTTGCAATTAATTATTAGTGCTATTGGGATCTATATTCCTGCAACTTTCAGCTATGTTAAATTAAAATGGAGTGGAAACTAGGTGCGCATTATTCTTCTAGCATCTGGATCCGGAACGCTAGTGCAAACAATTATCGATGCGAATTTAGATCTAGAAATTTTGGCGGTGATCTCAGATAGGCAGTCAAAAGCACTTGATCGGGCAATGAGCGCAGGAATAGCGTGCAAGCACCTGCCCATGAAAGAAGAGAGAGAGCTTTGGAACCATGAATTATTTGAGTATATTGAGGCTTTGACTCCAGATCTTGTTGTTAGCGTTGGATTTATGCGGATACTTTCGGAAAATTTCGTGGAAAATTTTCGCACGATAAACACGCATCCGGCACTTTTGCCAAATTTTCCTGGAGCCCATGCCGTACGAGATGCCTTGGCTGCCGGCGCACTTAGAACCGGCGCGAGCGTCCACTGGGTAGATTCGGGAATGGATACCGGAGAGGTCATTACTCAGAAAGAAATAGACATTTTGCCAGAGGATGAAGAAGCAAGCCTGCATGAACGCATTAAGATTACTGAACGAAGGCTCATTGTCGAGGTACTTGAGAGATTTATTCTAAATGGAATTCCAGGGCGGACTTGATGGAGCAGAAAAAGATAACTCGAGCACTTGTAAGCGTCTATGACAAAACTGGACTTGTTGAACTTGGACGAGACCTAGAGAGCCACGGAATAGAAATACTTTCAACTGGTTCGACGGCGAAAACTTTGCAAGAAGCTGGTGTAAAAGTAATTCCAGTCGAGCAATACACTGGTTTTCCCGAAATGCTTGGTGGCAGAATAAAAACCCTTCATCCCAGAATTCATGGTGGGATTCTTGCTAATCAATTGGATCCTGAACATATGGCTCAGTTGGCAGAGCAAGAAATCGCGCCTTTTGATTTGGTTGTCATAAATCTCTATCCATTCACTGAGACAATTGCGAGCGGCGCAGAGTTTGCCGAATGTATCGAGCAAATTGATATTGGTGGTCCCAGCATGTTGCGGGGAGCGGCCAAGAATCACGGTTCGGTGGCAGTTATTTCCGATCCCTCACAATATGCCCAGTTAAGTGCAGCGCTGCATAATGGTGGATTCAATTTGCGAGAGCGAAGAGAGCTTGCCATGCGTACTTATCGAGTGACAGCTGAATACGATATTGCCATTTCACAGTGGCTTGGTAGGGAGTTAGATGAGAATGATTGGCGCGCAAAAGTTTGGCAAAAAGTTGAAGACCTTAGGTATGGCGAGAACCCACACCAGAAAGCGGCTGTTTATTTAGATAAAACTCGCACGAAGATGTCTTTAGATGGAATAACCAACGCTAAGCAATACCACGGAAAAGAAATGTCTTTCAATAACTATACAGATGCAGATGCTGCACTTAGGGCGGCTTATGATCACAACGAACCTTGTGTGGCAATAATTAAACATGCCAATCCCTGTGGAATTGCTATCGCTAAAGATATTGCTGCCGCCCATTGCGCCGCACACGCGTGCGATCCAGTGTCGGCATTCGGGGGTGTAATTGCGGCAAATCGCGCAGTATCAATAGAAATGGCTAAGGCAATAAGTGAAATATTTACTGAAGTCGTAATCGCTCCCGGATACGAGGCGGGCGCTTTGGAAATATTGTCAGCAAAACCTTCAATTAGAATTTTGGAAATTGCCAACTATAAAGTTTCTAGAGAAGAACTAAGACCGATATCCAACGGTCTGCTTATTCAGGAAATGGATTTAATTGATGCGCCAGGCGATTTCTCCGCAAACTGGCAACAAGTATCGGGCGAGAGCGTGAATGAAGCAGTCCTTAAGGATCTGGAATTTGCCTGGCGCAGCGTTAGGGCGGTGAAGAGCAATGCCATCTTATTGGCCAAAGATGGCGCATCGGTAGGCGTTGGAATGGGGCAAGTAAACCGAGTAGATAGCGCGAAACTTGCAGTTGATCGTGCTGGAGAGAGGGCAGAAGGATCAGTGGCGGCCAGTGATGCTTTTTTCCCTTTTGCCGACGGCTTGAAAATTCTGATTGGTGCTGGAATCAGCGCTGTTGTTGCACCAGGCGGAAGTATGCGGGATGCGGAAGTCATTGCTGCAGCAACGAGCGCTAAGATCGCGCTTTTTTTCACTGGAGTACGTCATTTTTCACATGGCTAACCCTTCTAGATAGGATTGCAATATGAGTGCAAAAATTCTTGACGGCAAAGCTACTGCCGCGACGATAAAAGAGGAGTTGCGCCAAATTGTAATAAAAATGGCGGTAAGGCCAGGTCTAGGAACAATTCTCGTTGGCCAGGATCCTGGTTCACATTCTTATGTTGCAGGTAAGCATAAGGATTGCGCTGAAGTTGGAATTAACTCGATTCGAATTGACCTTCCTGCAACTGCAAGTCAAGACGATGTTTTAGCGGCAATTAAGGATTTGAATAACAGCAACGAGTGCACGGGCTATATCGTCCAACTTCCAATTCCTAAAGGGATAAAGACGAATCTAATTTTAGAAGCCATCGATCCCGATAAGGATGCTGATGGTTTGCACCCGCTTAATTTGGGAAAACTGGTAATCGGCGAAAAAGCTCCATTGCCATGCACTCCTCGCGGAATCGTCGAACTCCTTCACCGTTATGCGATTTCGACTTTGGGCAAAGAGGTGGTCGTCATGGGGCGCGGTTTGACGGTTGGCAGACCACTTGGTTTGTTGCTGTCCCAAAGGGGAAGCGATGCAACGGTAACAATGACACATACAAAGACGACCGAAATTGCCTCTCATACAAAACGTGCAGATATAATTGTTGCAGCAATCGGAAGTCCACATTTTCTTCGCGCGGATATGATTAAAACCGGTGCGGTAATTTTGGATGTCGGCATAACTCGCACCAATGTAGGATTACTCGGCGATGTACATCCAGATATAGCTGATGTTGCTTCATTTATTGCTCCAATGCCAGGCGGAGTAGGTCCTATGACTCGAGCAATGCTGCTTTCTAACGTTGTAGAAATGGCACAAAGAAATTAATGAAAATTGTAATTGATCGATTAAGAGTCGGAGCATTCGCACTCATTGTTTTGGGAGTTCTTCTTGCGATATTTGGCGCAGTTCGAACGGGTGCACTTTTAATAGCTTTAGGAACTGAATTCGTCGCGATTACCAAGTATTTACGCTCAAATAGGCACAGGAAAATCGAACTAATCCTTCCAGGTGCAATGGCATTGCTACTTTTTGTGGTGGCGCTCACACTGCCACATGCCAAGTAATATTTGCCCATCAAGTTTTTAATATAAATAGGAAAGAAGAAAAAATGAGCAGATCAGGCAAAGTAACAGTAGTCGGAGCAGGTTTTTATGGATCAACAACTGCGCTTCGTTTAGCAGAATACGATATTTTTGAAACCGTTGTCCTCACTGATATTTTAGAAGGCAAGCCAGAGGGTTTGGCGCTAGATATGAATCAATCGAGAGCTATTGAAGGTTTCGAAACGAAAATAGTTGGAGCAACGACCACGGCCGAAGGTATTGGATATGAAGCAACTGCGAACTCAGAAGTTGTAATAATCACTGCTGGTTTACCACGTAAACCTGGGATGAGTCGTATGGATTTAATCGGAGTAAATGCCGGAATTGTTCGTGGAGTTGCAGAAAATATTGCGAAGCATTCTCCGGATGCGGTAATCATCGTAGTTTCCAATCCACTAGATGAAATGACGGCACTTGCTCAACTTGCCACTGCTTTTCCTAAGAATCGAGTAATAGGACAGGCGGGCATGTTAGATACTGCGCGCTTTACCAACTTTGTTGCGGAGGAACTAAAAGTTCCAGTTTCGTCAGTAACAACTCTTACTCTTGGCTCACATGGCGACACAATGGTTCCAGTCCCAAGTCGTTGTACCGTTGCCGGTAAACCACTCACCGAACTTTTAGATTCAGCAAAAATTGAGTCACTAGTTGATCGCACGCGAAATGGTGGAGCAGAAGTTGTTGCGCTGTTGAAGACTGGTTCGGCCTACTATGCGCCATCTGCGGCTGCTGCACGAATGGCAAAAGCAGTTAAGGAAGATTCCGGTGCGATCATGCCAGTTTGCGCTTGGGTTGATGGCGAATATGGCATCAACGGTGTTTATCTTGGCGTCGAAGCTGAGATTGGCAGAAACGGCGTTCGTAAAGTTATCGAGAGTGCACTAACGGAGAGAGAAGTTGAAGCGCTAAAAACAGCCGCAGAGGCGGTCCGCGCCAAGCAAGCAGATGTTAAAGATCTCTAAGAAGTAAAAATACTAGAAAAGGGCGAATGAAAATGTCGAAAATTAAAGTAGAGGGAACCGTAGTTGAATTAGATGGCGATGAAATGACTCGGATTATTTGGTCATTCATAAAGGAAAAGTTGATTCTTCCCTACCTAGATATAAATCTTGAATATTATGATCTTGGAATTGAGCATCGCGATGCTACCAACGATCAAGTCACAGTTGATTCTGCGAATGCAATTAAGAAACATGGAGTCGGAATTAAGTGCGCAACCATTACGCCTGATGAGGCTCGGGTCGAGGAATTTGGCCTCAAGCAGATGTGGAAGTCTCCGAATGGAACTATCCGCAACATCCTGGGTGGTGTTATCTTCCGCGAACCAATCATTATGAAAAATGTTCCGAGACTTGTGCCAAATTGGACCAAGCCAATTGTGATCGGACGTCACGCCTTCGGTGATCAATATAAAGCTACAGATTTCCGTGTGCCAGGCGCCGGAACTCTGACAATGACATTTACCCCAAAAGATGGCTCGAAGCCTATGGAATTTAATGTTTTTGATTTTCCATCTTCAGGCGTGGCGATGGGGATGTATAACCTAGATGATTCGATCCGTGATTTTGCTCGGGCTTCCATGAATTACGGTCTGATTCGTAATTACCCAGTATTTTTATCCACGAAGAACACAATCCTGAAGGCATACGATGGCCGATTCAAAGATATTTTTGAAGAGATATTCCAGAGCGAATTTAAGGCTAAATTTGAAGCTGCCGGCATAACCTACGAACATCGCTTGATTGATGACATGGTGGCAACCTCGCTTCGCTGGGAGGGTGGATATGTTTGGGCATGTAAGAACTATGACGGCGATGTGCAGTCAGATACCGTCGCACAAGGTTATGGCTCACTTGGACTTATGACTTCAGTTTTAATGACACCAGATGGACTCACTGTCGAATCTGAAGCAGCACATGGAACTGTTACTCGCCACTTTCGCGAGCATCAGGCAGGCAATCAAACTTCTACTAACCCAATCGCATCTATCTTTGCATGGACTCAAGGTCTAACACACCGGGCGAAACTCGATAAGAATGAGCGACTCGCGGAATTTGCTGCAACTTTGGAAAAGGTATGTATCCAGACAGTTGAGTCTGGGAAGATGACAAAAGATCTAGCAATCCTTATATCCAAGGACAGCCCCTGGTTAAATACCCAGGACTTTTTAGCTGCCATCGATGAGAATTTGCAGGTTGCACTTAACTAGAAAAAATTGTGCACAAGTAAAAAAGCCCCGCACCGAAATTCGGTAGCGGGGCTTTTTTACTTGTAATTAGTTAATTCGGGCACCGGAATTTGCATCAAAGAGATGGATTGCGGCTGGAATTGCTTTAACTGAAATTGTTTCTCCTGGCTTTGGTGGGTTCTTTGGATCCAAGCGAACAATTACTTGTGCACCTTCTTCAGTTTCTTGAGCAAACTTAATGCTCTTATCTACTGGCTTTCCATAGATAAATGCATCAGATCCGAGCTCTTCAACAACTTCCACAAGGACATCAAATCCTCCTGAAGTAGCTGGAACAAAGCTTTCTGGGCGAATACCGACAGTTACGACTGAACCCGCGCTCGCAGGAACATCCACACTGAAACCACCGAGTTGAGCCTTGCCACCTGCTGCTGGAACTGTTAGCAAGTTCATTGCTGGAGAACCAATAAAACCGGCCACGAAAACGTTTGCTGGACGATCATAAAGATTGCGAGGAGTATCAACTTGTTGCAACAAGCCATCTTTTAGAACCGCAACGCGATCCCCCATGGTCATAGCTTCAACTTGATCGTGCGTTACATAAACAGTTGTGATTCCCAATCGACGCTGAAGCGCGGCAATTTGGGTACGAGTTGCAACACGCAATTTCGCATCCAAGTTTGATAGTGGCTCATCCATCAAGAAAACTTGTGGCTCACGAACTATCGCACGGCCCATAGCCACGCGTTGGCGTTGTCCACCTGAAAGCGCCTTTGGCTTACGATCTAAATAATCTTCAAGGTCAAGGAGTTTTGCTGCTTCATTTACTCGGCGCTGGCGTTCTGCCTTATCTATTCCGGCAATCTTCAAAGCAAAACCCATATTTTCAGCTACAGACATATGAGGGTATAACGCGTATGACTGGAAGACCATTGCAATATCGCGATCTTTCGGAGCAACGTGAGTTACATCCTTATCGCCAATGCGGATTGATCCAGTATCAACTTCTTCTAGGCCAGCAAGCATGCGAAGTGATGTAGATTTTCCGCAACCTGAAGGGCCAACTAGAACAAGGAATTCGCCATCGTTAATTGTTAGATTTAAGTTATTTACCGCAGGTTTGGTGGTTCCTGGGTAGACGCGAGATGCATTTTCAAAAACTACTGATGCCATGTTTCTTCGACTCCTTCTCCGGGCAGGTACGTGCCCGACGATCCGTTGGATAAGGGGTAAATCTCGCCCGTTCGAGCTTGGGGTTAGGCTACGCAATCTTCGTCAAAATTGCCACATTTCCTAAAAATTAGCGGAGCCTGCGAACTGCAAAGAAGTTACCCTTACGCCCATGACCATCAATATTCTTCGCGATATCGGCCTTGTGCTGGCCTTTATTTTGATCGCTGGGTTTTTTGTGGCTGCCGAGATTGCCCTGATCTCGCTTAGAGATTCTCAGATTCGACAGCTTGAAGGCACCGGCAAACGAGGAGACCGAGTTGTCCAATTAACTAAAAATCCAAATCGCTTCTTGGCTGCGGCTCAGGTTGGAATCACCTTCCTGGGCTTCCTTTCTGCAGCGCTCGGTTCTGAGCGTCTAGGTAAATATGTTTCACCAGTTTTTGAAGAGTGGGGACTTTCCGAATCGGTCAGCGACACTCTTGCCTTGGTATCGATAACGATTGTAATTGCATACGTATCACTTGTTTTTGGTGAATTAGTGCCAAAGCGGCTCGCCTTGTTTAGAACAGAAATAATTGCGATCGTTTCTGCTCCGGTAATTGATTTCACGGCAAAGGTTTTCCGTCCAGTTATTTGGTTACTCTCTAAATCAACTGACATTGTCGTAAAGATTTTCGGATTAGATGCCAAGGAAATCCGAAGTGAGATTACTGAAGCCGAGTTAGTTGATTTAGTTTCAGGCCATACGGCACTCAGCGAGGAAGAGCGCGAGATTATGGAAGAAGTATTCGCCGCGGGTGATCTCAAACTTCATGAAATTATGGTGCCAAGGACCGAAGTTGATTTCATGGATGTTGGACTATCGATTAGCGATGCAATCTCTGTTTCGATTGAGCACTCACACTCGAGATATCCGGTAACTCGGGGAAGCACAGATGAAGTAATAGGATTCTTGCACGTGAGAGATTTGCTGAATCCAAAAGTTAATTCTTCGGCTGGCGAAACAATTCTGGACTTGATTCGCCCAGTTCTTTATCTCCCGGGTACAAAGGGCGTTCTGCCCGCACTTGCTGAAATGCGTGCCATGCGAAGTCATATTGCAATTGTCCTTGACGAATACGGTGGAACAGATGGAATTATTACCTTGGAAGATTTGGTTGAGCGCCTCATTGGAGATATCCAAGATGAGTACGACTCAGAAGAACTTGAAGTTATGCCCCAACCTAAAACCGGAGATTTCGAAGTCGATGGCCTAATCTCACTTGAAGATCTTTATGATGAGACGGGAATTGTTATTCCAGAAGGCCCTTACGAAACGGCTGGTGGCTTTGTTATGCATCGCTTAGGAAGAATCCCGGCAATTCATGATGTGATTGATTTAAATAAGGCGCGGATAACCGTTTTAACTTTAGAGGGAAAACGGGCAGGGCAATTATTAATCTCGAGCAATGAATGGAAAGATGCCCCACATGTCGAATGAAACAAGCAGAGAACGCGTCCTTTCTGGGATTCAACCAACCCATCTCTCTTTTCACTTGGGAAATTATTTAGGCGCAATTAAGCAATGGGTAGATTTACAGAGCTCGCATGATGCTTTTTACTGTGTCGTTGATCTTCATGCACTAACAATTGGAGCTAAACCTGAAGAGTTAAGACGCCGAACTCTCGCCTCGGTTGCACAGTTGATTGCGCTAGGACTCGACCCTGAAAAATGTACGCTATTCATTCAATCTCATGTTCCTGCTCACAACCAACTGGGTTGGGTTTTAGAATGTCTGACTGGCTTTGGTGAGGCAAGTCGTATGACTCAGTTCAAAGATAAATCACAGAAAGCGGGGTCAGATCGGACAGTGGTTGGATTATTCACTTATCCAATTTTGCAAGCAGCAGATATTTTGTTGTATCAAGCACATAAAGTTCCAGTGGGAGAAGACCAACGGCAACACATTGAGCTAACGAGAGATCTTGGTCAACGGTTTAATGCAAAATTTGGTGAGACATTCACAATTCCAGAAGGCTACATCTTGAAAGCTGCGGCCAAGATAAATGATTTGCAGGACCCAACAGCGAAAATGAGTAAATCAAGTTCTAGCGGGGCCGGAGTAATTGAAATCATGGATAGCCCAGAAATTAATATCAAAAAGATTAAAAGTGCAGTTACGGATACCGGAAGAGAGGTTCTTTTCGACGAACAGGCGAAGCCAGGTGTCTCCAATCTATTGTCCATCTACAGCGCGCTTACTGCTAAAACTATCACCGCAGCTCAGGAAGATTTCATCGGCAAGGGCTATGGAGATTTCAAGATGACGGTTGCTGAAGTCGTTGTCGAATATCTGAGACCGGTTCGCGAAAAGGCTAACGAATTGCTCGAAGACGAGGCACATCTCAGCAAGCTCCTAAAGATTGGTGCTGAGAAAGCCGATGCCGTAGCTAGCAAAACTTTAAGAGATACCTATGACGCCATGGGATTAATATCTCGTGGCTAAAAGAAAAAATATTGTTGTCACACTTATTTCTCTGACCCTGCTTCTTTCCTGTATAACATCTCCAGCATACTCAGCAACGAAGAAAGTTAAAGTTGGAATAATTTATGACATTGGCGGCCGAGGTGATGGGTCCGTTAACGACGCAGTAGCTCTCGGCGTAGATACGGCAAAAGTAAAGTTTGGTCTATCAAATTTTGACGTTCGAGAGCTAGTTACCTCAGGTTCTGATTTCGATAGAGAAAATCGTATTGAATTCTTAGTTAAGGCGAAATACGATCTCGTAATCGGCGTAGGTTCCTCATTCGACGAGGCTATGACATTTATGTCGGATAAATATCCAAGAGCTCAGTTCGCAATTGTTGGAAGTTCTGGTGTCGGAACCCTTAATGTGAGTTGCATGGCTTTCGCCAAAGACCAGAGCGCCTTTCTAGCCGGGGTTATGGCTGCTATGAATTCCAAGAGTCGTAAAATTGGATATCTGGGAGATGCGACAAGTCCCACAAACGATTTAGAATTGGCTAATTTTAGGGCTGGAGCAAAATACGGTTCTTCAAAAATTAAAGTCTTGGCTCGAGAGGTTAACGATTCGGCCGAGAGCCAGGTTGCAACGCTTTCAAAGCGGGCGGTTGACGTAATTTTTGCTCCTTGGTCTCGAAATGGAAGCATTGTTACTTCGATCTCCAAATTAACAAGAGGCAAGAAAAGTATTAAATTAATTGGAGTTAAGCCCGAGCAATTTATTCTTCAAACCAAGGCCGCTAAGAGGATTCTTATTGGCTATATAACCGAGAGATATGAGAATGCAGTTGTCGATTTAATTGGCGCTACAGTTGGCGATAAATCAATTATCGAAATAGTGGATGGAAAACGCGGCGTATTTGGCCGAAAATACACGCTAGCCAATGATGGAATTGATTTGGTTGCAACAGCGGCAAATCAGGCTTTAAAAGTAGCAGTGGCAGAGGCTAAAGCAGCTATATTGGCTAAAGAAATTAAATTAATTAAATAGCCGCTAAATCCCTATTGGGTGCCAGACGGTTTTAACTTCCATAAAGTTAGTCATTCGCTTTATTGAGTGGCTGTCTTTGAAGGAATAGATTCGCTTCAAGTTCTCAGCACCTAGCTCTTTAAGTTGAGTTAATTCTTTCTTGCTAACTCCGGTCGCATCGACGCCGTCAATATCCATATGCGAACCAACCCAGAATACGAATTGATCTAGTTGGCCGGTAAGAATATTTACAACTCCAGGCGGGACATCACTCGTCGCGATGCATTCAGCCAAAGTAATCGCACTCAATGGATATTTCTCATTGGCAATTAAGATTGCAGTATTCCCGCTCGCAATTACCGGAGCTAACCCTGCTATGAGATTGGCAAGTGATGGTTTTCCATCCGCAAAAATGGTCACAACGCCAAGACTTTCCGGGATAGTGAAGTTATAGAACGGACCAGAAACAGGATTAGTGGATCCAGAAATTGAGTCGATTTTGTCAGTCCAACCGGCATACCAAACCCAAATATCAATTGCTTCTTGAACTTGTGTTTTTGCTTGTGCAGTTGTGACACCTTCCAGTGCAACTATTTCGGCAACAAATTGGTCCGCTCTCCCCTGCATAATTTCTGCTACTCGGTAGAGAACTTGACCTCGATTGTAGGCAGTTGCAGTAGTCCAGCCACTATGGGCAGTTCGAGCAGCAATTACAGCTTCGCGCAAATCTTTTCTTGAGCCTAGGCAGGGATTTGCGAGAAACTTTCCTTTGGCATCAAAGATTTCATACACGCGTCCTGATTCACTTCGTGGGAAATTCCCATTGATAAATAACTTATAAGTCTTTGCGACATCAATGCGCATTTTAATTATCTCCCTTTAGATAACCGGACAAACCATGTCGTCCGCCTTCTCGACCCCAGCCAGACTCTTTATATCCGCCAAATGGACTGGCTGGATCGAATTTGTTAAAAGTGTTTGCCCAAATAACGCCTGCACGTAGCCTCTTCGCCGTCCAAAGGATCTTAGAACCTTTGTCAGTCCAGATTCCCGCAGAGAGCCCGAAAGGCGTGTTATTGGCCTTTTCAATTGCTTCTTGTGGCGTTCGAAAGGTTAAGACTGAAAGAACTGGTCCGAAGATTTCTTCGCGGGCGATTCGATGTGATTGTGAAACTCCGGTGAAAATTGTTGGCGGATACCAGAAGCCTGCAGTTGGAAGTGTGCAACTTGGACTCCAACGCATGGCACCTTCGATATCTCCCGAATCAGCCAGAGCTTTTATTCGCCCTAGCTGAGCAGCGCTGTTGATCGCACCAAGGTCAGTATTCTTATCCATTGGATTGCCGATACGAATTAGATTTATTCGCTCCTTTAACTTCTCAAGAAGCTCATCTTGAATATTCTCCTGAATTAAGAGCCTAGATCCTGCACAACAAACGTGACCCTGGTTGAAGAAAATTCCATTAACTATTCCTTCAACAGCTTCATCAATAGCTGCATCCTCGAAAACTATATTTGCACCTTTGCCACCTAGCTCAAGAGTCGCACTCTTCTTACTCCCAGCAATGGCTTTGGCAATCGCTTTTCCAACGCCAGTTGAGCCAGTGAACGCCACCTTATCTACGTCAGGATGGTTTACCAGAAGCGATCCAGTAGCTCCATCTCCAGTAATAATATTTACAACCCCTGCCGGCAAGCCCGCCTGTTGGCAAACTTCAGCAAATAGGAGCGCTGTGAGCGGTGTGGTTTCCGCAGGTTTCAGAACAACAGTATTTCCAGCTGCAAGAGCGGGTGCAATTTTCCAAGCCAACATAAGCATAGGAAAATTCCAAGGAATTATTTGTACTGCAACGCCATATGGTTTTGGATTTTGCCCAAGGCCAGCATATGAAAGTTTGTCTGCCCAGCCTGCATGATAGAAAAAATGGGCAGCAGCGAGCGGGATATCTGTATCTCTGGTCTCGCGAATTGGCTTTCCATTATCTAAAGTCTCAAGGACGGCGAATTCACGTGTGCGTTCCTGCAAAATCCGGGCAATTTTAAATAAATATTTTCCTCGTTCAGCCGGAGGCATCTTTGACCAAGTTTTTGTAAAGGCACCCCTTGCTGCTGCCACAGCAAGATTTACATCAGCAAGCTCGGCATAGGCGATCTTGCTGAGGACCTCTTCGGTTGCCGGGTTGATGGTGATGAAAGTCTTGCCTGACTTAGGTGCAACAAACTTTCCATTAATAAAAAGTCCATACTCGGATTTAATATCTACGAGCGCAGATGACTCAGGGGCTGGGGCGTATTCGAACTTATTCACATTGCTCATCTCTTAATCAGTCTCATTAATCCAGAGTTACGTAATTTGGGCTAGCGTAATACCCATCGCGCATTTTCATACGCTGCATGAGTAAATCATTAAGCAGAGCGCTGGCACCAATTCGGAAAAGATTTGGGTTGAGCCATTCTGCCCCTGCCACTTCGTTGACCAAAACAAGTTGTTTGATCGCATCTTTAGTAGTTCTGATTCCACCAGCCGGTTTAACGCCAACTCGAACTCCGGTCATTTTGTAGAAATCACGAACTGCTTCGAGCATCACATATACAACAGGAGCTGTTGCAGCAGGCGCAATTTTTCCAGTACTAGTCTTAATAAAGTCTGCTCCAGCTAACATAGCCAGATAGGAAGCTTTGCGGACATTATCCAGAGTCACAAGTTCACCCGTTTCCAGAATTACTTTTAAATGTGCTTTATCGCCGCAAATTTCCTTAATTAATTTAATCTCATCGAAAACTAACCCAAGATTTCCCGCCAGAAAGGCGCCACGATCTATAACCATGTCAATCTCTCCTGCGCCATTGGCAATCGCATCTTTGGTATCTTGAATCTTAACTTCCATACTTGCCCGTCCCGAAGGAAATGCAGTTGCGACTGCGGCCACCGGAATGTTTTTACCGCCACCAGCGTCCAGCGCTTCTCTCGCAATTTTCACCATATCGTTGTAGACACAAATTGCACCAACAGAGGGAACTGTAAGGTCAGTCGGATCCGGATAGACAGCTTTAGCGCAGAGCGCTCTCACTTTTCCAGGAGTATCTGAACCTTCAAGAGTTGTTAAATCAACCATTTGGATTGCTAGATCAATAGCCCAATTTTTGCTCGAAGTTTTAATGCTCCGTGTTGCAAGCATTTCTACACGGACCGAGGCGCCTACCTGATCAACAGCGGGCAGGGCTCTAAGGAATTTTTTTAGAGAGACTTCGCTGTTATCGGTAAGCAGAGTTGAATTCACTGTATAAATCTATCACTCAGGTGTTAGTCCTCGATAAGGCATAAAGTGGCGCCACTAGCAACTGTCTGCCCAACAGCCACTTGTAATTTGGAAATTGTCCCGCGTTTGTGTGCAATTAGTGGCTGTTCCATCTTCATGGCTTCAAGAATAACGATCAGATCGCCAACTTCGACCCGGTGACCATTTGACTTCAGAATCTTGACGACAGTTCCTTGCATAGGGCTCTCCAGAGAATCACCGGCTAGAGCCGTGATTGCATTGCTCTTTACCCGATGGCGCTTTTGAATTGGCTCCGGGGTGTGAAGTAATACTTCGAAGCGATGGCCCTCGACTTCAGCAATAATTTTCTGCGAAGCTGCTTGCGAGTCGGCAGTGCCCTGCTTGAATGAGAACGGTGGAATCTCATTCCTAAATTCATTTTCGATATAACTCGTGTAAACCTTGAAATCCTTGATGAAGTTTGGATCTTCAACTATCGCCCGGTGGAACGGAAGCGCAGTTGCAAGGCCACCGATATCAAACTCCCGCAGGGCTCGCCGAGCTCGCTCGATAGCCTCTTCTCGAGTAGCTGCTGTGATAATCAATTTAGCTAGAAGAGAATCAAAGTGAGAACCAATAGTGTGGCCATGATCAAAGCCAGCATCAATACGAACTCCTGGGCCGGATGGAACTTCCCACTTAGTAATAGTTCCAAGTGAGGGAAGAAAGCCTTTTCCAGGATCCTCGCCATTAATTCTGAACTCAATACTGTGGCCACGAACGACTGGGTCCACAGGATTTATGCTCTGACCATCCGCAATTCTAAATTGCTCCCGAACTAAATCTAAGCCTGTAACTTCTTCACTTACTGGGTGCTCAACTTGAAGTCGAGTATTAACTTCAAGGAATGAAATAGTTCCATCAGAGCCAATTAAAAACTCACAAGTTCCAGCTCCGACGTAGCCAGCCTTTTTCATAATTGCCTTGCTGGAAGAATAAAGTTGAGTAATTTGGGCTTCAGTTAAGAAAGGCGCAGGGGCTTCCTCAATCAATTTTTGATGGCGACGTTGTAAAGAGCAGTCACGTGTGCTTACAACAATTGCGTTCCCCTTGGCATCGATTAAAACTTGAGTTTCAACATGTCTTGGCTTGTCCAAGTAACGTTCAACGAAGCATTCACCACGACCAAAACCGGTAATCGCTTCACGAACTGCGGAAGCAAATAATTCTGGAATCTCTTCAATAGTTTTTGCGACTTTGAGGCCTCGACCGCCACCACCATGTGCCGCTTTTATTGCAACCGGGAGGCCATGTTCCTTGGCGAAAGCAATAATTTCCTCCGGCGAATCGACCGGATCAATTGTTCCGGCGACTAGAGGAGCGCCTACTTCAGCGGCAATTTTTCGGGCTGATACTTTATCCCCCAGCAATCTGATTGCATTTGGGGGAGGGCCAATCCAAATAAGTCCAGCTTTAATAACACGATCAGCAAAATCAGCATTCTCAGAGAGAAATCCATAGCCGGGATGAACAGCATCAGCGCCAGATTTCTTGGCAATTTCAATAATTTTATTCTGGTCTAAATAAGTTTCAGCTGCAGATAACCCGTTAAGCGCGTATGCCTCGTCAGCTGTTGCGACATGCAGGGAGGTTCGGTCCTCATCGGAATAAATAGCGATCGATTTAATTCCATGGTCACGGGCAGCACGGGCCACACGAACTGCGATCTCACCGCGGTTAGCAATCAAAACAACTTTCATGGCGATACCGCCGTTCTTGAGATAGCGCTCCAAGGAAGGCCAAGTGAATTTACAACTCTGCGGAGGAGTGGAAGCGAGAGTCCAATAATGCCTGAAGGGTCGCCTTCGATTCGGCTTATGAAGGGCGCGCTGTAACCATCGAGAGTAAAACCACCAGCTACATTCAGCGGTTCACCCGTCGCAACATAATTTGCTATTTCAGCATCAGTCATCTCGGCAAAAAATACTTTTGAAGTTGAAAGGTCGGTTATTTCAATTTCCTGTTTTGTGTCAATAATGCTGTGTCCGGTATGTAGGTATCCGAAATTGCCCCGCAACTCTTTGCAGCGAGCAGTTGCAACTTCTTCAGTGAGAGGCTTACCTAGAGATTTTCCATTGAATTCAAAGGTGGAATCGCAACCAATAATTAAATGTTCATTTCCTACCGATTTTTTGACGGTATGCGCTTTGAGAATTGCCAGTGCTATTACCATCTCCCGCGGAGCTAAGGAAGCAAGTTTTGGATCGTCCTCATTGACATTACTCACAATTACATCTGCAGAAATTCCACAGGAGTCCAGTAGTTTTTTTCTAGATGGCGAAGCCGATGCCAAAACTACGCTTCGGATATCTGCCATTAGAAACTCTGCCCCCACTTACGCGGAAGGGGTTGTCGAATTTGAGATTTGCGCCAGAGGCTTGCAGTTTCCACCTTTTTAATGACGGGGACAGGAAGGGCAATTTCCAGCGCAGCCAACTCTTCTTCTGATGCAGTTCCATTTAGGATCGTAAATTTTGAATTCACTAGAGTGGAATATTTCCATGTTTGCGTGGCGGCAGTGCAACTCGTTTGTTGCGAAGCGCGTTTAACGCTTTAACAATTTGATGACGCGTCTCTTGGGGTTCGATAACTGCGTCGATAAATCCACGGTCTGCCGCGATATATGGATTTAGTAGAGTCTCTTCATAATCCTTAATCAAGTCTTTTCGAGTTGCATCACCATCTTCGGCTTCAGCAAGTTCTTTTCGGTGCAAAATATTTACTGCGCCCTGCGCTCCCATGACCGCAATTTGCGCGGTTGGCCAAGCCAGATTTACATCAGCGCCAAGGTGCTTGGAGCCCATAACGATATATGCCCCACCATATGCTTTGCGGGTAATAACAGTGATAAGGGGAACGGTTGCCTCGCCATATGCGTAGAGCAATTTGGCTCCGCGGCGAATTATTCCGTTCCATTCTTGCTCCGTTCCAGGTAAGAATCCTGGCACATCCACCAAAGTAATAATTGGGATACCAAAAGCATCACAGGTTCGTACGAAGCGCGCTGCCTTTTCGCTGGCAGCAATATCGAGAGTTCCGGCAAGTGCTTGCGGTTGATTTGCAACTATTCCTACAGAATGTCCTTCAACTCTGCCAAAACCAACCAAAATATTTGGGGCAAATAGCGTATGGACTTCCAGGAAATCTGATTCATCCAAGATGGCTTCAATAAGCGCTTTCATATCGTATGGCTTATTTGGATTATCAGGAATCAGTGAATTTAGAGCGCGGTCGGAAGGTGCTATATCGTTACTTTCGGTTGCAGGTAGTACGGGAGCTTCATCCATGTTATTACTTGGCAAATATGAGAGAAGCGCTTTTGCATAATCAAGGGCATCATCTTCGCTCTCGGCAAGATAATGAGAATTTCCAGTCTTAGTATTGTGCGTGCGCGCACCACCAAGAGCTTCCATTTCAACCTCTTCGCCAGTAACAGCTTTAATAACATCTGGTCCAGTTATGAACATTTGCGAAGTTTGATTCACCATAATCACAAAATCTGTAATGGCCGGAGAGTAAACGGCGCCTCCGGCAGTAGGACCGAGGATTAAGGAAATTTGGGGGATCACACCAGATGCGCGGACATTTCGTTTGAATATTTCGCCGTATTGGCTCAGAGAGGCAACGCCTTCTTGAATTCGTGCACCTCCTGAATCATTTAATCCGACAATCGGAATCCCACTCTTAAGCGCGAACTCCATCACCTTTACAATTTTTTCCCCCACGACTTCGCCAAGACTTCCACCAAAAGTTAAGAAATCCTGCGAGTAAATTGCAATCGGGCGACCATCAACCGTTGCATGGCCAGTTACAACACCATCGCCATAAATTCGATTCTGTTCCATCCCAAAATTTGAAGATCTGTGCCTAGAGAAAGCATCCATCTCGACGAAAGAACCAGCATCTACCAATCGAGCTACTCGCTCTCGTGCCGTTAGCTTGCCCTGGGCGCGACGCTTCTCAATTGCTGCTGGCGTACCAGTCGTTTCAGCAAGCAAGCGACGCCTGCGAAGATCTGCAATCTTTTCCGCTGTTGTACGAATATCATCAGTCACGGTCGTAGGTTACTAGTTCCGTGAGATTATTCCTACATAACTAATGAAACGAGTATGAAGCCAGTGAAGCCAGAGTTGTTAGATGCGAAAGCTATAACAGAGGCGTTACCTAATAGTTACTGGCGGGTATCGGTCTTTGATGAGGTCGATTCAACTCAGAATAAATTACGCGATTCAATTCCAAAGCACGGGGATTTAATTACTGCTGAGTACCAAAGCTCGGGTCGTGGCCGGCTTGATCGAACTTTTCTTGCAAAAAAATATAGCGCTCTCCTTTTTTCATTTTATGTTGAGCCAAAAATCAAAATCGAGGAAATTGGATACTTGTCCCTATTGGTGGGCTCCGGCGTCGCGCAAGTGTTAAATGAAATAGTAGGTTCGCAATTGTTTAAATGTAAATGGCCGAATGACATTGTCTTCGGTGAAGCAAAAATCGCCGGCCTCTTAGCTGAGAAAACTAAAAACGGTGTCATAGTTGGAATTGGTATCAATGTCTCAACAATTCAAGCAGACTTACCAGTTCCAAATTCTTCATCAATATATGTTGCGAGCGGCAAGTTGGTAAATAGAAATGATCTTCTCGTTCATCTCCTAAATAAGCTGAGCCAGGACCTTCAAAAGTGGGAGAGTGGCGAGGAGTTAATTACTTCCTACCGGAATCTGAGCGCAACATTGGGTCTTGCGGTCCGAG
Organism: uncultured Actinomycetes bacterium; assembly: GCA_937876245.1. Taxonomy (GTDB): domain Bacteria; phylum Actinomycetota; class Actinomycetes; order Nanopelagicales; family Nanopelagicaceae; genus AAA044-D11. The sequence goes on along the minus strand of CALEGP010000029.1, from coordinate 64,471 downwards.
TTGAACATCCCGATGGAAGAAGAACTCAGGCAATGGCGGTTGACATTGATAGCACTGGCGCGCTCGTCTTAGACAGTGGTGAGACCGTTACAGTTGGAGATGTGGTACATCTACGCAGTAACCTTTCTTAGTGAGCTTTCCTAAAGTCGGAGTAATCGGTGCTGGCCAACTTGCGCGAATGATGGCTATCCCAGCAAATGATCTGGGAATTAATTTTAAAGTTTTTGCAGCAATTGCAGATGATTCTGCCGCGCAAATTACAAACTTTACCTTGGGAGATTTCACCGATACTCAATCCGTATTGGCTTTTGCTAGTGACTGTGATGTTTTAACTTTCGAGCACGAATTAATTCCACAAAACATAATTAAGGCCGTTGAGGCGACTGGCACCAAAGTTTATCCCCGGTCAGACTCCTTCATTTATTCGCAAGATAAGTTAAAAATGCGGGAAAAGATTACTGAATTAAATTTGCCAAGCCCAAAATGGCAGAAATATGACGGCGGTGCAATTGAGATTAGCTTTCCTCTTATCGCAAAATTGCCTTCAGGTGGGTACGACGGCCGTGGGGTATTTGTCATAAATTCAGCTTATGAATTAACAGAACTTCATAAAGAAACCGGCATCCTGCTTCTTGAGGAGAAACTAAATTTTGATTACGAAATATCGGTCATGGCTGCCAGATCTCCACACAATCAGGCGTGTACTTGGCCGGCAACATTGACTATTCAAACGAATGGGATTTGTACTTCAACGATAACGCCAGCCCCGGAAATATCGGATGAACTGGCCAGAAAAGTTCAAGCAGCAGCGCTAGAGATTTCTGCTGGTATTTCATTGGTAGGAGTTATGGCTGTTGAAATGTTTATTGTTGGAAATGATTTTTACATAAACGAATTAGCGCTTCGTCCCCATAACTCAGGGCACTGGACAATAGAAGGCTCACAGACAAGTCAGTTCGAACAGCACTTTCGAGCAATATTGGATCTACCGCTGGGAAGCACGGAAATGCGTACTTCGTATGCCGTTGTCGGAAATGTTTTGGGTGGAGAGAAGAGCGATATGTATCGTCCCTATCTTCACTTGATGGCTCGTACACCAGAATTAAAGTTTCATCAGTATGGAAAGGAAGTTAAGCCTGGACGCAAGATTGGTCACGTTACATTATGCGGCGAAAACCTTCTACAATTACAACTTGAAGTTAACCATGCTGTCGACTACATGAATGGAGTGATTGATGAGTGATGTAGCCATAATCATGGGATCAGATTCAGATTGGCCGATAATGGAAGATGCGGCAAAAATTTTGGAGGTTCTCGGAATTTCTTATTCAGCACAAGTTATTTCAGCGCACCGAATGCCTCTTGAAATGGTGGAATTCGCACAGAGTGCTAAGAACAAGGGATACAAAGTCATAATCGCTGGTGCTGGCGGCGCAGCGCATCTGCCCGGAATGGTTGCCTCGCTTACGATTTTGCCTGTTATCGGGGTGCCAGTTGCCTTGAAAAACTTAGATGGTATGGATTCATTACTTTCGATCGTTCAAATGCCGGCTGGAATTCCAGTTGCAACTGTGGGAGTCGGTAATGCCAAGAATGCTGGACTACTCGCAGCACGAATTCTTGGAATTAGTGATGACAGGGTCTGCGCTAAAGTGAGTGAAGAACTTGTGAAAATTAATACCGAAGCCAAAGCAAAAAGCGCAAATTTATCTTCGCGGCGTAATCAAAAAACAGGTTTTTAGTTTCGAGCCGCATATTCGATAGCCGGACAGCGATCCATGACGGTATATAGCCCTGCCTTTTTAGCCCGATTTATTGCATCGACATCAATTACGCCCAACTGCAGCCAAACAGCTTTGGCGCCAATAGCTATCGCTTCGTCTACAACTTTTCCCACTAAATTAGAGTTTACAAAACAATCCACTACATCCACTGAAACCGGAATCTGTGCGAGCGATTTGAAGCCCTCCTCACCGTGTACTACTTCTGCTTTTGGATAGACCGGAATTATTTTGTGTCCTTTATCTTGGAGTACTTTTGCCACATCAAATGCCGCACGATCGGGATTGTTACCAAGTCCAACAATCGCCCAAACCTTGAATCCAAGGACCAAATCGATAATTTCTTTCTCGTTAATTGGTTCGTCCCAACGCTCGGAATTTCCATCCTGCAGCTACCCAGGCGTCACGGTCCAAAGCATTTCTGCCATCGATTATTACCGGAGATGCAACTAAGGATTTCATTTTTAGTGGATCTAATTCACGATAAATTTTCCACTCAGTTAAGTGCAGTACCAAATCTGCACCTCCCAGTGTTTCTTCGATGCTTTCGCAGTAATTTAGCGCTGGGAATCGTTTCTTGGCAGGAGCAATTGCCTTCGGATCATGGACCGTAACTTTTGCACCAGCCGCCGCAATTTGGGCAGCGATATCTAAGGCTGGGGAATCGCGAACATCGTCACTGTCAGGTTTAAATGCTGCGCCAAGAACCGCAATTGATTTTCCTGTTAAGTCTTGTGACAAATCTTTTCGTACCAGTTCAATAACTCTCTGTCGGGCACGCAAGTTAATTGAATCAATTTCGCGCAGAAACTCTAGAGCTTGATCCGCACCCAGCTCGCTAGCTCGTGCCATAAATGCTCTAATATCTTTAGGTAAACAACCGCCGCCAAATCCAATTCCTGCTTGTAAGAAGCGACTACCGATTCTTGGATCATAGCCAATTGCCTCTGCTAAAACGGTGACGTCGCCGCCAGCAGCTTCACAAATCTCGGCCATGGCATTAATAAAAGAAATTTTCGTGGCAAGAAAAGAATTCGCCGCAACTTTAACAAGTTCAGCGGTAGGCAAATCAGCTCGCACCCATGGGGTTTTCGCTTCAAGATTAGTTCGATAAATTTCTTTTAATGTATTTTCAGCCGCATCGCTTGTGACTCCAACAACTAATCGATTTGGCCGCAATGTATCTTCAACCGCGAATCCTTCACGCAAGAACTCGGGATTCCATGCTAGATCTGCTTCTGGATTAATTCGCAATAATTTCTCGCGAAGCCGAGCAGCAGTTCCTACTGGAACGGTAGATTTACCAACTACGAGGGATCCTGGTTTACAAATTGGGGCAATGGCCTCCAGGGCAGCATCTATATATTGGAGGTCGGCTGCCAAGGAATTTTCCAGCTGAGGAGTTCCCACGCAGATGAAATGAACATCTGCATCGGCGATGGAATTGAAATCTGTACTGAAGGTGAGGCGCCCCGAGGAAATCTCTTTTTGGAGTAGTTCTTGGAGATCTGGCTCGTAAAATGGAATTTTGCCCGATGCCAACGCTGAAATTTTAAGCGCATCAACATCGATGCCAACAACCTCAAACCCCATGGACGACATGCAGGCAGCGTGCGTTGCACCTAGGTACCCAGTACCAATTACGGAAACTTTAAGCTTCATTTGTCGGATACTAGTCCGAGGTAACGCTACCGTTGGAGATATGAATCAGGTTTCAGAGGCTTTAACGGGGATTTCGGTCATTCTGCCCATCCTGAACGAGGAAAATAACCTCGGAGAAAGCGTTCGCGCGATTTTAAACCAGAAATATAGCGGCAATTTTGAAGTGATCTTGGCTCTTGGGCCATCGAAGGACCGCACCAATGAAATTGCAAAGCAACTAGCTAGCCAAGATTCTCGAGTTATCTTGGTGGAAAACTCAACAGGTCGTACAGCAGATGGGTTAAACGTTGCAATTGCCAAAGCAAAATATCCTATTATTTCTCGGATTGACGGACATTCGGAAATTTCTGAAACTTACTTATCTCAAGCAGCTAAATTACTTAGCGAAACTGGTGCGGTAAATGTTGGTGGAATTATGTCGGCGGTTGGCAAGAACAACTTTGAAAAAGCTGTTGCGACAGCAATGCGCTCGACACTTGGTGTTGGGTCTTCTCGTTTTCATACCGGAGGCAAAGCAGGGCCATCGGATACTGTCTATCTCGGAACTTTTAATAAGTCTGCACTTCTCGCCGTGGGTGGATATGACGAGCGATTCACTAGAGCCCAAGACTGGGAATTAAATTTTCGGCTTCGCAAAAACGGAGGAGTCATCTGGTTTGACCCATCCCTAGTTGTGACATATAGACCAAGATCAACGCTGAAGGCTCTAGCTAAACAATATTTTCAATATGGAACTTGGCGCCGAGCTGTATCTAGAAGCCACAAAGGAAGTGTAAATTTACGTTATTTAGCCCCACCAATCGCAGTGGCAGTAAATGCTCTTTCAATTATTTTAGGTTTTACTTTTTCATTTTGGTTCTTTCTTCCACTAACCGGCTATCTAGCTGCAATTCTTTTAGGTTCATTTATAATCGGAAAATCTTTGGCAGAAAAAATAACTCTTCCTGCAGTATTGGCCACCATGCATATGGTTTGGGGCGCTGGCTACCTTTCATCGCCAAAAAAATTAAAAGTAGAATTATCTTCACAAGCGGTATGAAACGTTTCATTCTTGCGCTAATTATTTTCTCTTTAGCCGTGCCGGCTTACGCTGAGTTGGAATCACCAGTGACTCTAGACTCGCCCGCGCAATCCCTAGTACCAAAGCGATTCATCTTTAAGGGAGCAGGATACGGACACGGAGTTGGACTTAGCCAGTATGGCGCAAAGGGCCAGGCACTTGAGGGAAGAAGTGCAACGGAAATCCTAAATTACTATTTTCCTGATGCTCAAGTGGCGCCAGTTTTGGATTCTACGACAGTCAGCGTGAACATAGCCCACCAAGTTTCGGAGCTGAAACTTTCACTTGCTGCCGGAGATTATTTTACTCTCAACAACGAGGGAATGGAGGAGATGGCTCTTCAGGGAAATTCCGAACTCAATTTTGAGATCAATGGAAAATTGATTGCGGGTCCAGTAGGCAGTGCAAAAATTTGGGTAATTAAATGGAACAACCCGGCTTCCGTAGTGTCGCTAGTTAATGGCAGAAGGGAGATAAAACTCAACCATGGCTACATTCAGTTGAAATCGGTTAAAGCAAAAGGCATCGGCCGGCGAATTGAAGCGACAAATTTGCTACGACTGCATGATGAATATTTATACGGGATTGCTGAAGTCCCATCTTCGTGGCCTCGGGCGGCGCTGGAAAGTCAGGTGATTGCTTCGCGCACTTATGCCCTGATGCGGATGAAGAATATTAAAAAGGCATGTGATTGCCACGTCTATAACTCTAAATATGATCAAGCTTTCGTTGGATATGCCAAGGAGGGCGAGGCAAGGTATGGCGAGCTCTGGAAAGCTGCGGTAGATGCAACGGCAACAGACTCCGATCACGGATTGGCAATAACAGTTGACCAACATCCAATTAGAGTTTTTTTCTCATCTTCAACTGGCGGGATGACTCAAACCGCCTTTGACGTGTGGGGGACTCATATCCCACACTTACTAAATATTGCCGATCCATGGAGTGTGGACCCAACAATAAATAAGAATTATGCAAGTTGGCGGAAGAAAGTTTCACAGAAGGCAATGGCCAGGGCCTTTGGCTTGATGGATATTGCAAGGTATGAAATTACCGAGCGTTCGGCTTCAAATAGCGTTCTCTTCATAACTGGGTTTTCGAGTGACGGCGCAGCAAAAACTTTGCCGGTAGGGCTCTTTAAGACTGCAGTTAAGTTGCCTTCCTCTTGGTTCGATTTACCGCCTAAAGCCGAGGCACCTGAAACGCAAACTCCTGAAACGCAAACTGCAACGTCGCCTTAGAATTAATTTTAGCTAGTTTGCATGGAGAGCTGAATTTAGTCCGCCCCAACTACCAGTTTTGGGAAGGGCTTCAAGAGCACCGGTTTGTGAATTGCGGCGGAATAACAAATTATTTGCACCCGATAGCTCACTTGCCTTAACAATCTCGCCATCTGGCAAAGTTATTTTAGATCCGGCAGTTATATATGTTCCCGATTCAACAACACAGTCATTTCCAAGAGAGATACCTATTCCAGCATTGGCGCCCAGCAGGCATCGTTCGCCAATTGAGATTACTTGCTTGCCACCACCACTTAGCGTTCCCATGATTGATGCGCCGCCGCCAATATCACTGCCGTCGCCAACAACAACGCCTGCGCTAATTCGACCTTCAACCATTGAATTACCTAAAGTTCCGGCATTGAAATTAACAAACCCCTCATGCATCACAGTTGTTCCACTTGCTAGGTAGGCCCCAAGCCGCACGCGATCAGCATCTGCAATGCGCACTCCCTCTGGAACTACGTAATCGACCATGCGAGGAAATTTGTCTACGCTCAACACGGTAAGAGCTCCGTACTTTGCGCGAAGTTTGGGCGCTACTGAAGTAAATGTTGACACAGCGCATGGCCCCGCCGATGTCCAGACCACGTTATTGAGAATTCCAAAGAGGCCATCTAAAGATTGACCATGAGGTTTAACAATACGATGGGAAAGTAGATGAAGTCTTAAGTATGCATCTGCTACCGATTGCGGTGCAGTATCTAAATTAATTTCAATTGCAACTGCGGATCTGACAACATCCCGGAGCATGTCAGTTCCCGCGAATTCTGATAAATTGGGTCCGGTAGTTTCGGCGAGCTTCCCGAGCCCTAATGAGGCAAACCAGACATCGAGAACTTCGCCCGCACTAGTAGTCGTGGCAATTCCAAATCCAAAGGCGCTTCTCATGAGATAACGCTACCAAAGCTAATTAACTACTAGACTTCATTTATTATGCGAATAGCCGTTTATTGCTCAGCATCAAGAAATATTGAGCAAAAGTTTATCGATCTGGCCTTTGATGTTGGCGTTGCTATCGCACAAAGCGGGGCGGATCTTGTCTGGGGCGGCGGGCAAATTTCAATGATGGGTTCTGTGGCTAAAGGAGCTCGAAATAACGGAGCAGAAACTTTTGGTGTGATTCCTGAGAAACTCGTCTCGATAGAATTTGAAGATCCAGAAAGTACCAAGATGCATGTGGTCTCTGATATGAGAACCAGAAAAGCTAAAATGGAGGAACTTGCCGACGCTTTCATTATGTTGCCCGGTGGCATCGGAACTCTTGAGGAATTCTTTGAAATTTGGGTTGGCCGTAAATTGAATTACCACGATAAGCCAGTAGTGGTATGTGATCCATATGGAACTTTTGCTCAATTACAAACTTCGCTAGATTATTTAAGCGAGCTCGAATTTATTGGCTCACCATCAAACCAATTAGTGGCCTGGTGCAATGATATTCCAAGCGCAATCCAAGCCTGTACTCCCTAGTCAGCATTTTAAGACTTAAAAAGTAGAAGCAGGGCAGGTAACCTTGGCATATGGGCGCAATCTCAGAACTTCTAGCTAGCTTGCCTGAGGAGGAGCGATTTATTTTGACCATGCATTACATCCGTTCGATGTCAGCAAATGAGATTGCAGAGAGTCTTGGAGTGCCAGAACGAGCAGTTCAGAGCGTTATCATGAGTGGGAAGTCTCGTCTACTTTCCGCGTTAAATCAGGGCCAATAGCGCTCTTTTTTCAATTTCCGTTCAGGCATGCTTTTGCGAGATACTTAGCCACTGCATTTAGAAATGCACGAGTCATAAATTTGTCCCCGTTTGATTTATAAAGGAGTAAAACATGGCAGCCATGAAACCTCGTACTGGAGATGGACCCATGGAAGTATCAAAGGAAGCTCGCAGTTTTGTGATGCGAATCCCATTGGAAGGTGGCGGCCGACTAGTTGTCGAGCTAAATGTCGAGGAAGCCACAAATTTAAGCAATGCGCTTCAGGCAGCAGTTTCTCTAGTCAAGAAATAATTAGACTTTTCTAATCGAGTTAGCCAATAACCGTGAAGCTTGCGCCAAAAATTGATTGCGTCCAACGGTCACAATTAGATTTTCGAGGCTTTACCGGGATCGCACTCCCGCTAGATATGCCAGAAAATGGCGAGGGCTTAATAATTGGGCATCGCAAGCTTGTCAGCCAAGTGGAAAAATACTTTGGCCTGGACTTGGGCAAGCAGTTACAAATGTGGCCTGATGCTACTGGCAAGGCTGGAGAATTAATTGAAATCCCTGTGGATGGCAACGGGGGAAAATTAACCAGAATTTATCTAGTTGGAGTTGGCAAAAATACCCCAAGCGATCTACGCAAGGCTGGGGCTAGCTTGGCTCGGAAAGTTAAAAACTCTGGCGCCATAATTTTAAACGGCCTAACAAAGACCAGTGAAGGCGCTCGAAGTCATAGCATTTCTCTAATTCTTGCAAGTTATTCTTGGTCTCAAAAAAGCCCGCCGCCCAATGAGCTAAAACCTGCGCAATTTATTCTGGTTGGGGCCTTTGCGAAAGAGATGGCAAGCGCTAAATCTCTTGGATACGGAGTTTGGCGAGCGCGAGATTTAATTCATACGCCATCAAATATTAAGAACCCTCTCTGGATAGCCCAGGAGGCAAAAAAATTGGTAAAAAAAGTTGACTCACCTGCGCTAAAGATAGAGATAAAGAGCGGCTCCGACTTAGCTAAATTTGGCGCATTAATCGCAGTTGGAAATTCATCACCAAAACCTGGCCCAAGATTGGTACAGCTTTCCTATGCGCCAAAGGGATCTAAAAATTGGCCCCACGTTGTGTTGGTGGGCAAAGGAATCACCTTTGACACAGGCGGTGTTTCATTAAAGCGACCATATGAATCAATGATCGGCATGAAAACCGATATGGCGGGAGCGGCAGCAGTTCTTGCGACCGTAATTGCAATTGCCGAAATGGGGACTGCAGCGCCCAGAGTGCGAGTCACTGGACTCTTAATGTGCGCCGAGAATTCGCTTTCGGCTACGGCTCCACGACCTTCTGATGTCATAACTCAGTTTGGCGGAACGAGCGTTGAGATAATAAATACAGATGCCGAAGGAAGACTGGTATTGGCTGATGGCTTGGCTTACGCGGATGCTGAATTGGCTCCCGATTATTTAATAGATATCGCAACGCTGACCGGAGCTGCTTCACTCGGCCTTGGCCGACAATATGCAGCGATGTATACCCGAGATAACAAATTGGCTAAAGAGCTCCACGAAGTTGGCGAGCGCATTGGCGAGCGGGTCTGGCAGATGCCTCTAGTCGATGATTACAAAATTGCGCTCGCAAGTGACATCGCCGATTTAAATCACACGGCCGAGAAACCTGATTTCAGTGGCGGGTCAATCACAGCTGCTCTATTCCTAGAACATTTCGCAGGAGATAGGAGATGGGTGCACCTAGATATCGCCGGACCAGGACGTTCTGAGAGTGATTCTGGAGAAAATCCAAAAGGCGCTACTGGTTTTGGCGTAAGACTGCTGACGGAATGGTTAACTTCGATATGACAACAAATGGTGCTGTTCCGACCAGGCGAGGGGATATGGCGGCATTTGCCGAAAACTATCCGCACGAAGATTTCTTCATGCAGCAGGCTCGCAATAATGGTGCCGAAATTGCCGCAGAAGATCCCACAGTTGGCGTTGGTGGCTTAATTAATTTTCTTACCGGACTTATTTCGGCAAAATCTATCGTTGAAATTGGTACCGGTTCTGGCGTAAGCGGGCTCTGGATATTTAATGGCGCCTCCAGTGATGCAACATTTACATCAATAGATTCTGAACGAGAACATTCTGCTAATGCCAAAGAAATTTTTGAAGTAGCTGGTATTTCTGCCCAAAGATTCAGACTAATCACAGGAAATATTATTGAAATCGTCGGAAAATTGGCCGATTCAAATTATGATCTAATGATTGTGAGATCTCCGATGGACATGGTTGATGTTGTGCAAGAAAGCTTTCGGCTCTTAAAAGAGGATGGTGTTCTATTAATTGATAACGCTCTCGATGGGGGAAAGGTCGTTGATCCAACGCAACGTGACTTCCAGACAATAGCAAGGCGCGATTCTATTAAGGCGATTAAAGAGGATTCCAGATGGAGTTCAACGATTCTGCCTATTGGCGGCGGCGTACTTGTCGCCCGGAAAATTTAATTAGGAGTAAAAGTGAGTTCGCAAGATAATTCAAATCTTCCTGACACCCCATGGTGGGTATCTGAACATCCAGTGATAACCGCTCAGGATATAAAAAAGCGAAATACTCGAAGCGTAGGTTTCGGAATTGCAATAACGATGGCGATTATCGCTGGCGTTGTCGGAAGCGTTGTCGGTCGAACTTCTGCAAATTTGGATTCTAGGACTAATTTAGTCGCAACCAAGAGCGTAATAGAGCGCAAGCCAGATTCAATTGCTGGAATTGCTGCTCGGGTTTCTCCTTCAGTTGTTTCCATAGAAGTTCGTAGCGGAAATACCGGCGGAACTGGATCAGGTTTCTTTTTAGATAGCGTTGGCCATATTTTGACCAACAACCATGTGATTGCCTTAGCTGCGACTAGCGGCGCCAAGATCACCGTCAATTTGGCGAATGGCAAGAATTACGATGCCGTGTTAATAGGTCGCGATATATCCTATGATCTAGCGGTAATTAAAATCGCAGTAACAGATGCTCCTGCGCTCCAGCTTGGTGATAGCGATAAAGTTCAGGTCGGAGATGGCGTGATCGCAATTGGATCACCTCTTGGATTAACAGGAACAGTCACTTCGGGAATTATCAGCGCAAAAAATCGCCCGGTCACATCAGGTAATGGCACCAGCGAAAGTTCATTTATCAATGCTCTCCAAACGGATGCTGCAATAAATCCAGGAAATTCCGGCGGTCCACTTGTAGACCTCTCTGGCGCGGTAATAGGAATTAATTCGGCAATTGCCACCACAGGTTCATCATTTGGCGGACAGAGCGGATCGATTGGGTTAGGTTTTGCAATTCCTATCAACCAAGCTCGGAAAACTGCAGATCAACTGATAAATAATGGCAGTTCTACATATCCAATTATGGGCGTCTCCCTTGATACGCGTTTTACTGGCACAGGAGCAAAGGTTGCTACAGGACTTGGCTCGGTGTCGCCTGGCGGACCGGCAGCTGGGGCCGGCATCCAACCCGGAGATGTAATTATTGAAATCGATGGGAAATCGATTAGCTCACCCAATGAAGCGATAGTAAGCATCCGTTCGCACAACGTGGGCGATACGATAAAAGTAAAAATTCAGCGCGATAGTCTCACTAAAGTAGTTTTACTCAAACTCATAGCCGCGAAGTAGCCAGAGTAGCTATAGGATTCGTAAATGTTCGGAATAGGTGGTGGCGAGTTTGCGGGGCTAATTTTAATTGCCCTGATTCTTGTTGGCCCAGATAAATTGCCCCAATTCTCACGCGACTCGGCTGCCTTTATCCGCAAAATTCGAGATCTTGCTCAAGTTGCCACAAAAGAGCTGAAGGAAAATTTGGGGCCAGGCTATGAGGATTTACAGGTAGCAGATCTTCACCCTAAGAAATTTATTAGCAAACACATAAACGAAGTTCTGGCCGAACCTGCCGCTGAACTTGAAGAGTTTAAGAAATCTGTGAAGATTGATCCAGACTTATTATGAGTAAGAATGACGATGTAATAGCGAAAATCCACCAAGCCTTGCAAGGCGTTTCTGACCCAGAACTCCATCGCCCGCTCCCCGAACTTGGCATGGTGAAGTCAGTTGAATTTAACAATGGCACAGCTCTCATAACTATTCTCTTGACAATTTCGGGCTGCCCAATGCGAGATCGATTACAAAAAGATATTTCAGATTCTCTTGAACCAATCGAAGAAGTGAAGTCACTAGATTTAACTTTTGGTGTCATGAACGAAGAAGAGCGAAACAGCGTAAAGAAACTTTTAAGAGGCGGAAAAGAGAAATTTATTCCATTTGCCCAACCAGATTCTTTGACTCGCGTGATTGGCATAGCATCCGGTAAAGGCGGTGTTGGAAAATCTTCTGTAACTGTTAATCTTGCAGTTGCGGCTGCTCGCAAAGGGCTGAAAGTTGGAATTTTGGATGCCGATATTTATGGCCACTCTGTTCCAAGGCTGATGGGAATTGTTGGTAAACGCCCGACAGCTATTGATCAAACTTTTATTCCGGTTGAAGCCCATGGCGTAAAAGTTGTTTCGATGGAAATGTTTAAACCCGAACGCGAAGATGCCGTTGCATTTCGTGGGCCAATGCTCCACAAAGTTTTGGAACAATTACTAAGTGATGCATATTGGGGAGATCTTGACTTACTTCTCTTGGATCTTCCACCAGGAACGGGCGATATCGCAATCTCACTTGGTCAACTACTCCCAACTTCAGAAATAATTGTCGTCACAACGCCACAAATTGCCGCTGCCGAAGTTTCCGAGCGCGCGGGTCGTATCGCTCATCAGCTTAAGCAGCACATTATTGGTGTCATTGAAAATATGTCTGAATCGCCCTGCCCATCGTGCCGGGAGCCAATTTCAATATTTGGAGCTGGTGGCGGGCTTGAAACAGCTCGTCGATTATCAAGTTTGGTTGGAGCCGATGTCTCAATGATTGGCCAGATTGCATTCACTCCAGCTCTTCGAGAGGGTGGAGATATCGGTCAGCCCATTGTTATTAGCGATCCAACATCACCCGTTAGCGAGGCCTTTGCAGCAATCGTTGAAAAGTTAATTTTGCGCCCGAAGTCGTTAGTGGGAGTGAGGCTCTCGGTCTCCTAACATCACCTAAGATTGGGCCATGAAAAAGCCACCAGTCAAGAGCATTAATACGGTGGCCAGGAGATTAGTAGGGCGAAGTGATCTTGCTTTAGAGCGCAAGAGTATTCGTGAATCTTTAGTTTCGGTTGCTGGCTTGATTGGCTGTCCCGTGCGTTATCAAGGTGGACATGAAATCGGCAGACTCATAGATTTGGTGGTAAGACACGGCGATGATTCTTATCCGCCAGTTTCTGGTTTAATCGTGAAAGTTGGACACAATAAATCCTTTATAGATGGCGCGAGAATCTCAAAACTAACTCAGAGCGAAATTCAACTATCTAGTGCGCAGGTAAATTTAACTGAATTTACTAGGCGCGAGGGAGAATCACTTTTAGAGGCAGATGTTTTGGATCATCAAATAGTTGATGTAAATGGCCTTCGAGTTGTACGTTCATCAGATCTCTATTTGGCACCATTAGATCGAGAGATTCGCGTAGTAGGAGTGGATATTTCTTTTAAGGCTTTTATTCGGCGAATTTTTCCGGGAGCACTTGGTCGTGGACCAATTCCAGAACACGTTATCGACTGGTCAAATATGGCGTCACTTGCCCATGGAACAGGCGTGGTCAAGTCAACCGAATCACGGGCGGCACTTCAACAATTGCGTCCAGCAGACCTTGCTGACTTGATTGAAGATTTAGCAGGGCGCGAACGCAGCGCTCTTATTGAGATGCTAGATCCCGAGCTTGCCGCAGATGCGCTCGAGGAAATGCGTGATGATGAGCTGCAAGGCTTGCTTAGGGGATTGCCATCAGAGCGTTCGGCCGAATTAATTTCAAAGATGGAGCCCGATGAAGGCGCTGAGGTGTTACGTGATTTAGATGATGATCACCGCGAGAGTATTTTTGTTGAAATGGATAATTCAGTTGAAAGGCAACTTCGTAAGCTTGTAGAGTTCGATGAAACGCTGGCGGGTGGCATCATGACAACTCATATGCTCATTACTCACGAGGGTGACACCGTTTCCTCCGCACTTAAATTACTGGTCCGAAATAAGAGACGAGATATCTCAGACGGTGTTGTCGTGGTCGATGCGAAAGGTAAATTATTGGACCATATTCAAATTATCGAATTAATCGCAGCCAAATCCAGCGCCACTCTTTCGACATTGATTGGACCACCATTTCCAACTGCGATAAATATTAATACTCGACTTGATGAGGTTATTGTTGAATTTGCAAAAAACCGTGGTTCCTCAATTATCGTTGTAGATGAGAAAAACAAACCCGTCGGTAGAATCCTGGCTGATGATTTAGTTGATGCCCTAGCGGCCACTTCTGATTCTTCAGGTTTTGCGCAAGGCAGCAGCGTTCTCTAGTGGCAACTAAACAGAGTATTTCACCTAAAAAGATCCGTATTGCGGCGTTACTTGCTGTCATGGGTCCCGGATTGATAGCCGGACTATCTGATGATGATCCTGCAGGTATCGCGACCTATTCGGTACTTGGGGCAGATTATGGATATCAACTTCTCTGGGTACTTGTTGCTTCAACTGCGGCGCTCATTATTTTTCAAGACCTCGGGGCGCGTATCGGGGTTGTTACTCGACAAGGAATGATTGGCCTGATTCGTCAAAAATACGGCGCGAGGTCGGGAACGCTAAGTGCAGTGGCTCTCATTATTGCCAATGTCGGAACTATGACCGCCGAGTTCGCCGGCATTGCAGCCGCTGGTCAATTATTTGGGCTTAGTAAATATCTAAGTGTTCCGATAGCAGGACTTGCTGTTTCGTTTTTAGTACTTCGTAACTCATTTGCCAAAATTGAGAAAGTCTTCTTCTTAATCTCTGGCGTCTTTCTTGCCTATGTCATTGCTGGGTTTATGGCACACCCTGATTGGGGCAGTGCAATTCGGGGCGCAGTTGTGCCAACAATGCCTTTTACGCAAGATGCGGTGTTCATAGCAACGGCCACTTTCGGTACAACTCTCGCTCCATGGGGGCTCGCTTTTATCCAGTCTTATGCCGTGGATAAACGGCTAACTCGCGATGATCTTAAACTTCTACGGATTGATGTTTGGACTGGCTCGTTACTGACCGGCATTATTGGTTTTTTCGTTATCGTCACGTGCGCTGCGACTTTGCATAAGAACGGAATTAAAATTACGAGCGCAACAGATGCTGCTCAAGCCCTTGAGCCTTTAGCAGGAACGCTAGCTAAAGAATTATTTGCCTTTGGGCTTATTGGTGCCGCGCTGCTTGCTGCTTCCATATTGCCTTTGTCTACCGCCTACTCTGTTAGCGATTTAACAGGGCGCCCCGCCGCTCTAGATGATAGTCCCCGCGAAGCTCCGCTATTTTATGCAACATTTGGCGCAATTACTTTGATTAGCGCAATTCTGATTTTGATTCCTGGGGCACCATTGATAAAGATTCTGGTATTCACGCAGATTCTAAATGCCGTTCTACTTCTTCCTCTCTTGATCTATATGTATGGTATTTCTAAAGATGAAATGCTAATGGGTGAATTTGTCTCAACGAATTTATTGCGCACGATTTACCTAGTAATTATTGCAATTGTTGCCTTCGCGGTTTGCTGCATGCTCTGGTTTACCTTTAATTAATGAAAGTACATGACCATACCGCGATCCCCGCGGCCAAAGACCTCGGCTTATTATCCCTTGGGGTTATCGGAGTTGGCACTTCTGGACCAGTAATTGCAGCGAGCATAATGCCAGTTCCTTCTTTAATTTTCTGGCGTAACCTCGGCGGTGCTTTGATAATGGCACCATTCGCCTTGAAAAATCAAGAGTGGAAAACACATGAGGAGAAACGAGCAATACTTTTATCTGCGGCAGCAGGGTTCTTGCTTGCTCTTCACTTTATTTGTTTTTTTCTGGCAATGCGCCTAACTACAGTTGCCGCCGGGACTGCACTTGCAGCGCTTCAGCCAATTTTTACCGCAGTCTATTTCAAATTCCGAGGTGGAATTATTCCTCGGCGCGCTTGGAGCGGAATGGCAATTGCATTTCTTTCGGTATTGCTAATTACTGGAATCGACTTTCAGGTCAGCTTGCGTAATTTTTCTGGTGACCTTCTGGCGCTAGTTGGTGCAGCGCTTGCAGCGGGTTATATGCTGATTGGATCAAAAGCGCAGCAGAGCCTTTCCACTTCGACGTACACCAGTGTTTGCTATTTAACCTGTGCTGCAACGACTTTGCTTGTTGCAATTTTCACTGGAAGTGAAGTTCTTCATTTCCAGGCGAGACAGTGGTGGCTTGTGCTCGCCCTTATTCTTGGAGCTCAATTTTTGGGCCATACTATGTTCAATATGGCCCTTCGGCGTGTCTCTCCAGTTATTGTTGCGCTAATCGTTTTCTTTGAGGTCCCCGTTAGCGCCCTAATTGCATTTTTTTGGCTCAACCAAGTTCCACCTGCAGGAATAATTCCAGGAATAGTTGGATTACTAATAGGTTGTGGAATATTTATCTCTAGAGCAAAGGTCGTGCCAATAAATGATTGATCTACATACTCATTCAAATGCAAGTGATGGAACTGATACTCCGGGTGAATTGATAAATATGGCACATGCAGCAGGGCTAACTGTCTTGGGACTGATGGACCATGACACTGTTGCGGGTTGGCAAGAGGCGGTTCAGTATTTACGACCAGGACTCTCCCTTGTTTTAGGGTCTGAAATTTCATGTGAAACCGAGGATGGCATAAGCGTGCACATGCTCGGCGCGCTCTTTGATCCAGAATATAAACCTTTAATGGATGTGTTGGCTAAGACTCGGGAGAGCCGCTACGGGCGAATGGAGCGAATTGTCGGACGCCTAAATGACGCTGGCGTCGAAATCTCGATGGCCGAGGTTTATGCCCAGCTTTCGGAAGGAGCGACATTGGGTAGACCACACCTTGCCGATGCGATGGTTCTTAAAGGAATTGTTAAAAACAGAGAGGAGGCCTTTAATTTATATTTGAGTAACAGTTCAAAATTTTATGTTCCCCATTATGCGCCAACGCCCGTAGAAGCCATTTCATTAATAAAGGCAGCAGGTGGAGTCGCGGTAATAGCCCACCCATTAGCCTCACTTCGAGGGCGAATAGTTTCCGTTGAAAGTTTCAAAACCATGGTCGAGGCTGGGATGGATGGAATTGAAGTTTCACATCGCGATCAAACTCCTGAAGCTCAAGAATTACTTCGAGGAATTGTGGCGGAGTATGGCATCATTGCTACGGGATCAAGTGATTATCACGGCAACGGAAAATTAAATCAGTTAGCTGAGTTCACGACAAAGCCGGAAGCTTTCGAAGCCTTGGAAGCTCGAGCAGATAAGCGAAGGGTGGTTCGAAAGTGAAAGATATCCTTCTTATTTCGTCCGCAACTTTTGGCATGCAAGCATTTGTAACACTTTTTGTAATTATGGATCCGCCTGGTGCTACGCCTATTTTCTTGGCTCTAGTGAAAGATCACTCTGCTCGCAAGCGAGTACAAATGGCTTGGCAAGGCGCTGGAGTTTCGTTAATCGTGATTGTTTCCTTTGCAATTTTTGGAAAGTTCATTTTAGATTATTTGCATATATCAGTCGAAGCGCTACAAGGCGCAGGTGGATTGCTACTTCTGTTGATTTCTCTAGAACTATTGACAGGCAAAGATGAATCTGGCGAGAAATCTAGAGATGTAAATGTTGCTCTAGTTCCGCTTGGTACCCCGTTACTTGCGGGCCCTGGCGCAATTGTGACGACTATAGTTTTCGTGCAGCACGCATACTCCCTGGAAATGAAACTGGCACTAGCTATTGCGATCATCGCAGTGCATATTGCAATCGGGCTGACTTTGATGTTCTCGACTAAAGTCGTAGGACTTATTAAAGAATCGGGTGTAACTCTTATCGCAAGAATCGCCGGCCTGCTTTTAGCAGCTATCGCGATAGAAATGATTGTGCAGTCAATTAAAGGATTTTTTAACCTTTAGGCTGAGGCAAAACCAACTTTTCGCTCTGCGCTTTGCCCGACCTCTACGAAAGAAATCTTATTATTGGCAATTATTGTCTGGCGGCCACGAGTATCGGTTAGGGATAGTGATTTTCCGGAATCAAGAGCGGTGGTTACTGCCTCAATAACTTTCTCGGCAGTTAAATCACTTTCGATTTGTAGTTCCTGAGATGAATCTGCGATACCAATACGAATTTCTGTTGAACCGCTTGAAGTGTTTTTCTTTGTTGACATGGCTTTAGTTTAATCCTTTACTTCGCTTTAGGGAATCCGGAAATTCCTCGCCAGATAAGATTTGAAACAAGTTCAACGGCAGTTTCTCTGTCTAATTTTCCATCGCGCTCTAGCCAATGGCGTGCAGTAGTTTGAGCCGTACCGATAAGGCCAACAGCCAACATCATTGATGCCTCTTTTGTCAGTCCGGTATCTAGGGAAATCACAGCGCTAAGCGCAGCAGCAGAATCGTAAGTCATACGGTTTAAACGCTCACGAACTTGAGGTTCCACGCTCATATCACTTTCAAATAGCAATCTAAAAGCTTCGCCCTCGCGATTAATGAATGCAAAGTAAGCATCGACTGTGGCAAGTACACGATCAGCGTTATCTGAAGTAGAAGCAATCGCTCTTTGGATATCAAATACCAATGAATCAATATGTAAATCTAGAACTGCTAGGTATAAATCTAACTTCGATGGAAAGTGCTGATATAAAACTGGCTTACTAACTTTTGCTCGATCGGCAATTTCATCCATCGCGGCAGAGTGATAACCAGCTTGAGTGAATACCTCAAGAGCTGCCGCGAGAAGCTGGGCTCGGCGCTCATCTCGAGGAAGACGGCCTTTATTTGCTGTTGGGAGATCTGTGCTCATTGGAGTAATCGTAGGGTCAATTACCTCAATAATGCGAGTTTTTGCGAGAACTTCGCAACAAGCGGCGGATTTCAATTTTGATTTGCGAGGAATATCTAGGAAAATTACCTTGTTCTTATCAATACGTAGAAGCATTTAAGTTAAGAAATGAGTATTTGTGTCGGCCACTCTAAAGCCACTTGTTGAACAGGGTCCAGAACTTAGCGTCGATGAAGTCCGTCGGTATAGCCGCCACCTGATAATCCCTGATGTAGGCATGAGCGGCCAACGAAGATTAATGAATGCCAAAGTTTTATGTGTAGGCGCCGGTGGTCTTGGTTCTCCAGCATTGATGTACCTGGCAGCGGCTGGAATCGGAACGCTAGGAATTGTTGAATTCGATACGGTTGATGAGTCAAACTTACAACGGCAAATCATTCATGGCCAATCTGACATTGGGAAAAGTAAGGCAGTAAGTGCAAAGGAAGCTATCGCCGAAATCAATCCCTTCGTGAATGTAGTTTTGCACGAGGTCCGACTTGATGTTGATAATGTTATGGAAATTTTTGCGCAATACGATTTAATCGTTGATGGCACAGATAATTTTGCAACAAGATATTTAGTTAATGATGCTGCGGTGCTTCTAAAGAAACCTTATGTCTGGGGATCCATTTATCGATTCGATGGCCAGGCAAGTGTGTTCTGGTCCGAACACGGCCCCTGCTATCGCTGCTTGTATCCCGAACCACCACCTCCGGGAATGGTTCCAAGTTGTGCCGAAGGTGGCGTGCTTGGCGTTCTCTGCGCATCTATCGGGTCTATTCAAACAACTGAAGCAATTAAATTGATCGCTGGAATTGGTGAGCCACTTATCGGCGAACTTATTGTTTATGATGCCCTTGAGATGGAATATCGGAAAGTTAAGATTAGGAAAGATCCGAAGTGCCCAATCTGCAGCGACAGTCCGTCACAGACTGAACTTTTGCCAGACTACGAATCTTTCTGTGGCGCAATTTCTGATGGTGCCGCAGAAGCTGCGAGTGGTTCGACAATTTCAGTTGTTGAACTCAAAGCAAAGATGGATGGCAAGGAAAAGTTTATGTTAATTGATGTACGAGAGCCCGGGGAGTTTGAAATTGTACGAATTCCAGGCTCAATCCTAATTCCTAAACAAGAATTCCTAAATGGTTCGGCGCTAGAAAAATTGCCTCAAGATCTTCCCATTATTTTGCATTGCAAATCTGGCGTTCGATCTGCGGAGTGTTTGGCAGTTCTTAAACAGGCCGGTTTTTCTGATGCAACCCATGTTGCTGGGGGCGTCTTGGCTTGGGCAAAGCAAATAGACTCGAGCCTTCCTACTTACTAGAAGATGGGTTCCACAATGTCATCTGAACCATCCGGGGCAACTGGTTCTGCTCGATCGCTGTTGCTCGTTCACGCGCATCCCGATGATGAGACTATTAATAATGGCGCGACAATGGCCAAGTATGTCGATGAGGGCGTCCAGGTGACTCTTGTTACTTGTACAAGAGGCGAAGAAGGTGAAGTTCTAGTTTCCGAATTCTCTGATCTTGCAAGTGGAGTAAATGATCAACTTGGGAAACATCGTGAAGGTGAACTCGCGAATGCGATGGCAGCGCTGGGAGTTAAAGATTTTCGATTTTTAGGGGCTCCTGATCGATTATGGCGAGACAGTGGGATGATGGGAACCGAGCCAAATAATCGCAGCGATGTTTTTTGGCAGGCAGTATTAGATGACGCCGCAGGCTATTTAGTTAAAATAATTCGAGAAACAAAACCACAAGTTTTGGTTACCTATGACGAATTTGGCGGATATGGTCATCCGGACCACATTCAAGCCCACCGAGTTGCAATGCGAGCGGTGGAATTAGCTGGTGACGAGACATTCGGCGAAGATGCTCCCTGGGAAATTTCGAGAGTCTATTGGAACACTATGCCGAAATCGGTAATTCAAGAGGGCATCGATAAAATGAAAGAGCTCGGCTTAGATTTTTTTGGCGCTGAAAGCGCAGATGATCTACCTTTTGCTAAGCCTGACGAGCTAGTAACCACTCTTATCGATGGCACTAAATTTATTGATGCAAAAATGGCGGCCATGGCAGCGCATCCAACACAAATTGAATTGGATGGTCCCTTCTTTGCGCTATCGAATAATTTGGGAAATCAAGTTTGGGGAAATGAGTACTACACATTAGTTAAAGGCGAGAAGGGCGAGCAGTTAGATTCAATGGGCCGTGAGGTAGATCTTTTTGGCTAGGAGTGTTGGCATAATCGGAGCTGCTTTTTTTGGTGCCGTAATTGGATTTATTGGAGTTATGTTGCACAATGCTTTTCAACCTTTTGGGATTGTTATTGCGCTACTGACTACTGGAGTGGGAATATCCTTCGCCGGGCAACTATTTGGCGGAAGAAGTTTCAAGGTGATAGCCGCGCTTGCCTGGTTAGCTGTTGCCCTGCGCGCCGGTTCGTATGGTTTGAGCCATGAAATTCTTATAATTTCCAATTCTTATGGAAATATCTTTCTGCTTACTGGCTTACTTGTCGGCGCTTTTGCCGCAATTCGTAAGAATTAGCGCCATTCCCAGTTTTGTCCTGTCGGTGAATCTTTAACGCTAATTCCAAGAGTACTTAACTGGTTTCGAAGTTTGTCACTGCGGGCAAAATCTTTGGCGGCCCTCGCCGTACTTCGTTCGCCCAGTAGCTCAATTAATTCAGAAGAGAGCTCTTTTTTGGTTTCCTTCGGCCTACCTAGTTCAAGGCCATAAATTTCATCCAGTTTGGTAAAACAGGCAGCCTTGGTCGCACCAGTAAAATAAGGGTCTTTCTCCAATTTTCGCAATTGCTGCAAAGCCCGAGGTATATCCAAATCCTTTTGAATATCTGTAACAGAGCCTAAGGAAAAATCCGAAATAAAACTTTCATCAATTTCGCCCTGACTGCTCCATTCTCTAATTCTTTGGCGCCATCTACTGAGCGTCGAATCTGCAGCTTTCAATGAGTCCCAAGTTAAATCCATCTGACTTCGATATCGATTTTCTAAGAAGCACAGGCGCAGTGCCATTGGGTCTAGCCCTTTGGCAACTACATCACTCAATAAAATTACGTTGCCCGCGCTCTTAGACATTTTTCTACCTTCAAAGAGCAGATGCTCCCCATGGACCCAACTATCGACTGCTTCGTAACCAACGCCAGCATTTGACTGTGCACGTTCATTTTCGTGGTGAGGGAATCGCAAATCTATTCCGCCTAAATGCAGATCGACGTGTCCCTCTAGAAAATGAAGAGACATTGCTGAACATTCGATATGCCATCCAGGGAAACCCAAACCCCAAGGAGACTGCCAAACCATCTCAGTTCGATCTCCTGCCGCTTTCCAAAGAGCCCAATCGGCGTGGAACCTCTTGGCCCCATCATCAACATAGTCATAGCGATGGCCTGGCACGAGGGAATCGAGTCGATTACCTGATAATTCGCCATATTCTGGGAAGCTCTTAGCGGAAAAATAGAGAGATCCGTCACCGCCCACGTAGGCATGATCAGTTGCAATTAGTTCTGCAATTAAGTTTTGCATGAGCTCAATGGTTTCGCTGGCTCTTGGATAAGCGGCGGCAGGAATAATGTTTAACGCCGCAAGGTCGCTATGAAAGTGGGCCTCGTATTCGCGAGCGATTTCAAATGGTTCCCGCGCTTGGGATTTAGATTGCGCTAAAATTTTGTCCTCGCCAACTTCATTGCCCTCGAAGTCTTCGCCCATATGTCCAACATCAGTTATATTCTGAATTAGTTTTGAATCGATTCCCGTAAAGGCCAAGGTGCGGGAAATTAAATCGCCAAGCAGGAAAGTCCGAAGGTTGCCGACGTGAGCATCTCGATAAACTGTTGGGCCACAACAATAAATCCGAACCTCAAAGCCATTATTTGCACAGACTTCTTTTAACTCTCGATCTTTTGTGTCGAAGAGAAATAGGCCACTATTCATTTTTGCGGCACCACCTTCCATAGCGCGATGGCTTCAGGATCAAATTTTTTAAGGCTGCCATCCTTCTTGCGAACCAAGTCCAGTGCTTCCAAAGTGCCGAGTAAATCTCGGAAGCCTCCCTCCGGGTCGTGAAGGCGTATTGAAACCCTTTTGCCAATCTCATTCTCTGAAGGAGTGGGATTTCCCATACTCTATGCTCCTCCAATTCGCCTCTACTGGCTGACGCTATTACAAAGTATTCGCTATCCTAGGCTCATTGAACCGACCATTTGGTAGAAAGGCTGTTAAGTGACCTACATAATCGCAGAACCTTGTGTGGATGTTAAGGATAAATCTTGTATCGAAGAATGTCCTGTTGATTGCATCTATGAGGGCGGGCGCATGCTCTATATCCAGCCTGATGAATGTGTTGATTGTGGCGCCTGCGAGCCAGTATGTCCGGTAGAGGCAATTTATTATGAAGATGATGTTCCCTCACAGTGGAAAGAGTTTGGCGGGATAAACGGCGAATTCTTCGTAGAAATTGGTTCACCTGGTGGTGCGAGTAAAGTTGGCGCAACAGGAACAGATCACGAATC
Source organism: uncultured Actinomycetes bacterium (assembly GCA_937876245.1). Lineage (GTDB taxonomy): Bacteria > Actinomycetota > Actinomycetes > Nanopelagicales > Nanopelagicaceae > AAA044-D11. Next base: position 41,480 of record CALEGP010000029.1, on the reverse strand, counting down.
TGTAATAGCGCTTCCGCCCAAAGCTAAGTAGCGATAAAACTGAAGCTTCCTGATTTCCCTTGGGATGCCTTGGCACCCTTTGGTGCGCATGCGCGCGAACACAAGAATGGAATAATTGATTTATCTCAAGGCACGCCAATTGATGCAACTCCAGAATTTATTCAGACCGCGCTAAAAGATTATTCAAATTCACCGAGCTACCCGGTGACAATCGGCACACCAGAACTGCGTGCGGCGATGCGAAATTGGGCAACAAATATTTTAGGCGCGAGTGGCGAATTTGATCTACTTCCGACAATCGGTTCTAAGGAATTGGTCGCTTGGCTGCCCTCCATACTTCGTGCGAAAACGGTCCTATATCCCAAGATTGCTTATCCAACCTATCTGGTTGGCTCAATGATTTATGAAGCTAGTGCAATTGCCGTAGAACTAGATGCAGAAACTTGGCCCAAGAGTGAGATTGCGTGGATAAATTCACCCTCAAATCCAACCGGGCGAGTACACAGCGAAAAGGAAATGCAAGCTGCAATAGATTACGCGCGCAAAAATGACTCTCTTGTTGTAAGCGATGAATGTTATTTAAGTTTTCCAGCCACCGGCCAAGCGCCCATTTCGATTCTAAATGTAGCGAAGGGCAATAATAAGAATCTGCTGGCAGTGCACTCCATGTCCAAGCGCTCTAACCTTGCCGGCTATCGTGCAGGATTAATTATTGGTGATCCTGAAATAATTTCAAAAATTCGGGAAGTTAGAAAACATGCCGGGATGATGGTGCCACTACCAATTCAGAGCGCTATGACAGCTGCTCTCGGCGATGAAAAACACGTTTCAGAACAGGCAGTTCGATATTCACGCCGGCGGGAAGTTTTAAGCACTGCACTTATTCAAGCTGGGTTTGAAATCGAGTTCTCTGACGCCGGACTCTACATTTGGTGCACTAGACACGAAAAATCTTGGGACTCAGTTTCTTGGCTGGCGGAATTGGGAATTTTGGCAACACCAGGCATTTTTTATGGCGAAGCTGGTACTAACTATATTCGAATTGCTCTAACCGCAACCGATGAGCAAATCGCAGATGCCACAAAGCGAATCTTAAATAGTTTGCAAAGGGCTTGAAATGGCTCTGGCGCTTGAGATTGCATTTGATGAGGCAAGCAATCTGATTGCAAATACCCAAGAGCTGATAAGGGTTGTTTTATCGGGCAGAAGGCGCAATATGAGCGTACCTTTTGAGAGAATTGATATTCGTCCCGTAATGATTAAGGAAGCTTTGACCTTACAGATTATGGAAAATGATGGTCGACAAATGACCACAAACAATATTTTGCCTAGTAATTTCGATATTCGAAAGTATTTAGAAATGGGTTATGCAAATATTTTAGTTGAACATACGCGAGGGGCGCTCTCCATCAGAGTTACTAAAAAAGGCGATGCTCAGATTCATAGGGAGAGCGTCAAGCGGGAACAGAATTTGGAGCATGATCGCAAAAAACTCCGCTTACTAGATGCTTCGGATCCCTTCTTGATAGAAGTCGGAATCTCAGATTCTGCCGGGAGAGTAAAGCCAACACGCAGCGATAAGTATCTGCAGGTCGAAGAGTTCTTGAGGCTACTTGTGCCTACTCTTAACTCGGCAATTGAGGCCAAGCAGATCCATCAACCAACACCAGAAAACCCACTTGTTATAACCGATCTTGGTTGCGGAAACGCCTATCTAACATTTGCTGCGCACCAGTATTTAAAGAATATTGGAATGCCGGTTCGCGTGGTCGGGATTGACCTCAGAGAAGAATCTTTCAAGCGCAATACGGAGATTGCAAGGAAATTGAATATTGAGGATTCGATCGAATTTAGAGCCGAGGCCATTGACCAGACTCCGTTGACGACGACTGATATTGCGATTGCCCTGCATGCATGCGACACTGCCACCGACGATGCCATTGCTTGGGCAGTAAATAGCGGTGCAAAGTTATTGTTAATTGCTCCTTGCTGTCAACATGAGCTACAAACTCAAATGAACCACGTTCCTGAACCATGGAGTATCTTGACTAAGCACGGCTTGATGAAGGAGCGGCTCGGTGACCTAATGACCGATGCGCTGCGTGCTCAAATTTTGAAATTGGTTGGTTTTCGAAGTGAGGTTATTGAATTTATCGGCGGAGAACACACTCCAAAGAATTTAATGATCAGGGCAGTCTTTACCGGCGCCAAAGCAGAACCTAAAGATTTTGCCAATTACCAGGACATGCTAAATTATTGGAATGTAACGCCGGCCTTAGCCAGCAGACTTAACATAATCAAGTAAAGCAATCCGCTCGACGTCAATTTCAGAAACATAAGATTTTACAACATCACCAATTGAGATTATCGAAAGTAGTTCACCAGCCTCATCAACGACTGGCACATGGCGAATTCTCTGATCAGTCATTAAAGCCATTAACTGTGCCACCGTCGTATCTTTTTTGCAGCTCATAACAGTTACGGTCATAATGTCTCGAACATGTATATCTCCAAGCTCATGCATATGCAATGGCAGAGCATGGACAATATCTCGCTCCGAAACAATCCCATTAATTTTTTTACCATCAGGAGATACGACAAGCGCACCGATATTTAGCTCAGAGAGCTTTTGACTCAACTCCTTGATTGTCGCCTCGGGCTTGATCGTATGAACTTGCTTGCCCGACAATAAACTCGAAATTTGCATTTGTGCCTCTCGTCGAAGTATTAAGAGCATAATTGACCCATTAGAGTCAGATTTCAATAGAACGGAAGAAAAATGAGCGAATTACACTTCTTGAGCCAACTAACGGGATGTTTTGCTGAGCCAGTCGACGAGAATCCCTCCGTAGTAATGATGGAAGCCGCCTACCGGCACCATAGCCTAAATATCCGTTACATCAATATAGAGGCAGGACCCGAGAAACTTGGTGAGGTTGTTGCTGGAGCCCGAGCGATGGGGTGGATCGGATTCAATTGTTCAATTCCAAATAAGGTAGCAGTAATCGAACATCTAGATGGCATCGGTATATCTGCTGACCTGATCGGCGCCGTAAATTGTGTTGTACTTCGGGATGGGCAATTCATTGGTGAAAATACTGATGGAAAAGGATTTCTGAAGTCTTTAGAAACCGTGGTCTCTCCAGTTAACAAGAGCATAGTTTTATTTGGCGCAGGTGGCGCAGCTCGCGCGATAGGTGTTGAACTCGCGTTGGCTGGAGCTACAAAAATTCTAGTTGTAAACCGTGATAAAAATCGAGGTGAAACTTTAGTAGATCTCTTAAATTCAAAAACAAAAGTGATTGCTGAATTTATTAAGTGGGACTCCAAATATACAATTCCAGATGATGTTGAAATTGTAATTAATTCAACTTCCATCGGCTTGTTTCCAGCTATTGATGCAAAATTAAATATTGATTTTGATTCATTGCGAGCCGGAATCATTGTCGCAGATGTTATTCCCAATCCTCCCAAAACAAATCTATTACGTGAGGCAGAAAGCCGCGGTTGCATTACTTTGGATGGTCTTGGAATGCTAGTAAATCAAGGCGTTATCGGAATAAAGTACTGGACTGGCGTAGAGGCTGAGCCATCTGTAATGAGAACGGCTTTGGAAGAAATATTTGCCTAGCGAATAACGGTGTTGTACATACGAGATAAAGAAAATTCGTGATGTAGCCCTTTTTCGGCTTTAGTTTCGCCCCCATTTGCCACAGCCAAAATTAAGTCGAAAAGATCGCTCCCCACATCAGCTAGCATATTTAGGCCATCCGCAATTGTTCCAGCATTTAGATCAATTAGATCAGGGATCGCATCTGCCATTGTGGTATTAGTTGCCACTTTAATAGTTGGAATTATCGCCGATCCAGTTGGCGTTCCACGTCCCGTTGTGAAAACTACAATATTTATTCCAGCCGCTCCATAACCAGTTAGCTGTTCAATATCATGTCCGGGTGTATCCATAAAATAGAGGCCAGGGCTTGAAACCTGGTCAGCATATTCAAGTACGCCAGAGAACATTGCGTTGCCAGCTTTCTTTGCTGCGCCTAAAGATTTTTCTTCAAGAGTTGTCAGGCCACCCTCAATATTTCCCCGCGAAGGTTGCGCGCCCCGCATGTCGATTCCTTCGTAGTTAATGGAACGCTCATAGCGTGCGACAGTTTCAATAATTTGGGAACCAATTTCCGGTGTAATTGCTCGCGCAGCGAGTAGATGTTCAGCGCCTAAAATTTCTGTAGTTTCGCCAAGAACAGAGGAGGCACCTAGATCCACTAAACGATCACTTGCCACACCTAGGGCCGGATTCGCAGTAATCCCAGAAAGCGCATCTGATCCACCACATTCCTGACCAAGTTTTATTGCACTCCATGGCGCGTTGACTCGAGAAGCTAGGCGAGCTTGTTTCACGAGGGAATTGGCAAGGGCTAGCCCAACTTCGTAAACCTTCCCCATAGAACCTAACTCAGCAACATTTAATACTTCAAATTTAGAAAGACCGAGAGTTTTTGCTAATTCAATGATTCCCAATTCATTCGGTGTCCCGATTGTTATGAATAAGGTTGCGTAGTTATTTGGATTTGCAGCAAAACCAGAAAATGTTTTTACAATCCGGTCGAAATCTCCATCGACCTCACCTGACCAATCATGACTTACTGCGACAGCGCCAAGTGAGTCATCAGCAATTTTACGTGCGGTTGCCGAGAGCGCTGAATGCAAAGGCAGAACTAAAACGTGGTTGCGAAGCCCCCACCGGCCATCGCTCCTTTCAAAAGCCTTCAATACCTCAGACACTTCTCACCTCGCGATTCGCGATAATTTCTCCAGCACCAATCGCTTCGACCTTAGTGAGTTCACCATTAAATACTGAGTAAATCTTTGCGACGATCGCCTCGACTGTTGCATCTGATACTAAATCGAAGTCACCGGATAACGCGGTATGAAGTGCTGACTTACTTGCCACATTTATTGTTGGAATCAAAGGAAATCCTGAGGCCGGTTGGCTTTCATCTGGGAAAGAGAGAATCACATGAACACCGGCTTCCATAAGCTCTGAGAAATTGAGCCCTGAATTCTTATGTGAATTCGATACCGTCACAGCTACGCCTACTTCGGTAAGAGTGGCAACAACTTCGCTGAGGTTTGAATTTTCACTTGAAAGATCAATTCCTAGGTGAAGGCGGGAAAGTGGAGCGGCAAAGGTTTGATATTTATTGCGCAGTTCTTGGGCAGCTTTAACACCAGAGTTGACGGTTCCCTGAACCCCGCCGCTTTCTTGAGTTACGAGATAGTTAGTCGAGCGATTTTTAGCCAATAATATTTCAGCTAATTCATTACCTTGAAGAGTTTCACAGCCAAGTCCTACGATGAGTGTTGATCCTACATTTGGATGGTTCGCCAGCGCAGCAAAAAATTCGGTGATACCTCCGACATCATTTCCAATAATTCCACAGCCATGTTGGTGAGCAAAAGTGATCGCTCCAGTTTCTTTTGCAATCCGATTTGAAACCCTGGTAGAGCAGACCACTGAAGGCAAAATTAGTTGGTGATCTCGCACCCCAATGCCGCGGTTTCCGTGATCAAAACCCTGCATACTCATTTGGTCTGCTCTGTCGAAAGTCGATCACCTAGGACGTTATGGGTATGGACATGCTGACCTACTTCAATATTTGAAGTTGCATGACCCATGCGCTCACCATACTTAATGATTCCTGCGCCTATTGTGATTTTTTTCGTGGCGACTTTGTGGCCTCGAGGAATGTGATGTTGAATCGTGAGATTTAGACCATCTTGTCCGATGACTTCGCCAATTTCTAGGTCTTGTAGACAGACTGCAATATTGTCTTCTGAATTAAGAACCAGAACCTTGCGCATAATAGATGGAAGCATACTCTGCCAAATTGCTAAATTGGAAGTGTAGTATTTTGCTATGGGCCAATTAAAGATTAAACGACGCTTCCCAGGGATCAAAGAGTTAGCTGGATTACTGAGATTTCGTAAACCAATTTTTAATGCTCGCCAACGACGTTTATCAAGAGCCCTGACAATTTATGACTTGCGCGATATCGCAAAACGTCGCACACCTACAGCGCCATTTGATTACACCGATGGCGGCGCCGATAGCGAGTCCAGTTTGACTCGAGCCCGCCAAACTTTCGAAAAAATTGAGTTCCAACCTCGAATCCTTAGGGATGTCTCAAGTGTTGATACGTCGGTAACGATGCTGGGTAAAACATCGGCGATGCCAATTGGAATCGCTCCGACCGGATTTACTCGGATGATGCAGACCGAAGGCGAATATGCCGGAGCAACAGCAGCTCGAGATGCCGGGATTCCTTACACTCTTTCAACAATGGGAACTCGTTCGATCGAGGATGTCGCCAGAATCGCACCTGATGGACGAAATTGGTTTCAACTCTATATGTGGAAAGACCGCGATCGCTCTATGGCCCTTGTCGATCGGGCGAAGGAAGCGGGTTTTGATACCTTAGTTTTAACGGTTGATGTTCCAGTGGCCGGGGCGAGACTTCGCGATGTAAGAAATGGAATGACGATTCCACCTTCACTTACTTCAAAAACAATTGTCAATGCAATTCCGCGTCCCGCTTGGTGGCTGAATTTTCTTACAACTGATCCGCTGAAATTTGCCTCTCTTGATAGTTGGAAGGGAACGGTTGCTGAACTTTTGGACTCAATGTTCGATCCAACCGTTACCTTCGATGATCTCAAGTGGATTCGAAAGCAATGGGGCGGAAATTTAGTAGTCAAAGGAATACAAAATTCTGAGGATGCACTTTTGGCACAAAAAGCTGGTGCAGATGCGATCACACTTTCAAATCATGGCGGGCGTCAATTAGATAGAGCTCCTGTTCCTTATCTACTTATCCCAGAGATTAGAAAAGTAGTTGGAAAGAAATTTGAAATCCACATGGATACCGGAATTATGCACGGTTCCGATGTAGTAGCGGCAATAGCGGCCGGTGCAAATTTCACTTGGATTGGGCGGGCCTATTTATATGGCCTTATGGCGGGCGGAAAGGAAGGCGTAGACCGCAGTCTCGAAATTTTACAGACGCAGATGGTTCGAACAATGAAATTATTGGGCGTTCGTTCTCTAGATGAGTTAAAACCCGGCCATGTCAAACTAATTACTAAATGAATAGTTAGTGATTAAATAGCGACATGAGAGCTGCAGTTATAACTGGCATAAATCAGGTTTCGATTGAAAGCGTCCCAGATCCCACGCCGGGGCCGCGCGATGTAATTATTAAAGTTGCGAGCGTCGGTATCTGTGGAACTGACCTTCATATTCTCGAGGGCGAGTTCGCTCCAACGCTCCCAATAATTCCAGGTCATGAAATGGCAGGGAAAGTTGTAGCCATGGGAAGTGATGTAACTGAATTAAAAATCGGTGATTTGGTCGCAGTAGATCCTTCACTTCACTGTGGCGAATGTTTTTACTGTCGCAGAGCTCGTGGTAACTTATGTGAAAACTGGAATGCACTTGGCGTTTCATCTCCTGGGGCAGCAGCCGAATTTCTAAAAGCACCCGTCAAGAATTGTCATCTCTTGCCCAAAGGGGTTGATGTTTTCGAAGCCGCACTTATCGAACCCCTTTCTTGTGCCATTCGCGGCTATGACGTGCTGCCACGCATTCCTGGGTCACACTATTTAATTTATGGTTCTGGAACCATGGGTTTAATGATGGCCGAATTGGCAAAGCGCAACGGTGCCGCAAGTGTTTCAATTATCGATATAAATGAATCTAAACTGGAAACCGCGCGTACTCTTGGAATAGATCGCGTAACTTCAGATGTTACGACTTTAGAACAACCACGGGGGTGGGATGTTGTAATCGACTGTACAGGCGTTGCAAAAGCAATTCAAGAGGCTCTCAGCCACGTAATGCCCGGTGGAACCTTTTTGCAATTTGGCGTTGCAAACGAGAAAGCAAAAGTCGAAATTGAGCCATTTTGGATATACAACAAGGAGATAACGATCGCGGGTTCAATGGCGGTTCTGCACACATTTGATCGAGCTGTTGATCTCTTTAAAGCTGGAGTCTTAAATCCCAAAGTTATGATTAGTGATCGTTTTGCGCTCGAAGATTACGAGGCAGCCCTGCGCGCTTTTAAAGCTGGGAAAGGGCGGAAAATAATAATTACCCCAAATGGGGATGCCATTTAATGAGAGCAGTATTTCTAAACGCAGTAAATGAACTTGTGGCTACTCAGGTTTCTAGACCCAGGCCAGAAGCTGGCGAAAGTCTAATTAGGGTTTTGGCTTGTGGTATTTGCGGAACCGATCGCCATATCTACAAAGGTGAATATCCATCTGCTAAGCCAGTTATTTTAGGTCATGAATTCGGTGGTCTTATTGAAGAGGTTGGAGCGGGATCTAAATTTAGCGTAGGCCAATTAGTAAGCGTCGATCCTAATATTGTTTGCGGAAAATGTGATGATTGCATCGCTGGTCGAACCGCTTTCTGTCCAGACTTAACAGCTCTTGGTGTAAATATTAATGGCGGGCTCGCGGAATTTGTTTTAACTCCAGATTCCCAAATTTATCCAGTGCGTACCGATTTGAATCCACTTCACCTTGCTTTTATCGAACCACTCGCCTGCTCAATTCGCGGCATGGATCTGGCTGAGCTTAAGGGCGGCGAGAAGGTCGCGGTTCTCGGCGGGGGCGTAATCGGATTGCTTGTAGTCCAACTCGCGAAACTCGCGGGTGCTTCAGAGATCGTTCTAATAACCAGACAAAAATTTCGGAGAGATGTCGCTCTTCAGATCGGTGCAACAAAGGTTGTCGATCCGATTTCAGAGAAGTTGGCAGATGTTGTCAAAAATATGGATGTGACTTTTGAATGCGCTGGAGCGATAGAGACCTTTAAGGATGCTCAAGTGATAACGAGGCGAGGCGGTTCAGTAATTGTTCTAGGTCTTACTCCGGCGGATGTCGAGCTTGAAATTAAGCCATTTAGCATCGTGGTCAACGAACTTAGAATACAAGGGTCTTATTTGAATCCATTAACTCAAGCCAGAGCTGCGGAACTTGTCGGCAGCGGAGATTTGAAACTAGATATTCTTATTTCAAAGGTTGTTGATTTATCAGGTGTGCAAACCATCCTGGATGCGCCTCCAGCAGAAGGCGACATTAAATATATAGTTTGTCCCTAGGAAATTCCTGGACTAGTATCCCGGTATGGAAAAATTACGTTGGGGATTTATTGGTGCCGGTGGTATTGCAAAGAGAGCTTTATTTCCCGCGATATCTAAATCAAATGTGGGCGAAGTTTATGCCGTTGCATCTCGCGATGAGACCAAAGCGCTAACAATCTCGCCAACAGGGCTTGTTTATACGAGCTACGAAGAATTACTTGCTGACCCTAAAGTAGAAGCAGTTTATATCTCCCTTCCCAATTCACTTCACCTACCTTGGGCAATCAAGGCGATGCAGGCGGGCAAGCATGTGCTCTGTGAAAAGCCACTGGGCATGAACGCACAAGAAGTTGAAGAAGCTATTGCGGTGTCAAAGGAGACTGATCGAGTATTTGTTGAAGCCAGTTGGAACCGTTGGCATCCAAGGAGTCAGCGCATCAGAGAAATTATCGCGTCCGGTGAATTGGGAAAAATAACCCGAATCCGATCTTGTTTTACCTATGATGGACTTGATCAAGAAAATATTCGCCTCGATCCAAAGCTTGGCGGCGGAATTCTCTATGACCTTGGACCATATTCAACTGTTGCGCCACTGTGGGCGCTGGATTTCCCTGAGATTTCAGATATTGATGTACAAGTAATTTGGCACAAGGCGGGCACTGATGAAACAACCCGCGTTAATTACAATCTAGGCGATACGGTTGTTGAGACGCTTGCATCAGACAACATTCAATTAACACATTGGTTCATAATTGAAGGCACAAAGGGAGAACTACGCACAGGTGGAAATGATTCCTTCAATTCTCACAATAGCCCAAGCACTTTAGAGATCACCACAGATGGCAATTTACGCATAGAAAAATTTGAAGCGTGTGATCCATACCAATTAATGTCAGATGCTTTTGCTCGAGTTGTCCGTGGCGGAAATGACTGGCTTATGCCAATGGAACAGTCCCTCAAGTTCGCAAAATTCTTTGATGCGATATTCGCGAAAATGGGCCGTCCCTAATTTCGGCCCATTATGTCTTAATGAATATTTCTCAGATTTAGCGTAAATCGAAACGGTCGGCATTCATTACTTTGACCCATGCTGCGATGAAATCATTAACAAACTTCTCTTTGCTGTCATCTTGGGCATAGACCTCGACATATGCGCGCAAGATCGAATTGGATCCAAAGAGTAGATCTGCTCGAGTTGCGGTATATACAACGGATCCGTTCTTTGGATCTCGGAGGTTGTAAAGATTTTCGCCAACTGATTCCCAAACGTACTTCATATCTGTAAGGGTAATAAAAAAGTCATTTGTTAGAGAGCCAACATTTTGGGTGAATACTCCGTGCCTGGTTCCACCATGGTTTGTACCAATTACACGCATTCCTCCGACTAGAACGCTCATCTCGGGAGCAGTAAGTCCCATCAATTGGCAACGATCAAGCAGTAATTCCTCGGGAGTTACGGTGTAATCCTTCTTCAACCAATTGCGAAAACCATCATGAATTGGCTCTAACGGAGCAAAGGATTCAACATCGGTTTCATCAGAAGTTGCATCACCACGGCCTGGTGAAAATGGAACCGTGACAGTTACGCCAGCAGCATGCGCAGCTTTTTCAATTCCAACATTTCCAGCAAGAACAATCACATCGGCAATACTGGCTCCGGTTTCAAGTGCGATTGGCTCAAGTTCAGAAAGTACTCGTGCCAAACGTTCTGACTCATTGCCAAGCCAATCCTTCTGCGGAGCTAGTCTGATACGGGCACCATTTGCACCGCCTCGATTATCTGAACCTCTAAATGTACGAGCACTATCCCATGCGGTAGTTACCAATTCGGAGACTGATAGCTTTGTTGCCGCAATCTTAGTTTTCACTTCGGCAATATCGTAATTTGTTTTGCCTGCAGAAATTGGATCTTGCCAAATTAAATCTTCTTGCGGAACATCTGGTCCGAAGTAGCAAGCTTTCGGGCCCAAGTCGCGGTGTGTAAGTTTGAACCAAGCCCGAGCAAATATTTCGCTGAAATATTCTGGATCTTTGTAGAAGCGTTCGGAAATCTCGCGATAGGCAGGGTCTTTAATCATCGCCATATCTGCGTCAGTCATCATTGGGTTGTAACGAATCGAAGGATTCTCGACATCGACAGGTTTGTCTTCTTCTTTGATATTAATTGGTTCCCATTGCGAGGCACCGGCTGGAGACTTACTCAATTCCCATTCGTAATTGAATAAGAGATAGAAGTATCCGTTATCCCATTTAGTTGGGTGAGTAGTCCATGCTCCCTCAATGCCGCTTGAAACGGTATCTCGACCAATTCCTCGAGTGGTGTGGTTCATCCAGCCCAAACCTTGCTCGCTCAGCTCTGCTGATTCGGGATCTGGACCAAGAAGTTTGGCATCGCCATTTCCATGGGCCTTACCTACGGTATGGCCACCTGCTGTAAGTGCAACTGTTTCCTCATCGTTCATCGCCATTCGCGCAAAAGTTTCGCGAACTTGCGCAGCTGTTTTGAGTGGATCAGAAATACCATTTACGCCTTCTGGATTTACATAGATTAAGCCCATTTGAACGGCGGCAAGGGGATTTTCCATCGTCTCTGGCTTATCAATACTTTCATAGCGCGAATCACTGGGTGCCAACCATTGTTTTTCTGATCCCCAATAGGTATCAATCTCTGGGTGCCAAATATCTTCGCGACCAAAAGCGAAACCAAAAGTCTTTAGGCCCATTGATTCATAGGCAATAGTTCCGGCAAGTACAAGCAAGTCAGCCCAGCTAACTCTATTTCCATATTTCTTTTTAATTGGCCAGAGCAAACGCCGCGCTTTATCTAGATTTACGTTATCAGGCCAAGAATTAAGTGGAGCAAATCGTTGGTTACCAGTTCCACCACCACCTCGCCCATCAGCGGTTCGATAAGAACCTGCGGCATGCCATGACATTCGAATCATTAATCCGCCATAGTGACCCCAATCGGCCGGCCACCACTCTTGACTATCTGTCATCAAAGTTTGGAGATCTTTCTTAAGCGCTGGAATATCGAGCTTCTCAAGCTCGTCTCGGTAATTAAAATCCTGACCTAGCGGATTGGTTTTTGTATCGTGCTGATGCAAAATATCGAGATTAAGAGACTTGGGCCACCAATGCATATTTGATTCCCCGGTTGTACTCTGAGCTCCGTGAACTACCGGGCACTTACCTGCATCTGCTGACATGACTGCTCCTTAATTCTTGGCACTTATTGCACTTCAATTTGGGTACCAATGAATTAACTCTAGTGACTTGTAGTTATCCAGCAAATTTTATTTGGCGGTATAGGGCAGGCGGGCATCAATATCTTTTTCATCCCAAGTTTTACGAATCCATGCCTGACTTGGATCATCTGTTATCTTCCATGATCGGTCGGGATCTGGCCCAGCCATTACATTCATGAAGTAAAGGTCATAACCAGGTTGCGCCATCGCAGGTCCATGCCAGCCATGGGGGACTAGGACTACATCGCCACTTCTGACTTCTGCCATCAGCTCAAATTCTCGTTCATCAGATGCGCGACCACGTATAAAGCCCGTGGGATCGATATTGTGCTGAGCCGGCAGATTCTTACTGACGGCAGATTCAAAGTAATAAATCTCTTCTAAGTTCGACTCAACTCCAGGAATGTAAGTGTCATGTTTGTGCGCAGGAGAACCCGACCAATTTCCGGCTGGAACAATAATTTCAACAACTATGAAGCGATCTGCTGCAAGCTCGGAAGGATCACCAAAATTGTGAACTTGGCGAGATGCAGGTCCCGCACCACGACTAAATACGGGGACACTGCTAGCAGGAATGTACTTAACTGGAAAAGAATTACTTGCGGGAGCTTCGGCAATGATAAATCGACCAGAGCCAGAAATCTTTATCGAAGTATTAATTGAAAGATAAAGGATATCGGCCGGACCATGAAACACGCTCTTGCGCCCAGTTAAATGTTGCGAGTTAGCTGCACCGTTAATGGCGTAATCAATAGTGATCCCATCGCCTTCAAGTGGCCAGATTAAGCGCTCTACCTTGTCGGCACTTATTTCAAATATTTGGCCGGAAGAGAGCGTTGCAACACGAGTTCCAGTGTGTTTCCATCCCGGCAGTTGTTGATCAACAATTACATCCCAACCATCTTTGGCGAGCTCGCCTTTAGCATAAAAAAATTTATTCATAATTTAACCGTGCACCAACTCTGCGGCGGCATCAACCGCACTCTGCACATTTCCATCCGTTGGATAGAGAAGTGAGCGACCTACAACTAATCCATGCACTCCAGGAAGTTTAAGTGCCGCTTTCCAACTAGCAAAAATTTTGGCCTGGTCTTTGTCGGTATCGCCGCCGAGCAGAAGAGTAGGAAGAGTAGTGGAAGCCATTACGCGCTCCATATTTTCAACGACTGGAAGTTTCAACCAACTGTATGCACTTGAACGACCAAGACCGGAGGCAATTGCAATTGAAAGAATTACTGCGTCGGTCGAGAGATCATTTTTTATTTTGTCATCCTGCCAGTCAGACATGAATGGTTCAAGCATGATGGGAATTTTTGCGGCAGTAGCTTCATTTACTGCATGAGCACTAGCTTCAATTGTTTCCAAACTTCCAGAATCCTCGAGATTAATTCGAATTAGATTTTTAGCAAAATCCAACCCAGAGTCAACTATGCCTGCAATGTCATAGGCGGTATATCGATCATCCATTTCAAATATTGCGCCGCGCAAACCACCACGATTCATCGAGCCCGCGACAATTTTCTCATCTAGAACCCCAAGCAGCGCCAGATCTTCGATTATGTCTGGTGTTCCAAGAACTCCATCAACGCCGGGGCGACTAAGAGCGAGGACTAAACGCTCTAGTAAGTCATATCTATCAGCCATTGCAATCGGATTATCGCCAACCGCAATTGCGCCGCGAGCAGGGTGATCAGCTGCAACAAGCAGGAGCTTGCCATCTCCTTGCAGGAGTGGGCGCTTCTTGCGATTTGTAAGTGCTAAAGCAATCTTCTCTGGGCTCGTCGCTCGGATCCTTCGCAGTTCGGTGAAATCTATTGCCATCAGATAAGGCCACCGTTTTTGTTAATTTTCGCAAGAACTTCTTCGACCTCTTCAAGGGTTGGCATAGCAGTTGAACATTCCAGCTTGGTTGCAACCAGAGCCCCAGCAATATTCGCAAATTCAAGAATTTTACGAAGTGGCCATCCTTGCAACAGACCATAGCAAAGTGCGCCACCAAAACCATCACCAGCACCAAGACCATTTACTACATCAACCAGATATGGTGGAACTTCAACAACCTCAGTTTTAGTTTTTGCCAGTACACCTTTTGGTCCCTGCTTAACAATCGCAAGTTCCAGCCCGCGCTCTAGCAGGGCATCTGCGGCGCGAATTGGATCAGACTCTCCAACAGCAACTTCACATTCTTCTTTGTTGCCAAGAGCGATAGTTACTTTGCTGAGCGCTTTCTCAATCTCCCCAGTTGCATCTTGAGCCGATGACCAAAACATTGGCCGGTAATCTAAATCTAAAATCGTGTGGGTTTTCCGAGCACGTGCCTCCCAGGCTTTGTGATGGGCAGATCGACTTGGTTCTTGTGATAAACCGGTGACCGTAGACCAGTAAATCTTGGCACTCTTAATTGCCTCAAGATCTAGTTCGTCGGAATTGATAACTAAGTCAGGAGCCTTAGGTTCGCGATAAAAATAGAGAGGGAAATCATCTGGTGGAAAAATCTCGCAGAAGACGACTGGAGTTGGAAGGCTTGGGACACTTGATACAAATTCATCGCTGACGCCTAGACGTTCTAACTCCTGGTGGATGTAATTTCCGAATGGATCATTGCCAGTTCTGGTTATGATCGCGGATTTGAGTCCATATTTCGCTCCAGCACAAGCAACATTTGTGGCGCTGCCCCCTAAGAATTTTTGAAAGGTCTTTACATCTTCCAGTCCGACGCCATATTGCAAGGGATAAATATCTACGCTGACGCGGCCAATGGTGATGAGATCAAAGTCGGAGGAGTTGCTCATGGACCTATCTTTCTATCATTTTGCGGTATTGAACGAATTGGGAATAAGCACTATTGTTTTGGAGCGGTCCAACCTTAGCAGGGGAGGGCAATAGGAGCCAGAGGAGTTTATTTAAATGTCCAGAGTTGCAGTAACCGGATCCAATGGATTCGTAGGCGGAAATATCGCCAATATGTTGCTTGCTGCGGGACATGAAGTTATCGGGTTAGTCAGAAGTGAGCCACGCCAATCACTACCCTGGAAAACCACGATCACGGATCTTTCTAGTACTTCCTCAATTTCGCAAGCGACCAAGGGATGTACTGCCATCGTGCACGCAGCTATTGCAAATGATTTCAATAAGCTTCAGGAAAATCGTCAATTTGCATATGACTCATTTGTGGGACTTACCCAACGCGTGACACATGCCGCAAATCAGAATGGCGCACAGATAATTTACATCTCAACCGGATGGGTTATGGATGGCACGGGTCATTTAGTCCTAGAAACTGATACAGGAAACCCGGTAAATTTTTATGGAGTTCTAAAATCACTAGGCGAACAGGTTATTCGCGATCTTGCACCAGAAACTGGAACTATTGCGCGAGTTGATGGCGTTATGGGAATTCATCAAACTTTGGAAGTTGGTCCCAGAACCCAAGATGTGGGCTTCGGTTATTTTGCTTCAGCTCTTGTGGCTGACCTAAAGGCCGATAAAACTTTTACCGTATTTGGTGGTGATCTAGTAAATAAAATTACGGCGCCCTCACTTGCTTCAGAAATTGGCGCGCAAATCGAGCGTATTATTTCCAGAAAAGCACAGGGCACATTTCATCTGGTCGGTGATGATGCAATCAGTCGGATGGATTATGCGCGGTTGATTTGTAAAATATTTGAATTGGATGAAACTTTATTGCGTGAAGCCGAGCCACCTTTAGCTGATCAATTTCCTGGTCAGGTACCAAGCGACACTTCGCTTTCTAATCTAGCGACTAAGGAGAGACTGGGCATTGGGTCAACTTCATTGCGTGATTTATTGCTGGCGCTAAAGAGGGAAATAGATACTGGGAAAATTACCGCGATTACCACGCCCGAGGCAGTTGCATGAGAAATACTTCAACAGTCAAACGTCCAACTATCCGCGATGTCGCAGCCAAGGCTGGAGTCTCAAAATCCTTGGTTTCTTTGGTCTATTCTGCGCCGCACTCGGTTAGTGAACATCGAAAAGAATTGGTCCTAAAGGCAGCTGGTGAGTTGGGATTTTCGCCGAATTTTATAGCCAGATCTTTGGCAGCAGACTCTGGAACCTTTATTGGGATCTTAGTTGCGGATTTGCACAACCCGCTCTTCGCTCAAATTGTTGATCAAGTTCGGTCCGCTCTTGAGGCTGCCGGGCAATATAGTTTTATGACTTCAGCCATGTTACCCAATGCTGCTGGAGAACAAATTCTCGACTCTAGAACAGTAAGCGCTCTGATTGATCTTCGGCCAAAAAGTCTTCTTGTAGTGGGGTCCATACCTGAAATTCATCAGCTATCGGCGCTGCCAGAAAGTGTTCCCATCGTTGTGGCAAGCGCAATCCCAGATGGCCTGCCAAGAGCAACGACGGTTCGCTCTAACGATGATATCGGAATGAGATTGCTCATTGATCATCTAGTGGCGAAGGGTCATCACAAAATTGCACATATATCTGTCAGCGAGGGACTAGTTGCGAAGAGCAGACGCGAAGCTTACGAATTAGCTATGAAAGAAAATGGCCTAGCGAAGAATATTCAAATTGAATTCGTGGAGAATGCGACTGAAAGCGCAGGTTTCGAAATGGCGACACAAATATTGAGACCGAAGGGTGCGCCAACGGCGATCACTGCCTTCAATGATCTTCTTGCGATTGGGGCGCAGGGAGCAGCAGGCAACGATGTCGCGATAGTTGGATATGACAATACTTTCCTCGCCGATCTTAAGCAGATTTCACTGACTTCAATTGACCCAGGAAATACTGAAATTGCCCTGAAATCCGCAAAGCTGTTAGTTGATAAATCAACGGATATGGCTAATAAAGGGAGAACATTTTTGCTTGAGCCAAAATTGGTAATTAGGAATTCATCAAAAGCTTTAGTTAAGGAGAAAACAAAGAAATGAAACTAGAGGACATTAAGTCGCCATTTGATGGCGCCATTGTTGGGCAAGCGCCAGTTTCAACAGTCCCAGATGTGGACAGGGCCATCACACAGTCAGAATTGGGCGCCGACCTTTGGCGGCATACGCCAGCACATATTCGTTGCGCCATCCTCCTTAAGGCTGCTGAATTGGCCGATGAAAGAAGTGAGGAGATTGCACATATTATTTCGGGCGAGAATGGCAAGAGTTTGTTGGAGGCGCGTGGTGAGGCATCACGAAGTGGCGAAATAATTCGCCTGGCAGCTTTTGAGGGATCGCAACTCTATGGCGCAACTTTGCCGCTAGATGCCAATAAAGGTACTGGTCTTGAAAAAATTGGCTTCACACTTCGCCAGCCAGTTGGTGTGGTTGTAGCGATAAGTCCATTTAATTATCCAGCGCTATTAGTTCTCCATAAAATCGCCCCCGCTTTAGCGGTTGGAAATTCCGTTATATTGAAACCAGCCCAATCAACGCCACTAACGGCAATTGCGCTTGCGAAGTGTTTTTCTGATGCCGGGCTGCCGGAAGGAGTATTACAAGTAATCACGGGCTCTGGTGCAACTTTGGGTGATGCGCTCGTTAAAGATTCGAGAGTTCGAAAAATCTCATTTACTGGATCAACTAAAACAGGAACCCACATTTCGGGCGTTGCAGGTATAAAAAAATTGTCTTTAGAGCTTGGATCATCTTGTCCCGTCATTGTTATGAATGATGCCGATATTGAATATGCAACTGATGCGATTGCGCTGGGAGGCTATATCAATGCTGGTCAGGTTTGCATTTCGGTTCAACGGGTAATAGTCGACGAGAGCATCATGGGAAACTTTTTAGATGCGCTCAAGCCAAAAGTGGAAGCAATCAAAGTAGGCAATCCAAAAGATTTAGAGAATAAAGTAGGAACTTTAATTAGCGAGAACGAGGCGATTCGAGTAGAAAAATCGATCTCGCAAGCTGTTAGTGATGGAGCAACTCTCCTAACGGGTGGTTCGCGAGATGGCGCGGTAATCCAACCGGCAATAGTTTGCGGCGTCGATCCAGCGTCGGCTTTTGCTCAGGATGAATTATTTGGCCCGGCGATCGCAGTGAGTTCTGCAAGTGGGATCAAGGAGGCCATAAAACTGGCAAATAGCACTATCTATGGGCTTGGTGCGGGCGTATTTACAAAGAATGTAGATCTGGCAATTCAGTCAGCACGGGAGATTGATGCCGGAATAATTCATATCAACTGGACGCCCCTTTGGCGCGCGGATTTGATGCCATATGGTGGACTTAAATCAAGTGGCGTGGGCAAAGAGGGAGTTCGTTCAACGGTAGCTGAAATGACTGAAGAGAAAACCATCATCCTTCACGGACGAAGCTGGTAAGGGAAAAGGAATAGGAAAATGACAAAGCCAAATTATGGAGCGACTGAACGTTTAACAGTTGGTCAAGCAGTCGTGCGTTTCATCGCTGCGCAATACACGCTCGCGGATGGAGTTAAGCGTCGCTTTATTCCAGCTGCTATGGGAATCTTTGGTCATGGAAATGTAGCTGGACTTGGACAAGCCCTAGATCAATACAACGACATACTTCCCTTTGTCCAGGGCAGAAATGAACAAGGATTAACTCATGCCGCGATCGGTTTTGCGAAAGCAACTAATCGAACACAAACCTTCGCTGTTACCGCTTCTATCGGGCCCGGTGCACTCAATATGGTGACACCAGCTGGATTGGCGACAGTAAATCATCTTCCAGTTTTATTGATCCCTGGTGACTCATACACAACTCGCCGCCAAGGACCTGTGCTACAACAATTAGAACATCCACTTGGTCCTGACATTTCAGTTAATGATGCTTTTCGTCCGATGGCAAAATTCTTCGATCGAATAACTAGACCAGAACAATTGCTTTATTCTCTGCCAAGTGCATTCCGTGTCTTGGCTAACCCGGTTGAAACTGGTGCAGTTGTTTTAGCGTTGCCTCAGGATATTCAATCGCATGCATTTGATTTCCCAAAAGAGTTTTTCGCTGAGCGAGTTTGGAAGATCAGGCGCCCAATTCCTGACCGAGAAGATATTGGCCAGGTTGCAACTTTAATCAAGGAGGCCAAAAAGCCAGTAATAATTGCTGGCGGCGGTGTTATTTATTCGCAAGCAACCGTGCAACTTGAAGCGTTTGCTAATGCAACAGGTATTCCGGTTGCCGAAACATTTGGCGGCAAGGGTGCAATACAGAGCGCTGGTGAATGGCACCTAATGGGCCTTGGGCTCGAGGGCTCACCTGAAACCAATAAATTAGTCGCAGAAGCTGACCTAATTCTGGCAATTGGTACTCGATTGACTGATTTTGCGACAGGGTCCCAATCCATGTTTCAAAATCCAGATGTTAAATTCGCATCGATAAATATTGCCGAGCACGATGCAATTAAGCAAGGAGCGGTGGCAATTCTTGGTGATGCACGACTTTCGCTAATTGCCCTTGCCCAAGCCGTAAGCGGTTACAAGATTTCATCGCAATGGGCGGGGAAGATTAAGAGTGGGGTCAATACTTGGGCAAAACAACTTGCTGAGGCAATTAATCCCGACACAGTATTTGATAAGAAAACACTGCCTGACTCACCAGATACAAATGCGGTAATAACTCAAGGCCAACTAATTGGGCTTATGAATGAAAGTGCAAAATCTGGTGATGTGATTATTGCCGCAGCCGGAGGCGCACCGGGAGATATTCAAAAAGCATGGGATGCAACGCAGGGAAAGTTTGCCCACCTAGAATTCGGATTTTCCTGCATGGGCTATGAAATTCCTGCTGGCATCGGAGTCCGCCTTGCGACACCAGATCAATCAAAGCGCGTACTAGTTTTCATAGGGGATGGAACCTTCCTGATGGCGCCGACGGAATTAGTAACAGCAGCTCAAGAAGCAATAAATATGACAGTGGTGGTTTCAGAAAACCATGGCTATCAGGTCATTCGTCGACTTCAGATGTGGCGGGTTGGCCATGATTTCGGAAATGAATTTAGGTATCGCCAAGATGGTCCTTCTGTAGTTGAAGCAGGCGAAGTCGAAGGTAGAGCGCCAAGGCTTGAAGGCGAATATTTGGATATTGATTTAATCAAGATGGCGGAGGGAATGGGAGCTAAAGCATTTTATGCCACTACCCCATCGGAAATTCGAAGTGCACTTGCTGGGGCCCGCAAAATGAGCGGACCAGTAGTAATCGTTGTACCGACAATTCAACACGCTAACTTGCCAGCTTCAAATGTTTGGTGGGATGTTGCACCAGCGGAAGTTTCTACCCAACCTTGGGTTGCTGCTATTCGGAAAGAATATGAAGAGGGCTTAGCTGCGCAGAGGTGGCATGCTTAATGAATGACTTTATCGATCCAAACAAATTAACTATTGGGACTTTTCTTGGAATGGGCTCTGTTATGGCTGCCGAAATTGCTGCCGTAGCTGGAGCTGATTGGGTCTTGCTTGACCTTGAACATGGCGGGGTCGGTGAAGATTTGATCGGTCCAACAGTTGTTGCTGGCATGGCCTATAAAATTCCAACGCTCGTTCGAGTTGAATCTGGCGAACGCATTCGCATCGGCAGGGCGCTTGACGCCGGGGTATCGGGCGTAATGGTTCCAAGAATTGAAAATGTGGCGCAAGTCCATGAAGTCATCAAACATATGAGCTATCCGCCAATGGGTGATCGCGGAGTTGCAACGTACAACAGATCGGCGAAATGGGGGCGGGACTTATCTGCCCTAGGCAAGAAATCTCAGGCAGCGTGCATCATTCAGATAGAGACGCTAACAGCGCTGGAGAGCGTGGATGAGATCGCTGAAATTCAAGGCGTGGACCTACTGTTTGTTGGTCCCTTGGATTTAAGTTTCGCTCTTGGTGTGCCACGTGACTTTAAGAGCCCAAAATTCTTAGCGGCAACAGGAAAAGTGGTTGCGGCTGCCCAGGCAAATAATAAAGTCGCTGGAATTCTCGCTGCCGATGCAAGTGCGGCAGAAATATTCATAGAACAGGGTTTTAGATTTATTGCGATCGGATCTGATTCCACGCTACTTGCTGGCGCTATAACTAGCACCATGAACCAACTTAAGAAATGAGGAAGTGAAGAATGTCTACAGCTATTCCGAATCGTACGGTGGGCATCGGCCTGATTAGTGTTGGCTGGATGGGCAAAGTTCATTCTCGTGCCTATCAATCTCTTCCAATTGTCTACCCAGAATTAGGAATAAAGCCGCGTTTGATAATTGCGGCAGATAATGTGCAAGAGCGGGCGGATTATGCGGTGGACGTTCTAGGTTTTGAAAGTTCAACGCTGGATTACCGAGAAGTATTGGCACATCCAGATGTTGATGTTGTGTCTATTTGTGCGCCAAATTTTTTGCACGCCGAAATCGGAATCGCAGCTGCTAAAGCTGGCAAATCGTTTTGGATTGAGAAACCAGTTGGGCGAGGCGCTAGTGAAACTGAGGCGGTTGAAGCTGCAGCGATTGCTGCCGGAGTGACTACGACCATTGGATTTAACTATCGAAATGCACCAGCGGTTGAGCATGCCAAGGAGCTGATTGAAAGTGGCGCGCTGGGCCGCATAACTAATATTCGCGGAACTTTTTTTGCAGATTATTCGGCCGAGCCAAATGGTGCACTCTCGTGGCGGTTTATTCGTAAATTTGCGGGAAGCGGCGTACTCGGAGATTTAATGGGTCACCTTGCTGATCTAGTTCAATATTTGGTTGGACCGATAGAAGAGGTCAGCGGCATAACCAAAACTATTATTACCGAACGTCCAGTTCTTGAGATGGGCACAGGCACTCACTTCGCAGTCATTGAAGGCGGAAAATTAGAACCTGTCGAGAACGAGGACTATGCCGGAGCCCTAATTCGCTTTGCAGATAGCGCAATTGCTGCCGGTGCGGTTGGAACAATAGAAGCTTCGAGAGTTGCGGTCGGACCTCGGGCAAGTTACACCTTCGAAATTTACGGTACTGAAGGCTCGCTTAAATGGGATTTTGAACGAATGAACGAAATTGAAATTGCCATCGGGCGCAAAGGTGAGCACATCGGATACCAAAGGGTTATGGCCTCGCCAAGTTTTGGAGATTTCGGAAGTTTTCAGCCTGGTGCCGGAACCTCGATGGGTTATGACGATTTGAAAATTGTGGAGGCGCGAAAATTCTTGGAAGCATACTTTGGTGGAGCTGCAAAGAACTCAAATATTCATGACGCAGTTTCTGCGGCAAGGGTTGTATCAGCCATTGAGCAGTCGGCAGAATCTAAGAAGTGGGTTGCAATAAGCCCGGTAATTGGAACAACAGCGGCGATCTCAAAATAATGAATTCTAATGCACTGCCAAAAGTTGTTGGCTTAGGTCCGGTTTCCAGCGAAATCGTGGCACCAGTTCTAGGTGACCAATTAATTTATATCGAGAATCCGACCTCTGATGATTTATTGGTTGCCCAGGGCGCGATTGTTCGGGCAGCATTTAAATTTGATAAATCAGTTTTTGATTCGATGCCAAATCTCAAAGTTATCGCTCGCACTGGAGTCGGCACTGAATTGGTTGATTTGGATGCCGCTAGTGAGAGAGGTATTCCGGTAGTAACTACGCCGGGCAGTAATTCAATGGCGGTGGCAGAGGGAGCGTTCGCACATATTTTGCACCTAACAAAGCGCCTCGGACCCCTTACTAAGTTAGTCGCCAATGGTAATTGGAATGAGCGCACAAGTTATCCCGTTGGAGATTTGGCAGAACAAACTTTGGGAATCATCGGGTATGGCCGAATAGGTGTGCGAGTCTCTGCGATCGCAACAAGCTTCGGGATGAAAGTTATAGCTTTTGACCCCTATGCCAATATTGTGCCTGAAATTAAAGCGAGCTCACTTACAGATTTACTCTCGAAAGCCAATGTCATTACTCTTCATTTGCCTCTGAGCGAAGAAACGCGAGGAATGATTGGGGAAGAGCAAATTTCTCAAATGAAAGATGGTGTGATTCTGGTTAACTGTTCGAGAGGCGCCTTAATCGATTTAGATGCGGCCTTTGCGGCGCTCGTTTCTGGAAAAATTGGCGGTGTTGGGCTTGATGTTTTTGATCCTGAACCACCAGAGCACCATGTGCTTTTTGATCACGAAAATGTTGTTCTCACTCCGCATGTAATGGGACTTAGCAAGCAAGCGACATTTGCAACTCTTACTATGGCGGCGCAAGGAGTGCGTGATCTTTTGACCCTCAATATTGAAAAGAGCTTTGAAGCAATTCCAAATCCGAAGAACATAAAAATCCAAAATGACAGGAGCAATAAATGAGCGCAAAAAGCGCAAAAATCGCAGCCGCACCTATTTCGTGGGGAGTCTGTGAAGTTCCCGGCTGGGGACATCAAATGTCTCCTGCTCGAGTTCTGCAAGAGATGGCTGAATTAGGTTTCAGCGCGACTGAATTTGGTCCAGAAGGTTTCTTGCCGATGGAACCGGAGCTTAAGGCAACAATTCTTAAGGAACATAACATGACTGCTGTTGGCGGCTTTGTTCCTGTAATTTTGCATCGCGCTGATCACGATCCGATTCCTGGCGTACAAAAAGAATTAGAAGGTTATGCCGCAGCTGGTGCTAAGACTTTAGTCCTAGCGGCAAATTCTGGTATCACCGGATATGATGAAAAACTCCCAGTTCTCTCAGAGAGTGAATGGGATATTTTATTCAACAATTTAAATCGAATTCAGGCCGAAGCTGCCAAAATTGGTGTGCAATCAGTATTGCATCCACATGTAGGAACTATGGTCGAAACCGCAGAGCAGGTAATGCGAGTGATTAATGGATCGACAATTCCGTTCTGCTTGGATACCGGTCACATGATGATTGGCGGGACTGACGTTGTAGCATTTTCAAAAGATCATGCCTCTCGTGTAGCTCACTCACATCTAAAGGATGTGAATAACTCGATGGCCGCCAAAGTTCGAAACCATGAAGTTACTTATTACGACGGCGTAACCAAAGGCCTTTATACGCCTCTAGGGCAAGGCGATGCCGATATCAGATCCATTGTTCGCAACTTGGTTATGGCTGGATACGACGGATGGTTCGTTCTCGAACAGGACAATGTTGTTTCAAGTGAACCGATTACAGGAGCAGGGCCATTTGCCGAAGCAAAGGCCAGCGTCGAATTCTTGCGTGGCGTGCTTGCCGAATTGGATTTGGAAGGCTTTTAGCTAGGCAATTGAAATAGCTTTACCGCTCTTAGCAGATTCAGTTGCAGCATCGGCAAGAATCAAGGCTTTGCAACCGTCTTCATAAGTAGGGTTAAGTTGTTTTCCAGTCTCGATACTCTCGATAAACAGCGCGAGTTCCTTACGGTATGAAGTTGCATATCTTTCTAGGAAGAAATTTAGGTATGGGTCTAGCTGTTCGCTGTGCTCTGCCTTATAACTTCTCACGGTCGTTGGCGACACATTGCCCACTTGAATCATTCCTTTTTCACCAAAGGCTTCCAGGCGCTGGTCATACCCATATGCCGAATGACGAGAAGTGACAATTGAAATCAACTTACCATCAGCGCTTCGCATATTTGTCAGTGCCGTATCAAAATCACCTTCAGCTTTAATTTCAGAACTAAAGGCATTCGTCGCAAAAGTGCTTACTTCAACAATTTCACCAACAAAAAATCTTGCAATATCAAAATCATGGATTACTTGATCGCGAAATATTCCCCCAGACACCGCAACATATGCCTGTGGTGGTGGCGCTGGATCGCGACTCGTGAGGATGAGTTGCTCAAGATTTCCTATCTCTCCGGCCTTATATCGGGCGTGCGCTGCAGCGAAATTTGGATCAAATCTGCGGTTAAAACCTATGGAAACATTGGTCTTGGAGTTCGCCGCCTTTTCCTTAATGCTGTTGGCACGATTGATATCAAGGTCAACAGGCTTTTCGCAAAGTACATGAATCCCGGCATCAATGGCTCTGCTGATTAAATCCACATGAGTTGGAGTAGGGGAGCCAACGATTATTGCATCTACATCGCCCTTAGTGAAAATATCATCGACATTGGTGGAATATTTCGCGTCATATTGGCTTGCAAGTTTGGCAGCGCTTTCCTCAATCGCATCAACGATGATTGCAATTTCTGCTCCAGAAGTATCTGCAACACTTCCCGAATGAACGATACCGATTCGACCGGCGCCAATTATCCCGATGCGCAAATTCTTAGAACTCATTTTTGCCCCCTGTAGAAGTTGGGGTAATTCTAGTTATAGAACTCTGGCTTTGCGGCGTATGTTGTAACTTCTTTTGCGCCACTATGAAGTGACTTTAAACCCGCTTCGACAACCGCAACCGACATGTAACCATCCCAGGCATTTGGACCACCCAGTTCTCCAATTTTCGCGGCGTTAATCCATGATTGAATTTCATTGTCATAAGCCCTGGCAAATCTCGTGAGGTAGGAAACATGTTCTGCATTACTAGAGCGCCCAGCTTCCCAAGTGGTCATTCCCGTAGAGCGACCAATTTCAGAGACCCCTTTTTGGAAGACAGCTTCAGTGATCACTTGATAGCCGAATTGGACAGAAACATTCATTTCAACGGTGGCAATTACACCGGATTGGGTTTCTAGTAAGACAAGAATGGGTTCATTTAACCGCTCTGGGGCAAGTTTATTTCGCCTTAACTGCTTCACTTCAGCGGAGATGATTGGTGAATTGGTTAAGAAACGCACGATATCGATTTCATGTGATACCGAATCTGCAATCAACATATCGTTGCCATACCAGTCAGGAACTGATGGGTTTCGGTGGGCACAATGAAGAGCCAGTAGTTCACCCAGGCGGGCGCTAGCAATTTGCTCTTGAAGCTGAAGATAACCCTCATCAAATCGGCGCATGAAGCCAACTTGGATAACTTTCTTTCCCGATTTAACTTCAGATTCGACGACCCGTAGGGCGGATGCGACATCAGGAGTCATCGGTTTCTCGCATAAAACTGGAAGTCCAGCTGCGATAATTGGCGAGAGAACCTCTTCGTGAAAAGCTCCAGGTGTTGCAACAAGCGCAGCATCAACAAGTCCACTTGCTAACGCCTCTAAAATATTTGCGAATTGTTTTGCCCCCGGTGCATGTGCCAGCGCCGCCGTGGCTCGGGTGCTATCTGGTTCCACAATTGCAGTAACAATGGCTCCAGACATGCGTTCGTTAATACGAATTATATGGTCGGTGCCCATGGCACCCGTTCCAATTACACAAACACGGAGGTCGGACATCTCAGCCAATCATTTCTGCATCGCGAGCATTGGAACCAGAGTGAACGCAACTAAGATTGGAATCCAATTGCGAACATGGATCGCAGAGCAAAATTAACTCATGGCAGGTTTTAGTAGCGCAGTTATAGAAATTCTTTGTGGCGCTACTGCAACGCTCGCACTCACCGATCACCTTAGTTTTAGTCGAAAAGTCGATTGCCATTCGTGCATCAAAAGTGAAGAGCGAACCTTCCCAAAGGGAGTCATCGCCAAATTTATTTCCGTAACGGACAATGCCGCCTTCAATCTGATATACCTCTTTAAAGCCGCGTTTGACCATTACCGTTGAAAGAATTTCACAACGGATGCCCCCAGTGCAATAGGTGATTATCGGCCTATCTTTAATGTGATCATATTTGCCGCTCTCGATTTCTTTAATAAAATCACGGCTAGTCTCAACATCAGGAACAATTGCATTCTTAAATTTCCCAATTTTGGCTTCGAAAGCATTTCGACCATCAAAGAAGACCACGTCATCGCCGCGCTCTGCCACTAATTTATCGACTTCATATGGTTTTAGATGTTTGCCACCGTTTATGACGCCATTTTGATCAACGACAATTTCAGCTGGACTGCCAAATGCCACTAGCTCGCTTTTGACTCGGACATTAAGGCGAGGAAAATCATTTCCTGTTCCCTGGGACCACTTGAAATCAATCTTCTTAAATCCAGGATATTTCTTTGTAGTTTTCACATATTTCTTGAGCGCAGAAATACTGCCACCGACTGTGCCGTTAATACCATCCTTGGAAAGAAGAATGCGGCCCTTGATTTCTAGGGATTCACAGAGCGCTTGCTGCCACAGCTGGACAGCCTCAGGATCAGCTACCGGCGTGAAGCTATAATAAAGAAGTATCTTTTGGATTTCCACAGTGCAATCCTAACGAGCCAGCCGTTAGAATTGAAACGTGAATTATCGAAAAATCTGGTTTGGCGTGCCCCGTCCAGTTCGAAGGACAATTGTCTTCGTAATTGGTTTTACGCTCATTGCCATCGGAGGGGTCCTAATTGTTCTTCCTGGGCCATTTACCTTGCCATTGGTAATAGGAGGCCTGGTTATCTTGGCAGCAGAATTCGCCTGGGCTGAGTCTCTTCTGCGCAAGGCGAAGGATTCAGCACGGAAAGTTGACCCGCGCAAAATTAATTGGCGCAAGAAGAAGGATATTTAGAGAAGATTTTTTTACCGATGCGTGCCATAATTCGCAAGCGTTCCGGGGGTCGGTGCAATTCCGAACCGGCGGTTAAAGTCCGCGACCTGATTGAAAGTCTCAATCGGCTGATTTGGTGAAATTCCAAAACCGACAGTTACAGTCTGGATAAAGGTTCGCAAGGAGATAAGTAATGTCTATTTTAAAATGGCTTTTTGAAGCCCAGATTCAGTTCGGAAGTAAATCAATAGCCTGGCGGGAAGTTATCGGCGGAATTCTCGGCTTAACCAGCGCTGTTCTTGGTCTAAAGCGAAAAGTGATTGCCTGGCCAGTTGGAATTGTGGGTGATGGCTTGCTCTTCACTGTTTTTCTCGGTGCAGTTTTTTCTTTTGGCGCAGAAGATCAAGCCAAAAATTTTTATGGCCAAGCCGGACGAAATCTATTGCTTATAGTCGTCAGTATTTATGGCTGGATTCGTTGGTCCCAACATCAACGTGCTGGTGGCGGAGATAAGCCGCCTGTAACCCCACGTTGGACAACCACGAAAGAGAAGCAATATTTAATTCCCGTGATAGTACTTTTCTATTTCGTTGCATATCAACTATTTAAAGCTCTTGGGGAATCAGGCACTTGGCTAACTGTAGATACCTGGATCTTTACCGGAACTGCGCTCGCAACTTATGGCATGAGTCGAGGCTATGTAGAGTTCTGGCTGGTATGGGTAGCGGTAGATGCTGTTGGCGTTCCATTCGCGTTTAAGAATGGGTATTACCCAACTGGCACGCTCTATGCGATATATCTTCCATTTGTTATCTGGGGTTTTATCTCATGGTTAAAGATTTCAGCGAAAGAGAAGGATTTGTCCTAGTAAATGGCGTTCAAGGCGAGGCAAAATAGGGGAGAATAGCCCAATGAATTCGGGTAAAACTCTTCGCGTCGGGATGCTTGGTTGTGGCGCTGTCGGCAGTGAAGTCGCGCGCCTAATCGCTGTAAATCAATCGGACCTGGCCCAGCGCTCTGGCGCCAGGCTTGAACTCGTAAAAATTGGCATCCGAAATCTTGCCGTGCCATCCCGGGCCAATATTTCTCAGGAATTACTAACAACAGATCTGGAATCTATTGTTTCTGATCCAGAAATAGATTTAGTAATTGAAGTGATCGGCGGCATTGAACCTGCCAGAGCACTAATTCTCAGCGCCCTGGAAAATAAAAAATCTGTTGTTACCGCAAATAAAGCGCTACTTGCTAAACATGGTGGCGAACTATTTGCCGCAGCCGATAAGAACGGCGTTGATTTGTATTACGAAGCATCGGTCGCCGGGGCTATCCCAATCTTGCGTCCTCTTCGCGAATCTCTTGTTGGCGACCACGTCCAGCGAATTATGGGAATCGTCAATGGAACTACAAATTTTATTCTTACTAAGATGGATGAAAAAGGCGCGCCATTCGCTGATGCCCTTGCTGAGGCGCAATCACTTGGCTTTGCTGAGGCAGATCCAACAGCCGATGTCGAAGGTTTCGATGCTGCAGCTAAAGCTGCAATTTTGGCAAGCTTAGCCTTTCACTCGCGAGTTACAGATGCTGATGTATTTCGAGAAGGCATAACCCAAGTTACTGACACGGATGTTGCTGTAGCAAAATCACTTGATTTGGTAATTAAGTTATTGGCAATTGCCGAGCTTACAAAAGATGGTGCGATCAGCGTTCGCGTTCACCCGACTTTAATTTCTCGGACACACCCACTGGCCTCGGTCCGTGAATCTTTTAATGCGGTATTCGTTGAAGCCGAATCGGCCGGCGCGATGATGTTTTTCGGAAGAGGAGCTGGTGGTACGCCAACTGCTTCAGCAATACTTGGCGATTTAGTCGCTGTCGCTCGCCATCGCGTAAGCGGCGGGGTCGGGCCTCGTGAAAGTGATTATGCCGAGCGCATAATTGCTCCGATGGGATCAACTCGGACCCAATATTTAATAAGACTAGATGTTGCTGATCGACCAGGGGTCCTGGCGTCAGTAGCGCAAACATTTTCAAAGCATGACGTCTCGATTCAAACTGTGCGACAAACTGGGCTTGAAGATGAAGCCGAGCTAATTATTATGACCCATAAAGCCAGTGATGCTGCTCTGGCCGCTACAGTTGCAGACTTGAAGAGTTTAGATGCCGTCAAGCGTGTTGCAAGTGTTATCCGCGTTGAAGGAATGAGCACGTGAGTATTTTAAAGAAAAAAGGGGCACCCCAGTGGCGCGGTGTAATTGAGGAGTATCGCAATCGCTTACCAATTTCAAATAACACTCCAATAATTTCACTTCGTGAAGGTGGAACTCCTTTGGTATCAGCCTGCGTTCTCTCGGCCATGTTAGATAACGATGTTTGGCTAAAAGTTGAAGGGGCAAATCCAACGGGGTCATTCAAAGATCGTGGAATGACGATGGCGATTTCAAAAGCTGCCGAGGATGGCGCGAAGGCTGTTATTTGTGCTTCAACTGGAAATACTTCTGCGAGCGCGGCGGCTTATGCTACAAAAGCTGGCATGACCTCAGTAGTTCTTGTACCAGAGGGCAAAATTGCCATGGGAAAACTTGCTCAGGCAATCGCACATGGTGCAACGCTTCTTCAAGTCGATGGAAACTTTGATGATTGTTTAACTCTGGCTCGCGAACTTGCTGATAATTATCCGGTAGCGCTAGTCAATTCGGTAAATCCATTTCGTATTGAGGGACAGAAGACTGCAAGTTTTGAAATTATAGACTTACTGGGTGAGGCCCCTGATCTACACGTTCTTCCGGTCGGTAATGCGGGAAACATAACCGCATACTGGAAGGGTTATCAGGAATATTACGACGATGGAATTGCTAAGAAATTGCCAAAAATGTGGGGATTTCAGGCAGCTGGATCGGCACCAATTGTTTTAGGAGAGATTGTTATGAATCCTGACACCATTGCAACGGCAATTCGCATTGGAAACCCAGCATCTTGGAAACAGGCAATCGATGCGCGAGATTCATCTGGTGGCCTAATTGACTCAGTAACTGATGAAGAGATCCTGGCTGCTTATCGACTAGTAGCCGCTAAAGAGGGAGTCTTTGTTGAGCCATCAAGCGCAGCAGGAATTGCTGGATTGATTAAGAAGCACTCAGAGGGCAAACTTCCAAAAGATAAGAGAATTGTAATTACCGTTACTGGAAATGGCTTAAAAGATGTTGGCTGGGTACTGGATGAAGCCGAAGCCCCAATTGTAATTCCGGTTGATGTAAAACGCGCAGCCGAAGTGATTGGACTTGCATAAATGGCGACACGAAACCATCTGACTTTCAAGGCGACAATGGTGCAGGTAAGCGTGCCTGCGACAAGCGCAAATCTTGGATCAGGTTTTGACACACTGGGCCTCGCTCTGGAACTACGCGACAGATACGCAGCACAAGTTCTAGACGATGCAACTTTCGATATTGATGTAACAGGCGAAGGTAGCGATGAAATTAAAAAGGATAAAAACAATTTAGTCATCAAGGCAATGATGCATGGGTTCGAACACATGGGGCAAAAACCTAAAGGAATCGCGCTGCGCCAGCTGAATTTAATTTCCCATGGTCGGGGACTGGGATCATCTGCAGCGGCCATTGTCGGCGGGCTTGCACTTGCTCGAGAACTTGTACTCGGAGGGGATCAACTTCTTACAGACGAAGAAATGATAAGACTTGGCACCGAACTTGAAGGACACCCCGATAACATTGCAGCAGCTGTTTTAGGTGGAGCAACAATTGCCTGGATGCAAGATGGCGCGGGAAGAGCCGTTGGAATTAAAGTTGATCCCAGGATTAAAGCTCTGTTATTTATTCCAGAGGCACAACTGGCAACTTCCAAAGCTCGCAAATTATTGCCCGAAACAATTCCACACCATGATGGAGTTTTAAATGCTTCCAGAGCCGCTCTGCTCGTTCATGCGATTCAATCTCGACCAGATTTACTTCTGGAAGCGACTGAAGATTTAATACACCAAAATTATCGAGCCGAGGCGATGCCTAAATCAATGGCTCTTGTAACAAAGCTCCGTTCCGCTGGTGTTCCAGCCGTAATCTCGGGCGCTGGGCCTTCGGTTATGGTGCTACATACTCTCGATGCCCTAGAAGTCGAAGAGGTGATAAAGGCTGGCGCGGGCTCATTTCTGGCTCAAGAAATGGCTATTTCGACACACGGGGTTCAATAGTTCAATTTTCGCCATATTTTGGAGTTGCCTAGGGCTCTGTGCTAAGTTTTACGCTATCTGGTAGCCGAGAAATCTTAGGCGCATAAATCTAGATAACCACAATTTCGCTAAATTAAAATAATTCTTTTAGCGTATAAACAGAAATGAAAAAGAAAAAAATATATGGCAACTACAAAAGCTAGCGCAAAAGAATCTGGCGAACTTTCAGCAATGCTCCTTCCTGAGCTTAAGAAAGTTGCGAGCCAACTTGGTATCGAAGAAGCGACAACAATGAAGAAGTCGGATTTAGTTCAAGCGATTGGTGACTTGCAAGCTTCAAATCGTGAGTCCGCAAAAGCAGAACGCGAAGCACGTCGCGCCGAACGCGATTCCCGCCGCAAGAGCGGAAATAAAAATTCAAATAATAACCCTTCGACCAGCAATGCCTCGAGCAACAATAAAAATGATGCTGATGATGGTGAAAACCAAGGGTCAAATCCAAATGATGCATCAGATGCTGATGTTAACAAGAAGGAATGGACTGGTGGCGGAAGCAATAATCGCAATGATCGCCAGAACAATCGTCGCGATAGAGGAGACCGAAACGACCGCAATAATCGCTTCCGGGATCGCGGAAATCGCGAAGAACGTGAAATTGTTATTTCTGAAGATGATGTTCTGCTGCCGGTTGGCGGACTCCTAGATATTCTCGAAAATTATGCTTTTATCCGCACAGGTGGCTACTTGGCTAGTTCAAATGACGTTTATGTTTCATTGCAACAAGTTAGACGCTATGGACTTCGCAAAGGTGATGTACTGACAGGATCAGTTCGCCAACCACATGAAGGTGAGCGCAAGGAAAAGTTCAATGCCCTTGTTCGGGTCGAGACTGTTAATGGTGCGGATCCTGAAAGTTCAAAGGGCCGAGTTGAATTCTCAAAACTAGTTCCGCTTTATCCGCAGGAGCGTCTGCGTTTAGAGACTGAACCTAATATTTTGACTACTCGGGTAATCGATTTGATTTCACCTATCGGTAAAGGTCAGCGTGGATTAATTGTTTCACCACCAAAGGCTGGTAAAACTATGGTGCTGCAAGCTATTGCAAATGCGATTACTACTAATAATCCTGAGTGCCACTTAATGGTTGTTCTTGTTGACGAGCGCCCTGAAGAAGTTACTGATATGCAGCGTTCGATCAAGGGTGAAGTGATAGCTTCAACTTTCGATCGCCCCGCAGATGATCACACTTCGGTGGCTGAACTAGCAATTGAACGAGCCAAGCGTTTGGTAGAACTTGGCCATGATGTGGTTGTTCTCCTGGACTCGATTACTCGCCTTGGCCGTGCCTATAACATCGCGGCTCCAGCATCAGGACGTATTTTGTCCGGTGGTGTCGACTCTGCAGCGCTATATCCACCTAAGAAATTTTTTGGTGCTGCCCGTAATGTTGAAAATGGTGGATCGCTCACAATTCTTGCAACAGCTCTCGTAGATACTGGCTCGAAAATGGACGAAGTTATTTTCGAAGAGTTCAAGGGAACTGGCAACATGGAACTTATTTTGAACCGAAAGTTTGCCGATAAGCGTATCTTCCCAGCCGTAGATGTCGTGGCATCTGGAACTCGTAAGGAAGAAATCCTGATGGGAACCGAGGAACTCAATATTGTATGGCGTTTGCGCCGAGTGCTTCATGCCCTTGAACCGCAACAAGCTCTTGAGTTGCTCCTTGAGAAAATGAAGGGCACAAAGTCGAACGTCGAATTCTTGATGCAAATCCAGAAGACCACAACCCAAGAGAGTGGCACTTCAGCAAACGGCTCCTAATTCAATCAGGTACGAATATCTTTTCGATTGAAAATAACGAAACTGAAGCAGTAGAGAATTATGGTTCCGGATAATAGTTTTGCCATGCCTGGCCAGTCCGGGCCGCTAAAAAGAACATTTCCGCCTAAGGCCCAGTGAAATGGGTTAATTGGTGTGAGAAATTCAAAATCATTTACTAATGGAGCGATGGAATAGAAAACGAAGAAAAGTAAGCCAATTGCTGAACTTGCGCCAAGAGAGACGCCTTTCTTGCCGGTCAACGCGCCAAAAATATAGCCGACTCCAGAGAAGAAGAGTCCAATAAGGGCACAAGAAATCGTTCCCCAAGCCAAGAAACTCAAATTGATTTCCATATCAACCAGGCCGGACCCGATATAGATATTGAGATAAGTGACAAAGCCTAAAATGAAAAGTACGGAGACGGTGGCTGCCATTTTGCTCGCCATAATTTTGCTTCTACTAACAGGCATTGTAAAAAGCAGATCTGCCGTGCCTTTTTCTTCCTCATCTGCAGTTGCACTTGCGCCAAAAGTCACCCCAACGGCGATCAATACAAGAGGAAGCATCATGCTATATAACTCGGTACTTAAGAATCCAGGACCGGAGGTGTAATCCTCCATTCGAAATATTTTCTTTATGGCATCTGGGTAGCTATCTATGAATTTTTGGAACACTTGACCAGACTTGGAAATGGTCGGATAGACCGATAGCTCAATGGTCGTCATGGTGACCAAGACACCAGCCCAAGAAATCAAAGACTTCCAGTGATCTCGCCAGGTTTTGAGAAATAAGGTCAGCATCATTTTGACACCTGTGCGCCAACTAGTTGTAGAAAAATCTCATCGAGTGATGGCTCGTGCGTTCGGACACTTTGCAGGCCATGAGCAAGGGCAACAGTAAGCAATTCTTTCTCTGACCCGAGTACGGTGCACCGTAAACGCTGAGTTTTCACCATGATGTCTTTGACTCCAGAGACGCCTTCGAAATCACGAAGAGAGATTGGCTTGTCGAAATAGAGGTCAATTGTTCTAACTGCCCGCTCCTTGAGCACTGAAATTTTTTCTACAACAAGCAGCTTTCCTTCATTTATGATTGCTACGCGGTCTGCTAGATGCTCAACTTCACTGATGACGTGAGATGACAGCATCACTGCCGCCCCTCGCGCCTTAGTTTCATCAAGAATATCTTCAAACTCACGTTGTACTATGGGGTCTAAGCCGCTGGTTGGTTCATCGAGAAATAGTGCAGCAGGTTCGTGCATAAAGGCTTGAATCACTCCGACTTTTTGTCGGTTGCCTTTCGAGAGCTCGGAAATATGGCGATGCAAATCAAGATTTAGCCGATCGGCATACTCTCTAATTTTGGTATCACAGTTGATTCCACGTAATTTCCCGAGAAATTTCAAATATTCCCATGGCGTGTAGCCCTTATAAATTGAGAGTGCTCCAGGCAGATAACCAATTTTTGATCGTAACTCAAGGTTATTTTCCAGAGCATTAATTCCTAGTATCTGAGCCGAACCGCTCGAAGCCTTGATTAATCCGACAAGAGTTCTAATCGCAGTTGTCTTTCCTGCCCCATTTGGTCCGAGAAAACCAAAAACTTCACATGGATTAATAGTGAGTGAAATATTCTCAATGCCACGACTGGAACCGTATCTCTTAGTGAGATTTTCTAAAATAATCGCTGGTTTATTACCCACCTCTTCAGTGTAATCCTCGCAGCATTGGGCATCGAGAATATGAGTGGTAGCGGTCGGGGCCAGATCTATTTGACCAATCATTTGCTCATGATTTGAGGCCGGCCCTAGGGTGGATTTCCAGAATCCAGTCCCAAAGGGCTATCCTTCAACCTCGTACTGGTTCCCGGTTCACCACCGATCCAGTCAAAACCTAGGAGATTTAAATGAAGAACGAGATTCACCCAAATTATGTAGAGACCACCGTGACGTGCGGTTGTGGCGAAGTATTCACGACTAACAGCACAAAGGAATCCGGAAGCATCTACGTTGAAGTTTGTTCAGCTTGCCATCCGTTCTACACCGGAAAGCAACGTATTCTCGATACTGGTGGTCGCGTGGCCAAGTTCGAAAAGCGTTTCGGAGCTGCCACAACCAACTAGCTTTTTAAGAGACCGCAATGTGTTCACCTCGCGTGAATACCTGCGGTCTTTTTTATTTTAATTAGGATTGCAATTTATTGCGCGAGCTAAGAATTAGGAGGATACAAAATGGCGGCGGAAATGAAGCCTGATCGTTTTGCCTCGGTTCATGCGCTCTTGAGTGAATACGATGTTTTAGAAAAAGAAATGGCTGATCCATCGATTCATTCAGATCAAGGCAAAGCCCGCAAACTCGGAAAGCGTTATGCTGCACTTGGCCCGATTATTGCTGGCTACCGTGCTTGGAAATCAGCAACTGATGATTTAGCAGCAGGAAAAGAAATGGCTGCAGATGATCCGGATTTTGCCTCTGAGATTCCGGCTCTGCAAATGAAATTAGAAGAAACCGAGAGCGCCCTTGAGGAATTGCTTTTACCTCGCGATCCTAATGATGATAGAGATGTAATTTTGGAAATCAAGGCGGGAGCAGGCGGCGATGAATCTGCGCTCTTTGCCGGCGACTTATTACGCATGTATCAAAGATATGCCGAGCGCCAGGGCTGGAAAACCGAAATTATTGACTATGCCGATTCCGAGATGGGTGGCTACAAAGAAATATCCATGGCGATAAAATCAAAGGGAATCGCTGAACCAGGCAAGTCACCATATGCAAAATTAAAGTTTGAGGGCGGAGTGCACAGGGTTCAACGGGTTCCAGAAACTGAGTCACAGGGGCGTATCCATACGTCAGCCGCTGGCGTTTTAATCTTGGCAGAAGCAGATGAAGTCGATATCGAAATTCGCCAACAAGACCTGCGCATTGATGTTTTTCGCTCCTCTGGACCTGGCGGCCAATCAGTAAATACAACCGACTCTGCAGTCCGTATCACCCATATTCCAACCGGTGTTGTTGTCTCTTGCCAGAATGAAAAATCTCAACTCCAGAATAAAGAGTCCGCTCTTCGAATTTTGCGAGCCAGACTTTTGGCTCATGTCCAGGAAGAAGCTGATGCACAAGCTATGGCAGAGCGTAAGTCTCAAGTGCGCACTGTTGATAGATCTGAACGTATTCGCACTTACAACTTTCCTGAAAACCGATTGAGCGACCACAGAGTTAACTTCAAATCCAATAACTTGGATGCCGTTCTCAATGGTGACCTAGATCCAGTTATTGAGGCGCTACTAGAAGCGGATAAGACAGCGAAATTGGCATCAGGTGATCGTTAAGCAACTATTGAAGTTGGGCAAAGACCAGCTTGCGACTAAAAATATTGGCTCAGTAGAAGCCGAACTTCTCTTAGCGCATGTACTTGGAATAGAGCGCATGGAGCTGCATGGCCGAGTTATTGAATTAACCAATGAACAAGCAATCGAAACAAGAGAGATTTACAGTCAAGCGATTGCCGAGCGCCTGAGTGGAAAGCCAGCTCAGTACATTATCGGTAGCGCACCATTTCGTTATTTAGAATATGAAGTTGGATCTGGTGTTTTAATTCCTCGCCCAGAAACCGAAATTCTGGTGGATGAAGTTTTGCATCAATTAAATACCTTTGCTGATCCAGTGAGTCTGGTGGATCTGGGGTCTGGTACGGGCGCAATCGCGATATCGATTGCCTCTGAGACTGCTGGTAAGAAATTAGTAAATATTGTCGCGGTTGAAAAATCAGAGGCAGCAATTCACTGGTTACAAAAAAATATCGCAAAGCATGATGTCAACATACGGGTAGTCCAAGGTGATGCTGCGACGGCGCTGGAAGGAATAAAGTGTGATGTAGTTGTCGCAAATCCTCCTTATCTTCCAGATGGCGCACGGGTTGCTCAGGAGTTAAATTTTGAACCGCCAGAGGCTCTCTTTGGTGGTCCGAGCAACGGGATGAGCGTTCCGGCTATATTTATTGCAGCGGCAGCCAGGTTGTTGAAATCTGGCGGGCTATTTGCGATCGAGCATAATGAATTACAGGGTCCGCTAATAGCTGTCGAGCTAAGTAACGATTTTGAAGCAATCGCGCTTCACAATGACTTGACCGAACGTCCGCGCTTTACAACTGCGCGACGAAAATAAATAATTTGGGATTTCTTCCTTTCTAAGACTGGAGATAGCCAGACGTATACATTCCTATTTATCTCATTACTCGCGAAAAAGGGAGTGAAAACGCTAGAGTTCGTACATGACTTCATCTACCTTCCAAGCCGTCGATCCCACCACTGGAACTGCATTTGGTGAGCAAATTGCCGAGGCGTCAGCTTCAGATGTGGCGGGGTTGATTTCCAGAGCTGTTGCGACAACGAGCTCGATGGCTAACACAACTCCGGTACAACGTGCAGCAATGCTTAGAGCGATAGCTGAATCTATTGAAAACTCGCGCGAGAAATTGATAGAGATAACGATGCGCGAAACTGCGCTGCCAAATGGCCGACTAACTGGAGAACTTTCTCGAACTGTCTTTCAGCTTGAGCAATTTGCTAAGTTGGTCGAAACTGGCGCGCATTACCAAGCAATTATTGATAAGCCAGATGCAAAGTGGATTCCGGCGCCTCGGCCAGATATTAGAAAAGCAAATCAAGGACTGGGTGTTGTGGGAATATTTGCAGCAAGCAATTTTCCATTCGCTTTTTCGGTGATCGGTGGGGATAGTGCATCAGCGCTGGCGGCAGGATGTCCTGTTGTTGTTAAAGCCCATCCTTCACACCCAAATACTTGCAGGGCCATGCGCGATGCAGTCATAGCTGGCCTAGCCAAGGTCGGCATCTCTGGAGACGCCTTCGCATTAGTTGAAGGAATTAATCCAGAAATTACGCATTGGATTGCAAGCCACCCAGATATAAATGCAATTGGATTTACCGGATCAGGAAAAGTGGGAAAGATACTTTTGGAAATCTCGACCCAGCGGCAAGTTCCAATTCCAGTTTTCGCGGAGATGGGAAGCTTAAATCCTGTTTTCTTCTCGTCGAAAGTTCTAGCCGAGAAAGCCGAGGAACTTGCGAAGGCAGCGATTGATTCGGCGACCCTTGGTTCTGGTCAGTTCTGCACAAAGCCAGGAATTTTAATTGTTCCAACGGGCGCTGAAGGCGATGTATTTATTGCTGAAATCGAAAGTTATTTGGCAACAATTGCAGTTGCACCGCTACTAAATAAGGGGATAGCAGATCGCTTCGTATCCGCAATTACTGACCTCGCAAAGAGCGCATCACTAAAAACATTTGCTGGAAAAGCAACAGAAGCTGGATTTGGTGTTACGCCAACAGTCTTCGTTGTTGATTGGGCTGATGCTTTTAAGAATAAAGAACTATTAGAAGAGCATTTTGGTCCGACTACCATAATTATTCGCGCAGATTTTGCAAAGTTTCAGAATGTTGCTGAAAAACTTGAAGGTCAATTAACTGCAAGTTTGCATGTTGCTGCTGGCGAAGATGTAGCTAAATTGGTTAGCTCCTTAACTCAACTTGCTGGTCGAGTAATCATGAATGGTTTTCCAACTGCCGTTGCTGTTACCGCAGCAATGCAACATGGTGGCCAGTGGCCAGCATCATCTAGCCACACAACTTCGGTTGGCTTAGATTCAATTTATCGATTCTTGCGCCCTGTTGCCTTCCAAAATTTCAATGATGAATTGCTGCCACTGGCGCTTCAGGAAGCAAATCCACTAGGAATTAATCGAGTGATCAATGGGTGATTTATCTAAAGCTCTTGCTGCTGCAACGAGCGCAATAACTACTGAAATAGCGGCTCTGACAATATTTTCACAGACACTTGAAGAAAACTTAACTCCTGCGCTTGAAATAATTATTGAATGCAAAGGCCATGTTGTAGTAAC
Organism: uncultured Actinomycetes bacterium; assembly: GCA_937876245.1. Classification (GTDB taxonomy): domain Bacteria; phylum Actinomycetota; class Actinomycetes; order Nanopelagicales; family Nanopelagicaceae; genus AAA044-D11. The sequence goes on along the minus strand of CALEGP010000029.1, from coordinate 1,797 downwards.
CGGACTTGGAAAATCTGGGCTAGTTGGCGCAAAGATTGCCGCAACACTTTCCAGCACCGGAACTCCTTCTTTCTTCTTGCATTCAGCTGACTGCCTTCACGGTGATTCTGGTGCCCTAACTTCAGGCGATGTTTTGATTGCGATTTCAAACTCTGGCGAAACTGCTGAAGTAAATGCAATTACAAAAATGGCCAAGATCTGGGGAAATTCAGTAATTGCCATTACTAAAGGCTCTAATTCGAGCCTTGCTAAGAGCGCAGATGCGGTAATCAGCATTGCCTTTGATGAAGAAGCAGATCCCTTAAACCTGGCACCAACAACTTCAACAACGCTAACAATTGCTGTTGGTGATGCACTTGCTTCAGCACTTATGGCGCATCGTGGATTTACCTCACAAGATTTTGGGAAACGTCATCCTGGTGGAGCGCTCGGTAAGGCAACAAATTAGTGATGTCGGATAATTCAAAAAATCCACGCGTAACAACGCTCGGAAGTTTCATGATGGATCTGGTTGCTTACACACCGAGGCGTCCAAAAAGTGGCGAGACTCTTCGCGGTGAAAGTTTTGCAATCGCACTTGGTGGCAAGGGATTTAATCAAGCAATATCCGCCGGACGCGCTGGCGCACAAAGTGCGATGCTTGGAAATCTTGGCACCGATAGTTTCGGTGATGACTTCATGAAAGCTTTTGGCGACGAGGGTGTTAATTCGGGTGACATTGAACGAAGTGCCGATCTCGGTACTGGCGTCGGTCACATTTCGGTTCAAACCTCAGATGGCGATAACTCCATCATTATCATTCCGCAGTCAAATGATTTAGGCGATGCTAAATACATTTCGCGGCATGCAAAAACTATTATCGAATCTGATGTATTGCTACTTCAACTCGAACTTCCAACAGATGGAAATTTGGCTGCGGCAAAGTTAGCAAAAGATAATGGCGTCACCGTTGTATTAACGCCCGCACCAGTTGCACCGTTAATTGGCTGGGAAGGCTTAGTCGATGTCATAGTTCCAAATGAGGGCGAAGCCGCAGAGTTAACTGGAATTGAAGGCGATGTTGAAAAGCAGGCCCAAGCTCTTTGTAAGTTGCTTGGTTGCAAAAACGTTGTGATAACACTTGGGCCAAAGGGCGCATTCGTAACCGATGGCGAAAGATCAGAAACAATCTTGGCACCAAAAGTTACGGCTATCGACACTATCGGCGCCGGTGACACTATGTGCGCAAATCTTGCGACACGACTCGGAGCAGGAGATGACATCTTTGCTGCAGCCCGCTTTGGCGTTTATGCTGCAACCCTTAAAGTGACTCGCAAGGGCTCGGCGATGGCATCACCAACTCCTGAAGAAGTAGAGAAATTTATCCATGAAAATGCGTAATTCAAAAACCAAGGAGAAGAAATGAAATACACTGGAATTATCAACCGAGATATCTCTGCAATGGTTGCCAGGACTGGCCACTTTGATCGCATAGTTATATCTGATGCTGGCTTTCCAGTCCCAGCTGGTGTTCCATGTATTGACCTTTCAATGGGGCCAAACCTGCCTAAAGTGAGTGATGTTTTAAAGATGCTGACTCTTGAGCTACCAATAGAACAATTCTGGTTTGCTAGCGAGATTCAACCTAGCGCTGAAGATCGAGCCGCTGAACTCACTGCTATCATGACTAAGGCCGAGTGCATTCCACTTCCACATGCCGAGTTTAAGAAATTGGCATATGGTGCAGTTGGCGTCATTCGCACAGGAGATTACTTAGCATGGGGCAATGTAATGGTTGCATCAGGCGTTGCTTACTAA
>CALEGP010000028.1 GCA_937876245.1 uncultured Actinomycetes bacterium | reverse complement strand
GAAGTTGCTCTCTCTCATCGCGTAGTGATGGCATCAATCGGCTACGAAATAGATGTTAAAAATTCGAAGCCAATAATTGGCATAGCCGACTCTTCTAGTGATTTAAATCCGTGCAATCTTCCACTAAGAAATTTCATTCCAGAAATTGAACGAGGAATTATTGAGGCTGGTGGTATACCGGTCGTATTTCCTGTTATGTCACTTGGTGAAGATTTAATGAAACCAAGTGCAATGCTTTATCGGAATATGCTATCTATGGAAGTAGAAGAATATTTGAGGTCCTATCCAATCGACGGAGTAGTCCTTTTGGCCAATTGCGACAAGAGTGTTCCCGGTTCTCTTATGGGAGCAATTAGCACTGATCTTCCAACGATTATGTTCACGGCAGGGGCCCGCCCTGTTGCAGAATATCGGGGTAAAAAAATAGGAACAGGTACAGACCTTTGGCGAATGTGGTCAGACTATCGGGCTAAAAAAATAACTGAAGCGCAATGGAAAGAGTTTGAGGGGTGCTTGAACTGTGGGCTTGGTTCATGCAACACAATGGGGACTGCATCGTCAGTAGCAATCATGGTCGAAGCACTTGGCTTAACACTTCCCGGAACTTCGGTAATCCCAGAAAATGAACCTGCACGTAAAATTGCCGCCTTTAATTCCGGCAGTGAAATCGTAAAAATGGTTCACGAAAACATTGTTCCTTCGAAAATTTTAACTGGTGCCGCTTTTAGGAACGCAATGCGCGTCCTACATGCTTGCGGTGGATCCACAAATGCGATTATCCATTTACTTGCAATATCTGGCCGCGTATCTGGTGGCTTAACTATTGACGCAATCAATGAATTGGCAACTGGACTTTCAGTAATTGCAGATGTTGAGCCTTCTGGATCAAAATTGATTCAGGACTTTAATATGGCTGGAGGAGTACCAGCGCTAATCGCAAGCTGCAAAGATTTTTTTGAACTTGATGAGAAAACCTTAACAGGACAAAGTTGGCGCCAAATCATCGCTGGAGTTTCATCTTCAAATCCGGCAATTCGTTCTCTTCAAGATCCAATCTATCCACATGGCGCTTTTGCGATTGTTAAAGGAAACTTAGCGCCCAAAGGTGCAGTAATTAAAGTATCTGCTGCTACTGAGGAACTTTTTTCTCACACCGGACCTGCAGTCGTATTTCATGGGTACTCCGATATGCGAAGCCGTATTGATGATCCGAATCTTAAAATTACAAAAGACTCAGTACTGGTCCTGCGTGATTGTGGCCCAGTAGGAGTACCCGGAATGCCTGAGTGGGGAATGATTCCTATCCCGAAGAGATTGCTTGAGTCTGGCGTAGTTGACATGCTTCGGATTTCTGACGCACGTATGAGTGGGACTTCATTTGGAACTTGCGTTTTACATGTGTCACCGGAATCGGCCATAGGCGGCACATTGGCACTAGTTCAGGATGGCGATATTGGGAATAGGCCAACTATTACTAATGCGAAATAAGGATAATTAA
>CALEGP010000027.1 GCA_937876245.1 uncultured Actinomycetes bacterium | reverse complement strand
CGCGAGCTGGGTTCAGAACGTCGTGAGACAGTTCGGTCCCTATCTTCTGTGCGCGAAAGAAACTTGAGAAGGGCTGTCCCTAGTACGAGAGGACCGGGACGGACGAACCTCTTGTGTGTCGGTTGTTCCGCCAGGAGCACGGCCGATTAGCAACGTTCGGAAAGGATAACCGCTGAAAGCATCTAAGCGGGAAGCCTGCTTCAAGATTAGGTTTCTCACCGATTTATCGGGTAAGGCCCCCGGAAGACCACCGGGTTGATAGGCCGGAAGTGGAAGCGAAGCGATTCGTGGAGCTGACCGGTACTAATAGGCCGAGGATTTAACTACATTTTTTAATTAAATTTAATTAAATTTAAATTGATTAAATGCATCGCGTTCACTGTGTGGTTCCCGAGCTACGGTCGGGAACTGTTAAATTTCTAGAAGCGTAGAATTGTAAATTTATTTTGCGATTGTTGGCTTTGTAGAAATGCAACTGACTGATAACTCAATAGAGTTTCGGCGGCCATAGCGAGAGGGAAACGCCCGGTCCCATTCCGAACCCGGAAGCTAAGCCTCTCAGCGTCGATGGTACTGCAAGGGGGACCTTGTGGGAGAGTAGATCGCCGCCGGACATCATTAAAAAAAGGAGCTCTTTCCATAACTTCGGTTATTGGAACGGCTCCTTTTTTATTTTTTTCTATTGTTCTCTTTTTCGCTTTACTCTCGCTCTTTCTAGAGTGAAATTTACGAGGTGGTTTTCTATTTCAACAGGTGGATATTTGCCACAGTCTGACTGCTCTTTCCTCACTCGAGATTATTTATGGCTGATGCTTGCACCTCTTGAAAATATCTTTCAGGAGAGTCGCTCGATGAATTGACTTAAAAATGGCGAAATTGATTAGAAAAAAATACAGTTGAAAGAAGCTAATTCAGATCCAGACACTTCCAGTTTCCAGCCCGTGAATGAAGTCTTTCTAGTCGGAAGAGTGAGAAGCCTGGCCAGCGAGAAGACATTGCCAAGTGGTGACAAGGTCGTGGAGTTTAGAGTCGTCATTGGTCGATCTAAGTCGCGAGGGAACCGCAAAGAAGTTGACTCGCTAGATATAGCTGCGTGGAGCTCTAAGTCCCGCAGGGCGGCGCTGTCGCTGAAGGTTGGCAATTGGGTTCAGATTTGAGGAGCGGCACGGAGAAGGTTTTGGCGGGCACCAACAGGCCTAGCAAGTCGATGGCAAGTCGAAGCAAGCGAGGTTCTCCGCCTTTAGATACGGTTAGCCCATGGTAAATGATCTGAATTCAATTCTAAAGAAATTTCTAGCTTCCCTATCGAAAAATGAGGCCAATGTAGCGGAGCTGACCAAAGGGCTCAAAAGTTGGGTTATCGAAAATAGCGAGTTAGTGAAGGAAAAGGTTGAAACCCAGATTGATGAAACTGCGATCCGTATGGGTTTCGTTAAGGCAGATGAGTTGGATCTTTTAAATCAAAGAATCGCAGAACTTGAGAAGAGATCTGGCAAGGATTCTGGTGAGACAGAGAGCGTGTCTAAGAAATCGGCTGTAAAGAAATCGGCTGTAAAGAAATCGGCTGTAAAGAAATCGG
>CALEGP010000026.1 GCA_937876245.1 uncultured Actinomycetes bacterium | reverse complement strand
AGTTGCTGAAGTTGCTGAAGTTGAAGCAGAAGAGCCAATCGCCTAATAAAGTAGCGTTGAGGGCCTTGACTTCGGTCGGGGCCCTTTTCATTTTAAAAGATAAGATTCAATAGTGATAAAAGTTGCGCTAACCGGTGGAATTGGGTCTGGAAAATCGCAGGCAGGTGAATTCTTCCGCCAGCTTGGAGCTATCGTGGTTGATGCCGATGAGCTAGCCCGAGAAGTAATTGCACGCGGCACCGATGGCTTTAATGAATTAGTAGCCACTTTTGGCGATGAAATCTTGCTCGAGGGATCACTGGATCGAAAAAGGCTGGCCGAAATTGTTTTCAATGATGCAATCGCGCGCAAAAAACTGGAACAAATAATTCATCCCAGAGTACAGGTGGCTTTTAACAAAATTGCTGAGGCTTCGCCTAAGAGTTCGGTAATTATTTACCAGATTCCCATTCTTGTAGAGACCCAGGTTCGTCACAGATTTGACTATGTAATTACAGTTGAGACCGAGCTCGCCACTCGTATTTTGCGTTTGAAGGCGCGTGGACTTGAAGCTCATGAGATTGACGCACGGCTAAAGGTTCAGGCTGATGATTTGGAGCGGGCAAAGGTTGCCGATCAAATTCTGGATAATAACGGCGATCCGGAGTCCCTACTTCGTCAGATAGAAGATATCTACAGTGAGATCTTGTTGCCACGCGCGGCACAGGCAAGCACCAAATAGCTTATGCGTCCAATAACTGAACTTCAACGTAAGGTAAATCCATTTGAAGTAATCAGCGACTACATACCTTCGGGTGATCAACCATCAGCTATTGCCGAACTGGCAAGACGGGTTATAGCGGGAGAGAAAGATGTAGTTCTCTTGGGAGCGACCGGTACTGGAAAATCTGCGACTACAGCGTGGTTAATTGAGAAATTACAGCGGCCTACTCTGGTTCTTGCACCCAATAAAACACTTGCGGCGCAACTTGCAAATGAGTTTCGGGAACTGATGCCCAATAATGCAGTTGAATATTTTGTTTCTTACTACGATTATTACCAACCAGAGGCCTATGTCCCCCAAACTGATACTTTTATTGAGAAAGACAGTTCGGTCAATAGCGAGGTCGAACGATTACGCCACTCAGCGACTAATTCACTTTTGACAAGAAGAGATGTAATTGTGGTGGCTACAGTTTCATGTATATACGGGCTGGGTACACCACAGGAATATGTTGATCGAATGATAACTTTGCGAGTTGGAGACTCGATTGAACGCAACTCTCTTCTGCGCAAATTCGTGAATATTCAATATAAGCGCAATGATATGAATTTTGAGCGTGGTACTTTTCGCGTACGTGGCGATACCATCGAAATTATCCCGATGTATGAGGAGTTAGCGCTTCGAATCGAAATGTTTGGCGACGAGATTGAACGAATTACCTCCCTGCATCCACTTACCGGAGAAATTGTCCGCGAAGAGCCGGAGATGTATATCTTTCCGGCAAGCCATTACTCAGCCGGGCCAGAAACAATGAACCGAGCAATCTCGGCAATAGAAACTGAAATGGAAGTCAAGGTCGATGAATTTGAGCGCCAAGGCAAACTCCTGGAGGCACAGAGAATCGGTATGCGCACCACATTTGATATCGAAATGATGCGACAACTAGGTTTTTGCTCCGGTATCGAAAATTATTCGCGTCATATCGATGGGCGTGGCGCTGGTTCACCACCTAACTGTCTTCTCGATTACTTTCCAGAGGATTTCCTAGTAGTGATCGATGAATCTCATGTAACAGTTCCTCAGATCGGTGCCATGTATGAGGGAGATGCATCAAGGAAGCGAACCTTGGTAGAACATGGTTTTCGACTTCCCTCGGCAATGGATAACAGGCCACTTAGATTTGCCGAATTCGTAGAGAGAAAGGGACAGACGATCTACCTCTCTGCAACCCCAGGAAAATATGAACTCGAAAAAACTGGTGGAGAGTTTGTAGAACAAGTTATCAGACCCACGGGTTTGATCGATCCGAAAATTGTTCTCAAACCAATCAAGGGGCAGATTGATGATTTGGTTTACGAGATCAACTTGCGGGCTGAGAAAAATGAAAGAGTCTTGGTAACTACTCTCACCAAAAAGATGTCCGAGGATTTAACTGATTACTTAATGGGTCTAGGAATTCGCGTCAGATATTTGCACTCGGAGGTCGATACTCTGCGTCGGGTAGAGTTATTGCGAGAGCTTCGATCGGGAGTATACGATGTTCTGATTGGGATCAATTTGTTGCGAGAGGGTTTGGACTTGCCAGAGGTTTCTCTCGTGGCAATTTTGGATGCTGATAAGCAGGGCTTCTTGCGTTCGGCTACTTCATTAATTCAAACTATTGGCCGTGCGGCGCGTAATGTTTCGGGCGAAGTGCATATGTATGGTGACAGCATTACGCCAGCGATGGCACAAGCGATTGAAGAGACGAATCGTCGGAGAGCAAAACAGGTTACCTATAACACCGAGCACGGAATTGATCCGACACCGCTTCGTAAGAAAATCTCGGATATCACTGATTTGATTACTAAAGAGGCGCAAGATACGGAAGAGCTAGGGCTAAAAATTCCCTCGACTGGCTTGAGTGGAGTAAAACATTCACTGCCGCGACAGGAATTGATTGGACTCATAGAATCTCTTACCGAGCAGATGAAGTTGTCGGCAGCTGATTTGCAGTTTGAGTTGGCAGCTAGATTTCGAGACGAGATAAGAGAGCTCAAGAAGGAGCTCCGCGGAATGGAAGAGGCTGGAACTTGAGCGTTGAACGTTTAGTAATCCGTGGCGCACGTGAACACAATCTGAAGAATGTATCGATTGACCTACCTCGGGATTCCTTAATTGTCTTTACTGGCTTATCTGGTTCGGGCAAATCTTCCCTTGCTTTCGATACGATTTTTGCCGAGGGACAGCGGCGATATGTAGAGTCACTTTCTGCCTATGCTCGACAATTTCTTGGTCAGATGGATAAGCCGGATGTTGATTTCATTGAGGGCTTATCTCCTGCAGTTTCTATAGATCAGAAATCTACAAATAGAAATCCTCGATCCACTGTGGGGACGATTACTGAAGTTTATGACTATTTGCGTCTTCTCTTTGCGCGAGCTGGACGGGCTCACTGCCCGAAATGCGGCAAGCCCATTGCAAAGCAAACACCACAAAATATTGTGGATCAGATTCTTGCAGCCCCCGTTGACACAAAATTTCTGGTTTTGGCTCCGGTAGTTCGTGCGCGCAAGGGTGAGTTTGTAGATCTATTTAAGGATTTCGCGACACAAGGTTTTTCACGTGTCAGAGTTGATGGTTCGGTCTATGCAATAGCTGAAGTCCCAAAGTTAAAGAAACAGGAGAAGCACACTATTGAAGTTGTTGTTGATCGCTTGACAGTAAAAGCCGATTCAAAAACGAGGTTAACTGACTCCATTGAAACTGCGCTTCGACTTGCTAATGGTCTTGTTATTTTAGATTTCGTGGATACTAAGATTGGTGACCCAGATAAGGAGCGAACATATAGCGAGCACATGGCCTGTCATGACTGCGCTCTATCTTTTGAGGAGCTAGAACCTCGTTCTTTCTCATTTAATTCGCCATTTGGTGCATGTGCGCAATGCTCGGGTATCGGCACTAAATTGGAAGTTGATCAAGAATTGGTCATACCTAACGATGAACTCTCATTGAGGGAGGGAGCAGTGGCCCCCTGGTCTGGCGGCCACTCCTCTGAATATTTTGAGAGGCTGCTTGAGGGACTAGCAGGCGAGTTGAATTTTTCTTTAGATAGTTCCTGGCGCAAGCTGCCCGCCCGAGCAAGGGAGGCGATTTTGCATGGTTGGGATTTTGAAGTTCATGTCAAATATAAGAATAGATATGGACGTGTTAGAAACTATTCGACGGGATTTGAAGGCGTCGTCTCATTCATAGAGAGACGACATTCAGAGACAGATAGCGATTTTTCTCGAGATAAATTCGAAGCCTATATGCGCCAGACTCCGTGCCCAGCCTGTAATGGATCTCGGTTAAAGCCAGAAGTATTGGCAGTTACGATAGGCAATAAAAATATTGCAGCTATTTGCGAACTCTCGATTAAAGAGTGCGCTCTCTTCCTAAATAATATTTCCTTAAATACTCGCGAGAAACAGATTGCCGAACGAGTATTGAAAGAAGTCAACGCCAGGCTCGGTTTCCTGCTGGATGTGGGACTAGATTATTTATCCTTGGATCGACCAGCTGCAACTCTTTCTGGAGGTGAAGCGCAAAGAATTCGCCTTGCAACCCAGATTGGTTCTGGATTGGTGGGAGTGCTCTATGTGCTCGATGAGCCAAGTATCGGCCTACACCAACGCGATAATCGCAGGCTCATCGAAACTCTTACTCGCCTTCGCGATCTGGGAAATACGCTCATTGTCGTTGAACACGACGAGGACACGATTCGAGCCGCGGATTGGATTGTAGATATCGGACCGGGCGCCGGCGAGCATGGGGGCCATGTTGTCTCTTCTGGCGATTATGCGGCGTTGATGAGTGCAAAAGATTCGATCACAGGAGCATATCTCTCAGGTCGTACCAAAATTGAAGTTCCAGAAGTTCGAAGAGAGCTGGATAAGAAAAGAGTATTGGTCGTCAAAGGTGCGAAGGAAAATAATTTACAGAATATCGATGTGACATTTCCGCTTGGGGCCTTCGTAGCAGTATCTGGCGTAAGTGGTTCGGGCAAATCAACTTTAGTAAATGACATTCTCTATTCAGTTTTAGCGAACAAACTTAATGGCGCACGTATAGTGCCGGGCAGACACAAGTCGGTCTCCGGCCTTGAGCACCTGGATAAAGTGGTGCATGTTGATCAGTCACCTATCGGGCGAACTCCAAGGTCCAATCCAGCGACATACACCGGAGTCTTTGACAAAGTCCGTGCACTTTTCGCTGAAACTACGGAAGCGAAAATTCGCGGTTATCTCCAGGGTCGATTTTCATTCAATGTAAAAGGGGGCCGATGTGAAAATTGTGCGGGAGATGGCACGATTACGATAGAGATGAATTTTCTGCCAGATGTATATGTTCCTTGCGAAGTTTGCCATGGGGCAAGATATAACCGAGAAACTCTAGAAGTTCATTACAAAGGTCGTACAATTGCCGAAGTCCTCAATATGTCTATCGAGGAAGCGTATGGATTTTTTGAATCCGTTCCGGCTATCGCCCGATATCTAAAGACTCTGAATGATGTGGGATTAGGCTATGTCCGACTAGGTCAATCTGCACCCACGCTATCTGGGGGAGAAGCGCAACGAGTAAAGTTGGCGACAGAACTGCAGCGAAGATCAACGGGACGTACAATATATGTCCTAGATGAACCTACAACGGGCCTGCATTTTGAGGATGTTCGCAAATTACTTATTGTATTAAACCGACTAGTTGATAGCGGCAATACGGTGATTGTCATCGAACATAATCTTGATGTCATTAAGTCTGCTGACTGGGTGATCGATTTGGGGCCAGAAGGTGGATCAGGTGGCGGACTTGTAGTTGCTCAGGGAAGACCAGAGGAAGTTGCCGTTAATAAATCTAGTTATACCGGAGCTTTCTTGGCAGAGTCATTGAAGGCACACTCTGAAGATGGCTGATCCAAAAAGTTACCGCCCAAAATTGATCCCAACTGAACCAGGTGTCTACCGTTTTTTTGACGAGAAGGGTGTCGTAATTTATGTAGGCAAAGCTAAAAATTTGCGAAATAGAGTAAATTCCTATTTTCGAAGTAATCTTCAGGAGAAAACTTTTCGAATGGTGAACTCTGCTGTTCGAGTTGATTGGACCGTTGTAAATAGCGAGGTTGAGGCGCTACGACTGGAATTCACTTGGATCAAGACTGAAAAGCCGAAGTACAACGCGCAATTTAAGGATGACAAGTCTTATCCATATTTAGCGATAAGTTTGAGCGACGAGTTCCCAAGGCTATTCATTTCAAGAGCGAAAAAACGCCCTGGGGTGAAATATTTTGGACCTTATGCACATGCTTGGGCGCTTCGTAGCACTTTTGATGTCATTCAAAAACTCTACCCAATCCGCAGTTGCAGTGACTCAAATTTTTCACGGGCGGTGAGAAGCAAACGACAATGCTTGCTTGGTGACATAGGTAAATGTTCAGCGCCTTGTGTCCAACGAATCAGCCAAGTAGAACATAAAGATTTAGCAGACAAATTGGCAAAGTTTGTCGATACAAGTTCCAGTGATATTGCCGACTCTCTTGCTAAGGACATGGCTAGTGCCGCCCTGCGCGAGGAGTTTGAACAAGCGGCACGAATTCGTGATCAGATTGCCGTCATAGAAAAGTCGGCCGAGAGTTCGGGGACCTTTCTCAGCGAGAACTTCTCTGCGGATGTTATCGCCTCGCATTCTGATGTGACTCACGCTGCGATGACGATGTTCATTGTTCGTCATGGAAAAGTCGTCGGATCTAGATCTTGGATCTTGGATCGTTCAGATGTATTAGAAGATGAGAACGTAGTTGAGGCAATGATTTCGAAGATCTATTCCGATCAAGAACCTGCTTCTGAAATTTTGGTTGATGATCTTCCAGCCAATACTTCTGTAGTAGAGGAGTGGCTCTCTGAGAAATCCGACCATCGTGTAAGAATTTCTAAGCCCATGCGGGGAGAGAAATTTGATCTCATTGCCACTGTGAAACGTAATGCAAATCAAGCTCTGATCCAGCATTTGAGCAAGCGGGCAGGCGATGCTGCAGTTTCTGGTAGGGCTCTCGATGAGATTGCGAATCTTCTTGAATTGCCTGAACTACCTCTACGTATCGAGTGTTTTGATATTTCAAATATTCAGGGCAAACATATGGTTGCATCAATGGTTGTATTCGAGGATGGTCAAATTAAGAAAAATGATTATCGTCGTTTCGCAATTGATGACGAACTGGGATTTGATGATACGCGAGCTATGCACCACGTTCTGACTCGAAGACTAAAGCGATATTTAGCAGATCGAGAAATTGATAATTTGGAGTTGGCTGATAGTGGTGGCGCTAGAGCTAAATTTGCCTACCCACCCCAACTCATAGTTGTCGATGGTGGCGCCCCGCAAGTCGCAGCAGCCGCAAAAGCTCTGGCTGACTTAGGTATTTCTGATATTTCAATCTGTGGCCTGGCCAAAAGACTTGAAGAAGTTTGGTTGCCTGAGAGTAAGGAACCGGTAATTTTCCCAAGACACAGCGAGGGGCTCTATCTGCTTCAGCGTATTAGAGATGAGGCTCACCGTTTTGCCATCGCTTTTCACAAGAGCAAAAGATCGAAGGTTATGCTGGAATCGCTATTGGATGACATTCCAAAATTGGGCGAGTCGAGACGGTTGGCGCTATTAGAGAAATTTGGCTCTGTTGCTGCCATTGGAAAGGCCAGCGTTGATGAGTTATCTGAAATTCCTGGAATCGGACCTCGAATTGCCGCGATGATATTTGCAAACTTGAACCAAGAAAAGAGCGCTAATACCAGCATCAATATGGAAACTGGCGAGATTACTTGAGAGGATTGCAGCATGAGCTCTAATGAGGTTTTGATAATTACTGGAATGAGCGGTGCCGGAAAGTCAACGGTCTCTCACGCACTAGAGGACCTGGGTTGGTATGTGGTTGATAATTTGCCACCTTCTATGATCGTTAATCTCTGTGAAGTCGCCGTCAACACGCCATCTTCAATCGCGGTAGTCATAGATGTCAGGGGTGGTCAGTTTTTCGATGACCTGACTAAAGCGCTTACGGATTTAGCTGATGTTAAAATCACACGGAGAATACTTTTTATAGATGCCTCCGATGAAATGCTGGTCCGACGTTTTGAAGCGACCAGACGACCTCATCCACTCCAAGGCTCCGAGAGAATTCTAGATGGAATAGGTAAAGAGCGTTCTAGGTTGCGAGAGTTGCGCTCCTCAGCGGATTTCGTAATCGATTCATCCTCTCTCAATGTCCATCAGCTAGAAGCCAAGATAGGAGAAATTTTTGAAAATCACAGTGATTCCGATCTGAGAGTCAACATTCTTTCTTTCGGATACAAGTATGGAATTCCGGTAGATGCTGATCTGGTGATGGATTGCAGATTCATAGCTAACCCACATTGGATTCCAGAATTGCGACCCATGACAGGATTAGATAAGCAGGTTTCGGATAATGTCTTGGCGAGTGAAAATGTGAAGGAATTCTTGAGTAAGTATCACTCTCTTTTTGAAACGATGGCGAGTGGATTTATCCACGAAGGACGCAAATACCTGACTTTAGCAATTGGCTGTACCGGTGGAAAGCACCGCAGCGTGGCAATCTCTGAGGAGCTAGCAAGGAGATTTACTAGTTCATTTAAAGGCGGCGATAATTCAATTTCAGCGAAGGTTATCCATCGCGATTTAGGTCGCGAAATTTGAGGGCGGCCGAAAAAGTTAAAGTGGTCGCATTTGGCGGGGGACATGGTCTAGCGTCGACTTTATCCGCACTGCGCGATATAACTCCAGAGATTACTGCTGTTGTCACTGTTGCCGATAACGGAGGATCCAGCGGAAAAATTCGCGCTGAGTTTGATTTTTTACCTCCAGGAGATTTGCGTATGGCCCTAGCAGCACTTTGTGGCGCCGATTCCTGGGGGCAAAATTGGGCACAGTTAATCCAACATAGATTTTCAAGTCGGGGCGATTTGAATGGACATACCCTTGGAAACTTATTACTAGCAGCGCTCTGGGATAGTTCAGAAGATAAAGTTGCCGGGATAGATAGAGTTGGCGAACTCCTTAAGATTGTTGGACGAGTTCTTCCGATGTCACTCGACCCGCTTCAAATTGAAGGCATCTTTGAAACTACCGCGGGAGAGAAACGCATTCGTGGACAAGTTGAAGTCGCTAGCGCTAAAGGTAGATTGCGCTCTCTTAAGCTCCATCCCGAAAATCCACGCGTTACTCCTGAAGTACTTGAATCTGTGGCTGTGGCCGACTGGTTGACTTTCGGACCGGGATCTTGGTTCTCTAGTGTTATGCCCCATTTTTTGCTCAATGAGCTCTCAATGGCGATTGGGGCAAGTCCAGCTAAGAAGATAATGATTTTCAATTTGCCTGAACCTGAAGGTGCTGATGAATTCGCGGGCAATTCACCAGAGCAGCATCTTGAATTGGTCCTGTCTCACTTGCCAGAACTTAAAATAGATCTAGCGATTGTGGATCCATCGATAGTTAATTCAGGAAATGGATTAGCAAAGCTAGTTGCAAGGTGCGGGGGTGAACTGCTTATCGCTGATGTAGCCATGGAGAATGACACGAGCCATCACGATTGGAAAAAAATGAGTTCGCTTTTCTCGCACATTTTTCAGCCAACCCTGCTTAAATAGCCCCATGGCAATGACTTCGGCGGTAAAAGATGAATTGAGCAGGCTCTCAATCTCAAAACCTTGCTGCCGGAAAGCCGAAGTTTCTGCAGTTCTTAGATTTGCTGGTGGCTTACATATCGCTGGTGGCAAAATTGCGATTGAAGTTGAATTAGATACGGCGCAAGGGGCAAGAAGGTTACGAAAAGATATTTCCGAAATTTTTGGTCACGATAGTGAGCTTGCGGTTCTCTCACCTGGTGGTCTTAGAAAAGGAAGCCGCTATGTTGTCAGAGTGATCTCCGATGGAGATGCCCTTGCCAGACAGACAGGGCTAATTGATGCCAGTAATCGGCCAATTCGAGGGCTTCCGCCACAGGTTGTTTCGGCTGGAGTTTGTGACGCTGAAGCTGCTTGGCGAGGAGCTTTCTTGGCGCATGGATCTCTGACTGAACCTGGTCGTTCCTCAGCCCTTGAAATTACTTGTCCTGGCCCAGAGGCAGCGCTGGCTCTCGTAGGTGCGGCGAGGCGATTGGGTATCGTTGCTAAGGCGCGAGAAGTTAGAAATGTTGACCGCGTAGTTCTGCGCGATGGCGATGCCATTAGCGCGTTACTCACAAGGTTAGGTGCTCATGAAAGTGTTCTAGCTTGGGAAGAACGGCGCATGCGGCGTGAGGTTCGAGCCACAGCCAACAGATTGGCAAATTTTGATGATGCTAATTTGCGCAGATCTGCAAGAGCGGCTGTAGCTGCATCTGCCAGAGTCGCTCGTGCGATGGAAATTCTTGGACCAGAAATACCCGAGCATTTGAAAGAGGCAGGAAAACTTAGGATCGATCACGGCCAGGCAAGCCTTGAAGAGCTTGGGTCGTTGGCTACTCCGCCGATGACAAAAGATGCAATAGCTGGTCGAATCCGTCGCTTACTAGCGATGGCCGATAAGCGCGCGCATGATTTGGGTATTCCAGATACTGAGGCGGGTTTAAGCCCAGAGCTGCTTGCGGAGTAGTCAAATTCACGCGTCAGGAGTTTCTCCTTGGCTGATAGGATTGAGCCCTCTACAACGTTGTGGGTCTTTTATAATTTATTTTCTTAGGTAGGCAAAAATGATACGTGTTGGAATTAATGGATTTGGCCGAATCGGGCGTAACTTCTTTCGAGCAGCGCTTCAATCAGGTGCGGATATCGAAATTGTTGGTATTAACGACCTAACAGAGAATGCGACCCTTGCCCATCTTTTGAAGTATGACTCAATTCTGGGTCGCCTGGGGCTACCAGTAACCTATACGGATGATTCAATCACGGTAGATGGCAAGACCATTCGAGTATTTTCTGAAAGAGATCCAGCAAACCTACCTTGGGGCGAAGTCAAGGCGGATATAGTAATTGAATCAACTGGTTTCTTTACCAAGGCGGCCGATGCGAAGAAGCACATAAGCGCAGGAGCTAAGAAAGTAATAATTTCAGCGCCTGCTACAGACGAGGACATAACAGTGGTCATGGGCGTCAACCACGAGAATTATGATGCAGCCAACCACCACGTAATTTCAAATGCTTCATGCACAACAAATTGCCTCGCACCTATGGCAAAAGTTCTTGATGAGGAATTCGGAATTGTTCGTGGTCTAATGACTACTATTCATGCATATACAAATGACCAATCACTTCTTGATCAACCACACAAGGATCTTCGTCGCTCGCGCGCTGCAGCTATATCTATTGTTCCAAGCACGACTGGCGCAGCGAAAGCTATCAGTCTGGTCCTGCCTAACTTAAAGGGAAAGCTTGATGGTTTTGCTCTTCGCGTACCTGTCCCAACGGGATCGGCTACTGATTTAACCGTGGAACTTTCTAGAGAAGTGTCTGCCGCTGAAGTTAATGCTGCGCTTAAGAATGCCGCCGAAGGATCACTTAAGGGATACCTTACTTATACCGAGGACCCAATCGTTTCCGCTGACATTGTCACAGATCCAAGCTCATGCATCTTGGATGCAGGACTCACAAAGGCGATCGGATCAACGGTCAAAGTTGTAGGTTGGTATGACAACGAGTGGGGCTATTCAAATCGTCTAGTTGATCTAGTTGGATTTGTAGGCAAGAAGCTTTAATGAAAATTGCGACTCTCGAGTCGATTGATGTTCGTGGGAAGCGAGTCCTCCTTCGTTGTGATTTAAATGTTCCCTTAAATGAGGGCGTAATTACAGATGATGGTCGAATCAGAGCCTCTTTGCCTACGATTCGATATTTACTGGAGAAAGGCGCAGCGATAGTAATTGTTGCCCATCTTGGTCGGCCCAAAGGTGAACGCAAAGCTGAATTGTCGCTAGCACCAGTTGCAAAGAGACTTTCTGAATTGCTTGGTGTAGAAGTTGATTTCTCCGAGACTATCATCGGCGCCAAAATTAAGCCCAGCGGAATTACCTTGTTGGAGAACATTCGATATGAAGCAGGCGAAACTTCTAAAGATGAAAAGGAACGCGAAGCTCTGGCCAAAGAGCTAGCAACCTACGCAGATATTTTCATAAGCGACGGCTTCGGCGCAGTACATCGCAAGCATGCCTCTGTATACGATATTGCAAAAATCTTGCCACATGCTGCGGGATATTTAGTTTCAGCGGAAGTTGAGGTTTTGCAGAAGCTGACTCAATCACCAGAGCGACCATATGGTGTTGCGCTGGGTGGTTCAAAAGTTTCAGATAAAATTGGTGTCATCGCAAATTTATTAGAAAAAGTTGATGTACTAGCCATCGGCGGCGGAATGCTTTTTACCTTCCTAGCGGCGCAGGGCCATGAAATCGGAAAATCTCTTGTAGAAAGTGATTTGATTCCTACGGTTAAGGAGATAATGGCACGAGCTGAAAAACTGGGAGTTAAGCTGCTTCTGCCCACCGATATTGTGGTGGCACTCGAATTTGCCGCGGATTCAAAACCAACGATTGTTTCAGCCGATGCAATTCCTAGTGATCAGATGGGATTAGATATTGGACCAGAGAGCGCTAAAGATTTTGCTGACTCACTTAGTAAATGTAAGACAGTATTTTGGAATGGGCCGATGGGCGTATTTGAATTCCGCAATTTTTCAAATGGCACCAAGGTTGTGGCTGACTCGTTAACTAGAGTCTCTGGAATTAGCGTTGTTGGTGGAGGTGATTCGGCCGCTGCTGTCAGGAAGCTAGGATTTAAGGATTCTGATTTTGGTTATATATCAACGGGTGGCGGAGCTTCACTTGAGTATCTCGAGGGTAAGCAATTGCCTGGATTAGAAGTTTTACAGTAGTTTCCTGGTCAAATCTAAAGTCGGAGGAAGAATGCGCAAGCCATTAATAGCGGGTAACTGGAAAATGAATCTTAGCCATCTAGAGGCGATTGCCGTTACTCAAAAACTTTCCTACTCGCTAGATGACAAGGATTACGACGCTGTTGATGTCATTATCTTGCCGCCTTTTACTGATATCCGCTCGGTTCAAACTTTGATTGATGGGGACCGACTTCGCTTGGGCTATGGTGCCCAAGATTTGTCGCCTGAAGTCAGTGGTGCATTCACTGGAGATATCAGTGGCTCGATGCTTCACAAATTAGGTTGTTCTTATGTCCTAGTTGGACATTCTGAACGCAGGGCTATTCACGGCGAAAATGACGCAACGGTGAATCGCAAGATTAAGGCAGCGCTAGTAAATGAATTGACTCCAATTTTGTGCATCGGGGAGGAACTTGCTATTCGAGAAAGCGGTGCCCACGTCGAGCATGTACTAGGTCAGCTCCGCAGTAGTTTAAAAGGTTTTCACAAGCCCGATCTAAAGAAGATTGTTTTTGCCTATGAACCAATATGGGCTATTGGAACTGGTAAAACTGCGAGCGCCGAAGATGCCCAAGAGGTTTGCCAAGCTATTCGCTCTGAGCTCGAGAAAATAGGTTCAGAGGAAATTGCTGAAGCGGCAAGAATTCTTTATGGTGGTTCAGTAAAATCTGCAAATATCGGCGAGATCATGAAGCAAATAGATGTGGATGGCGTTTTAGTCGGGGGAGCAAGCCTTGATCCTGAGGAATTAGCCCGAATTGCCAAGTTTCACCGCACAACTACTGCATAAATTGTCCCGGGGTATGGGTATCCTTCGTGCAGTGCTTTTACTTATCAAATTGTCGTAAAAGGAGAAATTCGTGGTTTTAGCTCTTTCGATCCTCTTGGTTGTAACCAGTGTGCTCATGGTCCTGCTTGTACTTCTTCACAAGGGGAAGGGAAGCGGACTTTCCGATCTATTTGGTGGTGGTATTTCATCGAGCTATGGTGGTTCTTCAGTTGTCGAGCGCAATCTCGACAGAATTACAATCATTGCTGGCGGACTTTGGTTTGTGGGAGTTATTGCCCTTAGCTTGGTATTAAAGAAATAGAAACTTCTTCAGTTTTACATATGAAAATCGGTTAAGCACAGGTAAGAATTAGTAAGAGGAGTTAATTATGGGTAGTGCAATTCGTGGAAGCCGTGTCGGTGCCGGACCAATGGGAGAAGCAGAGCGTGGCGATGCTATCGCTCGTTTCAGAGTTTCTTACTGGTGTGCACAAGGCCATGAAACGCGCCCTTCCTTTGCTGAAGATGAGACTGTACAAATTCCTGAAATTTGGGACTGCCCAAGATGTGGCTATCCCGCTGGTTTGAATAAAGATAAGCCACCGATGCCTATCGTGAATGCTCCCTACAAAACTCACTTGGCATATGTCAAGGAACGCCGCACTGAAGCTGAATCAAAAAAGATTCTAGAAGATGCCCTGGCGCGCTTGCGTGGCGAAGACTAAGAATTAGTTTTAATCTAAAGAGCAGATACTGCTTCGAATAATTCGCTAATGCCTTCACTTCGTTTTACCAAGTGAAGGCGCAGCACCTTGAAACCTCTTGCCTCTAAAGCTTGTGCATCACCAAGAGCCTGAGCCATAAGTAGAGTCTGGAAGGAGAATTGCTCTCCAGGAATCTGCAGCTCGCTCTTGCTGTTCGCAGTAATCTGTAAAAATATGCCCTTCTCTTTCCCACCCTTATGAAATTGTCCGGTCGAATGCAAAAATCTTGGCCCCCAGCCAAAAGTCACCGGAAGTTTGGTCTTCCGCGCAAGGGATTCACGTATCAATCTTACTTCTCCATCGCTCTGCCGATTGAGATAGGCCATTATCGCAATGTAGCTTGCTGGGCTAGAAGTGAAATTACCTAGTGCGCTTACTAGATCTGAACTTTGCTCATCGGCAAATATTAAAAGGTTGCCTACTGTAAAAGCTGGGATGGTCTCGGGAATTTTAGAACCTACCAATTTGCTTAAAATATTAGCGGTGCTCTTTTTTGCTTCGGTGACATTGGGCTGATTGAAAGGGTCAACTTGTAATGCTCGGCAGAGCAGTGCAGTTGCCCATTCCCAGAGAATAAATTGCTCGCCAAGGGAACCTAGGACATTCAATTCTCCGACTCCTTTGGAAAATCCTATTCTCAGCCCATCGCCAAATATCTCCGAACTTTGATTTTCCAAAACAATTGGTAATCGACCCGTTCCATCTTTGCCGGTTGACTCGGCAATAAGCTGTTCAATCCAATCGCCAATACCTGGGAGTTTTGATCCAGCATCAATGAGGGCAAAGTTCTCATCGCACTGTTCGAAAAGTAACGTCGCAAGCCGTACTGGAACAGAATTTGGTGAGCTAAAAGCCTGGATAGCAAGCTCGGCATCATCAAGCATGACCGAGACATCAACCCCCATAAGCGCCGCTGGAACTAAACCAAAAGCGCTAAGAGCGCTAAAGCGGCCCCCAACTTGTGGATCAGCATTAACGACTCGAAGGCCTTGCGCTCTTGCCGCAATATCCAAGGGGGAGTGCGGATCGGTAATTACTACGAAATGCTCTCGCGGGTCTAGTCCTGCATCAATAAATAGTTTCTCGAAGAGGGATTTTTGTGATGCAGTTTCAATTGTAGCTCCCGATTTTGAGCCGACTATAACTAAGGTCGTGGTCAAATCTTTAGGCAGAGCAAGTGAAATTTGATCTGGGTCGGTTGAATCTAAGACCGTCAATGGTTTTTCATAGGTCTTAGCAATAACTTCCGGCGCGAGGGAAGAACCACCCATTCCGCAGAGAATAATGTTGCTTAGGCCATGTTCCCTAGCCCACGCACTTAGTGCGTCCAGTTCTGGCAGTAGCTCTCTCGAAGTGATCGGAAGATCAATCCAATTTAATCTTCTCTCGGCTTCCGCCTCTGCTTGCTTGCCCCAAAGAGAAGAATCTTTCGCACCCAGATCCTTGGCTACACGAGAAAGATCTATGGCCACGGCGCTTTGAGCATCGTACTTTTCTATCGCTGGACCAGTAAGAGAAATCATTTACAATTCGAGATTGTTCTCAGAGCAGCAGCGACGATGTTTTCCGCGGTGAAACCGTACTCTGTAAAAAGTTCAGATGCCGAAGCCGAGGCCCCGAAGTGCTCAAGGCTTATGATTTCACCAGCATCGCCAACATATTTGTGCCAGCCAGAACCTACGCCAGCTTCGATGCTAACGCGGGCCCTGATTGTTGCAGGAAGGACAGATTGTTTGTAAGAATCTTCCTGCTCCTCGAACCACTCTAGCGAAGGGGCACTTACAACTCTTGCTGAGATGGAGTGAGATTGAAGAAGTTCTGCAGCTGAGATTGCAATATGCACTTCAGAGCCAGTAGCAATCAAAATTACGTCAGGAGCGCTCTTAGTATCGCAAATTATGTAGGCTCCCTTGGCAACGCCTTCAACGCTTCCATAAACCGAACGGTCTATGACTGGCAAACTCTGGCGTGATAGCGCAAATCCCGCTGGCTTGTTGCGCGTTAAAACTTCACGCCATGCAACCGCGGTCTCATTGGCATCAGCAGGGCGGATGAGAGCGAAGTTTGGGATTAAGCGAAGCGAGGCGATCTGCTCGACAGGTTGGTGAGTGGGTCCATCCTCACCTAAACCAATCGAATCATGGGTCCAAACAAAAATCGAAGCAATATCCATCAACGCTGCGAGGCGAATGGCCCCACGCATATAGTCACTAAACACTAGAAATGTTCCGCCAAAACTGCGGGTTAGTCCATGAAGGCTTATGCCATTGAGGATTGCGCCCATTGCATGTTCGCGAATTCCAAAGTGGATGATTCGGCCATATGGGTTCGCATCTTTCATTGTGCTAGACAAGGGCAGAAAAGATTTCCCGCCTTCAATAGAGGTGTTGTTGCTATCCGCTAAATCTGCAGACCCTCCCCAGAATTCAGGAAGAACTTCGGCAATGGCGTTTATTACTTTTCCCGATGCAGCGCGTGTAGCGATATCTTTTCCACTTTCAAAAACCGGAATAGCCTTTTCCCACTCCTTGGGTAGCGTTCTGCTTTGCAGTCGTTTTAGAAGTGCACTCTTCTGCGGGTTCAATTCAGACCATTCATTAAATTCTAAATTCCATTTAGCCCTAAGGATTGCAGTTCTACTTAAAAGTTCACGAGTATGGGCAAGCACATCGGCAGGAACTGCGAATGATTCCTCCGGGTCGAGGTCAAGGATTAATTTAGTAGCGGCTACTTCTTCAGTACCCAGTGCGGAACCATGGGACTTTGCAGTACCTCTGGCATTGGGCGCGGGCCACGCAATAACAGATTTCAGTCGAATTAACGTTGGCTTATTGGTTTCAGATTGTGCTTGTCGCATGGCAGTTTCCAGGGAGAAGCGGTCGACGTCACCATCGCTCTTCATGGCTACATCAATAACTCTCCAGCCGTAAGATGTATATCTGGCTGCGACATCTTCAGTAAAAGTTAAGTGAGTATCTCCTTCAATTGAAATTCGGTTATCGTCATAGATAACGTTCAAATTGCCGAGTTGTTGGGTGCCGGCCAGCGAGGAAGCTTCAGAACTTATCCCCTCTTGCAAATCGCCGTCAGAGACAATAACCCATATGTCGTGGTTAAATAACTCTGTCTCATTTGCAGAGTCTAGAAGGCCTTTTTCGTAGCGTGCTGCCATGGCCATTCCGATAGCGCTGGAAATTCCTGATCCCAGTGGACCAGTCGTGATTTCCACTCCCTTTGTATGACCAAATTCAGGGTGGGCGGGAGTCTTTGAACCTGCCGTTCGGAAACTTTTTAGGTCCGATAATTCCAGTCCATAACCTGAAAGATAAAGTTGAATGTAGAGCGTTAGTGATGAATGGCCGGCAGATAATACGAAACGATCACGACCTAGCCAATTTGGGTCAGATGGATCATGGCGAAGTATTTTTTGGAAAAGAGTGTAAGCAACTGGGGCTAGCGCCATCGCTGTTCCGGGATGACCAGCTCCGATTTTTTGCACAGCATCCATTGCCAGTGCGCGGCTGATTTGAACTGCTCTATCGTCAAGTTTGCTCCAAGTACTGTTCATCTATTTCCCAACTCTCTCTTCTTGTATATTTTCACGGCCAGTTAGATTTATTTGCCAAGCACTTATCCAAACTAAAGTTGCACCGAGCAAATGAGCCCCGACGATAAGTTCAGGTAAGCCGGTGAAGTATTGGACATAGCCAATTGCTCCCTGCAGCAACGAAACCAGGAGAAATATAAAAACAAGGCGACCAAAGACTCTTCTGACTTCTTCAGATTCCGACACTCGAACCAAGAGATAAAGTGCAACGATCAAACAGATAAGCGCGATAACAACATCTGCATGCAACCATGAGATAGCTCGTGCCTCAAATGGATAGCGCTTAGCCTTTATATCACCAGCATGTGGGCCAGTGCCAGTAACTAATGTCCCAAGTAGCAAAACGATAAAAGTTAAAGAGACAACGAATACCGTTAGGGTGCGAGTTATTGGCGCAAGGTAAACAATCTTGCGGTCCAAAATCCTATGACGCAGGGCAAGAGCTCCAGCAATTAAGGGAATAGTTAGAACAAAATGGGCCGAGACTGCGATCGGATTTAGCTCTGTGAGAACGGTGATTCCACCGAGAACAACTTGGCCAAAAAAACCTAAGATTTGGAATATAGCAAGAAGACGTAAACGTTTAAAGTCGGGACGAGATTGCAATCTTTTTACAATATAGACCAAACTTGCGATTGCCAGAATCAAAATTAGCCAAGCAATAAGACGGTTGCCAAATTCGATCCAAGAGTGGAGTTGGCCCTGGGCTTGATGAATAATTGGCTTTATCGAACCGCTGGTGCACTCAGGCCAGGTGGGGCAGCCAAGGCCAGAACCTGTCAGTCGCACCGCCCCACCCGTCACTACTAGTCCAGCCTGGAATACTAAAAGGGTTGTAAAGATAAAAGAGGCTAAATTCATGCTCGTAGCCTAAGCGCTCACGCGGCACGCGTGGGCCAAGAGGCATGGGTCCGAGTGGCGAGTTTTCATGAATTACGCAACAATACTGTTGTGAAAAGAAATGAAGAGCGAACTCGTGATGTAGTGGCTCGGGCAATTCTAGAGAAAGGTCCTGCTACGGCTGGAACCTTGGCAGATAGATTGAAGATTACTCCCGCTGGAATTAGGCGCCATTTAGATTCACTAATAGCAGAAGGTGTATTGGCCGCTCGTGAACCATTTCAAAGAACTTCAAATCCACGAGGACGTGGCCGTCCATCCAAGGTTTTTATAATGACAGATGCGGGCCGAGAAAAGTTTGAGCACACATATGATGATTTGGCTGTGTCGGCGTTGCGCTTCATGGCGTCAACGGGAGATGAATCGCTTGTCAAAGAATTTGCGATGGATCGTGCTCGCGAAATAACTAGGCGAGCAGCTCAAATTTTAGCTAATAAAAAAAATCTGAGCGAAAAAAGTGAGGCCCTAGCCAAATTTCTATCAGATGAAGGTTACGCGGCGAATAATCAATCACAGGGGATGGGTGAGCAACTTTGCCAGAACCACTGTCCGATAGCCCATGTCGCATCGCAGTTTCCAGAACTTTGTGAAGCTGAAACGCAAGCATTCTCTGTACTACTAGGAACTCATGTTCAACGTTTGGCGACTATCGCCCATGGCGATGGTGTTTGCACAACATTTATACCAAATTCCGAAAAACTAACCAAAAATGGAGAGCGAGCCTGAAATGAGCGACGTACTAGCGAAGAATCCTGGCCTAGAGGGAATTGGAAATTACGAATTTGGTTGGTCTGATAAAAATGATGTCAGCGCAAATTCTCGTCGAGGAATTAATGAGGAAGTTGTTCGCGATATCTCTGGGAAAAAGAGTGAGCCAAAGTGGATGCTTGACCTACGACTCAAAGGTCTAAATCTTTTCGAAAAAAAGCCAATGCCAACATGGGGCTCAGATCTGTCTGGGATATTTTTTGACACCATTAAATACTTCGTTCGATCAACCGAAAAGCAGGCTACCTCCTGGGAAGATCTTCCAGATGACATTAAGAATACCTATGATCGATTGGGAATTCCTGAAGCTGAGAAACAGCGTTTAGTTTCTGGAGTTGCTGCGCAATACGAATCTGAAGTTGTTTATCACTCTATTCGTGAGGATTTGGAAGCGCAGGGCGTAATTTTTGTTGATACGGATACTGGTCTTCGCGAACACGAAGAGTTATTTAAAGAGTATTTTGGTACGGTTATTCCAGTTGGTGATAATAAGTTTGCTGCTCTTAATACCTCAGTCTGGTCTGGCGGATCCTTTATCTATATCCCAAAGGGCGTCAAAGTAGATATCCCATTACAAGCATATTTCCGTATTAATACCGAGAACATGGGTCAGTTTGAACGCACTTTGATTATTGCGGATGAAGATTCATATGTGCACTATGTTGAAGGTTGCACTGCCCCGATTTATTCATCAGATTCTCTTCACTCTGCCGTTGTGGAAATTATCATCAAGAAGAATGCGCGAGTGCGTTATACGACTATTCAAAATTGGTCTAACAACGTTTACAACTTGGTGACCAAGCGAGCGACATGTGCCGAAGGCGCGACTATGGAGTGGATTGATGGAAACATTGGTTCCAAAGTCACAATGAAATATCCGGCCGTGATGCTGATGGGACCACACTCAAAGGGTGAGACTCTCTCAATTGCATTTGCTGGTGAAGGCCAACATCAGGATGCTGGGGCAAAAATGATTCATGCCGCGCCATACACATCTTCAACAATTATTTCCAAATCTGTTGCTCGGGGTGGTGGACGTACATCTTATAGAGGCCTAGTTCAGGTCAACGAAGGTGCGCACCATTCTAAATCAACAGTTAAATGTGACGCACTACTAGTAGATACGATTTCTCGATCCGACACTTATCCATATGTTGATGTTCGCGAGGATGACGTATCAATGGGGCATGAAGCTACGGTTTCTAAAATCAGTGATGATCAACTCTTCTACCTTATGTCTCGGGGTCTGGGCGAGGATGAAGCCATGGCAATGATTGTTAGAGGATTCATTGAGCCAATTGCACGAGAATTACCGATGGAGTATGCCTTAGAATTAAACCGTTTGATTGAAATGCAGATGGAAGGTGCAGTCGGTTAATGAGCACTCTCACTTCAAATTATCTGACTCCAACGGGGAGGGAAGAGGCTTGGCGTTTTACGCCACTTTCTCGCTTGGGCGGTCTATTGGACAACAACGTTGAGATTACTAGCTCGAGTTCAATTGCAATAGGCAGTGCATCAAGAGAGGTAAGCCTCGAAGTTGTTGATACGATGGACCTAAATCCGATTTCAGAAACAGACGATGCGGCAATGGTGCGGGTTCGCGAAACGGTGGCGCAGGTTACTCATATTAAGATTGCAAAAGATGCGAATATTTCAGAACCCATATTTCTCAATCGCAGGGATTTGAGCGGTAAAGCACAAGCTTCTCGCACTCTAATTTCCTGCGGTATTAATTCCCATGCAACAATTATTCTGCAGAACAGTGGAGATGCAATTTTGGCTGAAGACATCGAATTTGATGTCGCGCCCGGCTCTAATTTAACATTTGTTTCTCTGCAAGAGTGGGGAGCAAAATCGGTATACCTAGGACGGCAACATGCCGTCGTCTCAAAGGATGCCTCATTTCGTTCGATAGTCGTAACCGTAGGTGGCTCATTGGTCCGTCTATCTCCGACTGTTGAATACCGAGGTCCTGGATCAAGCGCTGAACTTCTAGGTTTATATTTTGCAACCGATGGCCAGCACCTGGAACATCGCCTTCATGTGGATCACAATGTTGCACATGCTAAGAGTCGCGTCAATTACAAGGGGGCACTCGCCGGGAATAAGGCGCATACTGTCTGGATTGGTGATGTTTATATTCGAGCCAATGCCGAAGGAACAGACACTTACGAATTGAATCGCAACCTACTTCTTTCTGATGGCGCCCGTGCAGATTCTGTCCCAAACTTGGAAATTGAGACAGGGGAGATTCTCGGCGCAGGTCACGCAAGTACAACCGGTCGTTTCGACGATGAACAGCTTTTTTATCTATGTTCAAGAGGTATCCCAGCTGATTTGGCAAGACGTTTAGTCGTCAGAGGTTTCTTTTCTGAGATCGTAGGGAAGATCAATAACGAGGAAATTGAAAACAGATTGATGGATCGCATTGATTTTGAGCTTTCGAGAGTTGGCGAATAAATGTCTGAATTGTTATTGTCCACTTTAACCGATGGCATGCCCGTGAAGATAGATGTTGAAGGAACTCCTGTTTGTGTTACTCGGGTAGGGGATGAAGTTTTCGCGATTGCTGATACTTGTTCGCACTCTGACGCTTCCCTTTCTGAGGGGGAGGTGACCGGGTTCAAAATAGAATGCTGGTTGCACGGAGCAGAGTTTGATTTGCGAACAGGCGAAGTTCTAACGCCCCCTGCCTCAATCCCTGTCGAAACTTATGAGGTAGAAAAGATTGGCGACACCTTAATTATTTCCGGCAAGAAAAATAGCAAAGTTTAGTCAAACCAAAGGAGAATATGATGAGTACATTAGAAATTAAAGGACTGATGGTGAGTGTGGCAACTGATCTCGGTTTCACGGAGATATTACGGGGCGTTGATTTGACCATTAAATCGGGAGAGACCCACGCGATAATGGGGCCCAACGGTTCTGGAAAATCGACCCTCGCATACTCGATTGCTGGCCATCCAAAATATACAGTTACAGGAGGTTCAATTCTCTTGGACGGCAAAGATGTACTAACGATGAGCGTGGACGAGCGGGCAAAAGCGGGACTATTCCTCGCGATGCAATATCCAGTTGAAGTTCCTGGAGTTTCAGTTACCAACTTTTTGCGAACCGCAGTAACAGCGATTCGCGGGGAAGCGCCGAAAGTTAGAACATGGGTTGGAGAAGTAAAAGCAGCTATGGCTGGATTGAATATGGATACTAATTTTGCAGAGCGTAATGTGAATGAGGGTTTTTCTGGAGGAGAAAAGAAGCGCCACGAAATACTTCAGTTGGAATTGCTTAAACCGAAATTTGCTATTTTAGATGAAACTGATTCAGGGCTTGATGTTGATGCACTTCGAATTGTTTCCGAGGGAGTCAACAAGGTTAAAGAGAGCAGCGATCTGGGGATAATGTTGATAACTCATTACACTCGAATTCTTCGCTATATCAAGCCAGACTTTGTTCATGTTTTCGCCGGCGGTAAAATCGTCGAACAGGGTGGTCCAGAATTAGCCGATAAATTAGAGGAGAAGGGTTACGCAGATTACGTAACTGCTTAAATATGCCAAATCTAATCTTGCCCTTTGAAATTAAGAAAGATTTTCCTATCTTTTCTAAAATTATGCGCGGGGGTAATCGTTTAGTTTATTTGGACAGTGGTGCTACCAGTCAAAAACCACGCCAAGTTCTAGATGCAGAGCGCGATTTTTATGAGCTGCATAATGCTGCAGTTCATAGGGGAGCACACCTTCTGGCCGAAGAGGCAAACGAGGCTTACGAGGGGGCAAGACAAGTTGTTGCAGATTTCATAAATGCAGATTTGTCTGAATTGGTTTTCACTAAGAGTGCTACAGAAAGTCTAAATGCTCTCTCCTATTCGTTTGGAAACTCAAAACCAGGTTCTAGATTTTTTCTGGAGCCAGGCGATCGCATCGTTGTTTCAGAACTTGAGCACCATGCAAATCTGATTCCGTGGCAACAGTTGGCGAAGCGAACCGGGGCAGAGCTAGTCTGGTTTGAAGTAACGCCTGAAGGGCGTTTGGATCAGTCAAAATTGGAAGAGTTAATAAATGAAAAAACTAAAATTGTGGCAATCACTCATCAATCAAATGTACTGGGCACGATAGTTCCTCTTGAAAATATTGTTGCAAGAACTCATGAGGTCGGTGCGGTTTTCGTGCTGGATGCCTGTCAATCTGCCCCACATTTTGCAATCGATGTTAAAGCTCTAGATATCGATTTTCTGGCTTTTTCTGGACATAAGGCTTTAGGCCCAACTGGGGTTGGCATTCTTTGGGGACGTACGCAATATCTTAATGAGATGGAGCCATTCTTAACCGGTGGTTCGATGATTGAATCTGTCACCATGACTGATTCGACATGGGCGCAGGCCCCCAAGAAATTCGAGGCTGGTGTTCCAAATATGGCACAAGCTATTGGTTTGGCAGCCGCCCTGAATTACTTAACTAAACTTGGCATGGAAAATATAGCTAACCACGAGAGAGAATTAACAAAGTACGCATTGACAAAGTTTTCTGAGCTTCGCGCAGTAACTGTGATCGGACCCAAGGATGTTGTTGATAGAGGGGCTGTAATTTCCTTCACTGTGGACAAGATCCATCCTCATGATGTTGGGCAAGTATTGGATCAATATGGAATCGCAGTTCGAACGGGCCATCACTGCGCCTGGCCACTTATGAAGAAATTGGGATTGGTTGGAACAACTAGAGCTTCATTCTATATTTATAACGATGAATCGGATGTTGATGCATTAGTAGATGCAATAGCCGGCGCTCAGAAATACTTTAAGGTTTAGAGGTGGATTTAGACTCCCTGTATCAAGAAGTTATCTTGGACCATTACAAAAATCCGACACACAAGAAGTTGAGTCCTACGTATTCAGCACAAGTCCATCATGTCAATCCGAGTTGTGGAGATGAAATTACATTAAACGTTACTATCGAAAGCGGTCTAGTTAAAGATGTTTCATGGGATGGTGTTGGTTGCTCAATCTCACAGGCGAGCACTTCTATAGTTGCTGATCTAATGATCGGCAAGGAAGTTGATCAGGCTTTCCAGACCGTTGAAGCATTCTCGGAGTTGATGGCGAGCAAGGGGACATCGGTGGGGGATGAGGATATTCTGGAGGACGGAGTGGCGCTGGCTGGGGTATCTAAATTTCCGGCTCGAGTAAAGTGTGCACTCTTAGGGTGGTTAGCATTTAAGGATGCAGCATTGCAAAGTAGCGACAAACAAGGAGAGATATGAGCGCAGTAAACACAACGCTAGATGACATCACAGAGGCAATGAAAGACGTCATAGATCCTGAGTTGGGGATTAACGTGATCGATCTCGGACTGGTATATGACATGCGTCTTGATGAAAACGGAGTTGCAATCCTGGATATGACGTTGACATCTGCGGCTTGTCCTCTACAAGATGTTATTGAGGACCAGACACACCAAGTACTTGCAGATATAACTTCTGATGTAAAGATCAATTGGGTTTGGATGCCGCCTTGGGGGCCGGGAAAAATTTCCGACGAGGGCAGAGAGCAGCTTCGGGCGATTGGCTTTACGGTTTAATTAGTGTCAATGCATGGGCCTTGGATGGCATTGCGTTCACTTAGCTCTGATCAGTCGGTTAAACACCAGAAGCTAAAGCCAGGAACATTTAACAGAATTTTGCAGTTCGCAAAACCCTATAGGCGATATCTCTTAGTGTTTATGGCCACCGTCGTGATCGATGCAACTCTTGTAGTCGCTACACCGCTCTTGCTTCGCTCATTGGTTGATGATGGAGTAATTCCGGGACGCGGGGATATTGTTACGAAGTTGGCGCTTGCTGTCGCTCTTCTTGCGATTGCAGATGCTGGTTTTAGTGCGTTAGGACGCTGGTTCTCGAGCAGAATTGGCGAAGGGTTGATTTATGACTTGAGAAGTCAAGTATTTGAACACGTTCAGAAGCAGTCGATTGCTTTTTTCACTCGAACTCAAACTGGATCACTTATTTCGCGAATAAATTCGGATGTCATCGGTGCCCAGCAGGCCTTCACATCTACTCTCTCCGGTGTGGTCAGCAACTCACTGACCCTGGTTCTAGTCGCCATTGCGATGCTGACGCTGTCGTGGCAGATAACTGTTATTTCCTTGCTCCTATTGCCGATTTTTATGGTTCCGACAAAGTGGATAGGAAAGAAATTAGCTGGATATACCCGGCGTTCATTCGAGTTGAATGCGCAAATGTCTTCGACAATGACCGAGCGCTTTAATGTTTCGGGCGCGCTATTAGTATCCCTCTACGGTGATGGGGCTGGCGAATCGCAGAATTTTCGAGGCAAAGCCAGAAGCGTCGCAGACATGGGCATAAAAATTGCCATGCTGAATCGTATTTTCTTCATCGCCATGACTTCAGTAGCGGCAGTTGCTACAGCTGTCGCTTACGGAGTTGGTGGCCACTTGGCTATCAATGACCAAATAACTATAGGTACGTTGCTGGCAATTACGGCGCTTCTCGCTCGACTTTATGGCCCACTAACCGCGCTATCAAATGTTCGAGTTGATGTAATGTCGGCGCTAGTCTCCTTCGAACGGGTTTTCGAAGTTTTCGACCTGGTACCAATGGTTAGAGATAGTGTTGTAACAAAAGTTATTCCTCCGGGCATGCCAAAGGTCGAATTCAATAATGTGGTATTTGCCTATCCATCGGCAAAGGAAATTTCGCTCGCTTCACTCGAAGGAGCGGCGAAAGAAGAAGTCCCTGATAGTGGAATTGTTATTGATGGAATTTCCTTTACATGTAAGCCAGGTTCCTTTACGGCGATTGTTGGACCCTCAGGAGCTGGTAAAAGTACGATATCAAGTTTGATTCCTAGACTTTACGATGTAACCAATGGCGCCATTCTGATCAATGGCATAGACATTCGCGATAGCAAAATAGATGACTTGCGAAGATTGATCGGAGTCGTAACACAGGATTCGCATATGTTTCATGAGAGCATTGAATCAAACCTTCGGTATGCCAAGGTGGATGCCACTGAGAATGAAATCTGGGCAGCTTGCGACTTGGCGCAGATTGGCGGATTTGTACGTTCACTTCCCAATAAGTTGGAAACAGTTGTCGGAGAGCGAGGACATCGCTTGTCGGGTGGCGAAAAACAACGATTGGCCATAGCGAGACTACTTTTGAAAGCACCCAGTATCGTCATCTTGGATGAAGCAACAGCTCATCTGGATTCAGAAAATGAGGCGCTGGTTCAAGAGGCGCTCAAGGTTGCTTTGATTGGACGAACCAGCATTGTTATTGCGCATCGTCTCTCTACTGTTGTACACGCCGATCAGATTCTGGTCTTAGATGGCGGCAAGATCGTCGAGACTGGGCGGCATGAAGAGTTGGTTGCCAAAGGTGGTCTCTACTTTGATTTATTTCAGCGCCAGTCTCTTGGTCTCTCGGAACAGCAGAGCTCTACCGATTAAAGTCAATAGAGCAAAGGCTAGCCACTGCAACGCGTAAGCGAAATGGGGACCCCCAGAAATTTCTGGAAGTGCAATTGGCGTAAGAGGTAGAACCGATTTGTCATGGTTAGGAAGCAAATCAAGGTAATAAGATTTTGCGTCGACGCCTTGAATTTTAGCTATTGACTTAGGCTTTTCACTAATAATCTTCGTAACAAAAAATGAACCCTGCAACTGGCGACTCAAATTTTCGGACCTGATGCGAGCTCTGATCTTGATTTCTCCTGTTGGCGCAGGCGTAACTTGTGGAGGTGTCGCCGCATTGGGACCGGCTGCAACCCAACCACGATCAACCCAAAAATTATCTCCTGCCACGGAACTAAAAAGTGTTAGAACTTCAAAACCAAATTTTCCTTCAAAGTAACGGTTGCGGATTAGCTCTTGATGAGAGTTATCGAATGAGCCAATTAGATTTAGTGTTCGCCACTGATTGGTAATTGGGTCGAGAGTGGAAATATCTGGCTCTTTGACGGGCAGCAGGCCTAAATTTGTTTTGATAATCGCGTTAACTGCATACTGAGAAGTACCGCGGTTGTACTGCCATTGAGCCGCAAAGAGGCACCCCCCGATCAAGAAAAGTGCAATAAGTGATTGAAGAAGTGCGATGGGCCTTAAGAATTCTTTCAATTTCTTTATGTCAACCAATCTCTTTTTGGCTGCTTGTAAATTCTGCTTCGCCTGGGCGTACACGCTCTCTGCCTGCATTGGCAGCTATGACTGCGACGTAAGGCAGAACTACCGCACCGAGTAGGGCGATCCATCGATATGGGCTAGGAAGAAGGACCGCGAGAATGAAGCACGCAGTTCTCATCATCATAGAAAAGAAATAGCGGCGGGCTCGGGCTGTTTGGTCTTTTGAAAGTGCGTGAGCGGCATCAGTAACAGAAGCGTCAACTACCTTCCTCGCTTTGGCCATGTGTTAATCCTATGCGAGATAAGTAAAAACTGGCTCTTGAGTCATGTAACGCTCATGGATACTTAGTAGTATCGCGAAAGAACTAGTAAGTTTCTCCCATGAGTATTACCCCTCAAGTCGCGCTAATCACAGGTGGAAATCGCGGAATTGGTTTAGCAATAGCGGAAAAATTTAAGGCCCAGGGGTTCGAAGTCGTAGTAACCCATCGGTCAGGGAGCGGACCAGCTGGCTTTGAAAGTGTCGTCATGGATGTAACGGATAGCGACAGTGTCAATTCTGCTATTCAGCAAATTGAGGGGAAATTTGGCGGGATTGATGTCCTGGTTGCTAATGCTGGAATCACTAAAGATGGTTTAGCTATGCGGATGAGTGATGAAGATTTTGAATCTGTTGTCGAAACTAATCTAGTCGGCGCATTTCGAGTCGCAAGAGCATGTACTAGAGGAATGTTAAAGAGAAAATCTGGACGTATGATTTTTGTTGGCTCTGTTGTGGGATTACTCGGCTCGGCAGGTCAAGTAAATTATGCAGCGACTAAGAGTGGTTTGGTGGGAATGGCGCGAAGCTTCGCGAGAGAATTGGGTAGTCGCGGAATAACAGCAAATGTAGTTGCACCTGGATTTGTTGAAACGGATATGACGGCTGTACTCGAAGAATCTCGTAAAGCGCAAATAATTGAAGCCATACCATTGGCAAGATTTTGTACGCCGGCAGAAGTCGCAGGGGTAGTCGCTTTTTTGGCTTCACCAGAGGCGGCATACATTACGGGCGCAGTAATACCAGTTGATGGCGGATTAGGAATGGGGCACTAAGTGGGAATACTGCAAAATCAAAATATATTGGTAACTGGCGTACTGACTGAGTCTTCGATTGCCTTCCATGTGGCAAAAATTGCACAGGACGAAGGAGCGAACGTTGTTCTAACTTCCTTCGGTCGAGCCCTTAGTATTACGAAACGTATTGCCGCCAGATTACCTAAGCAAGCGCCAGTTATCGAGCTAGATGTTACAAATGTTGAACATTTGGATCGCCTGGCATCTCTAGTCAAGGAATATCTTCCACATTTGGACGGCGTCGTTCATTCAATTGGTTTTGCGCCGGAGACAGCGCTGGGCGGAAATTTCCTCAATACAGCCTGGGAGGATGTTGCTACAGCAGTTCACGTGTCCACATTTTCCTATAAGTCGCTGACGATGGCGTGCAAGCCACTTTTCAAGAAAGAGGGAGCTGCAATCGTTGGCCTAACTTTTGACGCGACTGTGGCCTGGCCAAAATATGACTGGATGGGCGTGGCAAAAGCTGGGCTCGAGTCGGCGAATCGATACCTGGCTCGGGATTTAGGTGCGGAGAATATTCGTTGCAATCTAATCGCCGCTGGGCCAATAAAGACGATGGCTGCTAAATCGATCCCTGGTTTTGAAGAGTTCGAAGATGTATGGAACAAGCGGGCTCCCTTGGTCTGGGATGTCACCGATCCGATTCCGGCCGCCCAAGGTGCGGTTGCCTTACTTTCCAGCTTTTTCCCAAAAACCACCGGCGAAATTGTGCATGTAGATGCTGGAGTTCATGCGATTGGTGGGTAATTTCTACTTATCGAGGGAATAAGGTAGCCTTGCGCAATCAAGTGGAGCTAGTCGCTCCCACCTTTATCGCTTCGGTGATTTGGTCTTTACAGGTTTTTTAGCCTGCATTTGCGACTCTCTCCGCCTGCTTCTAAATAGAAGTGAATAATCAGGGAGGAGAAATTATCAGCGCTGAACCAAGAATCAATGATCGAATTCGCGTAGCGCAAGTTCGTCTGATTGGTTTTTCCGGTGAGCAAATTGGTGTCGTAGATATCGATACTGCCCTGAAAATGGCTGATGAGGTCGGACTAGATCTCGTTGAAATTGCACCAGAAGCCCAACCGCCCGTCTGTAAAGTGATGGATTTCGGAAAATACAAATACGAAATCGCACAAAAAGCGCGAGAGGCAAGACAGAATCAGACACACATCATTGTTAAGGAAATGCGACTTAGGCCAAAAATCGAGCCACATGACTACGAAACTAAGAAAACTCATATTGAGCGCTTTCTTAGGGGCGGAGACAAAGTAAAGGTAACGATTCAATTTCGAGGCCGAGAACAAGCAAGACCTGAAATTGGTTACCGTTTACTTATGAAGTTAGCTGAAGAGCTCTCAGAAGTTGCTTTCGTTGAATTTGCGCCAAAGCAAGAAGGACGAAACATGACGATGGTTTTAGGGACGAATGTTAAGAAAGGTCAGTCGATTTCACAGCAGAAAGCTGCGAAGGTGGCTAGCCGTAGCAGAGAAGCTAAGGCCGAAAAAGCGGTCGTAGTGGATGAAGTCGATGAAATGGAAACTGCGGAAGCGGTTGATGTAGTACCTGAAGTTTAAAGAAGTTTTTAAAGTTACTAAAGTTATTACTAACTAGGAGGTTAGCAAATGCCAAAGATGAAGACCCATAGTGGAGCTAAAAAGAGGTTCCGTTTAACCGGAACCGGCAAAGTCATGCATGAGCGTGCAGGAAAGCGCCACCTTCTAGAACGCAAGTCTTCTCGAATAACACGTCGCCTAAGCGGAGATTCAGTAGCTAAGGCTCCAAACGCATTCACTGCCAAGCGCTTGCTCGGCTTGAAGTAACAGGAAGGAATAAACCATGGCAAGAGTTAAACGTGGCGTACATGCCGCAAAGAAGCGCAGAACAACGCTTGCAAGAGCAGCCGGATATCGTGGTCAACGTTCCAGACTGTTCTCTAAAGCAAAAGAACAAGTTACCCACTCCCTTGTTTACGCATTCAACGATCGTAAAGATCGCAAAGGTGATTTCCGTCGACTTTGGATTCAGCGTATAAACGCAGGTACTCGGGCTAATGGGATGACTTATAACCGATTCATCCAGGGTCTTAAGAGCGCTGGCGTTGAAGTAGATCGCCGGATGCTTTCAGAGCTCGCCACCAACGAGCCAGCGGTTTTTGCTGCGCTAGTTGAGGTAGCTCGCAAGCACGTCGTAAATGCCTAATAACCAAATTACGAGCCTTCATTCTCCGCATATCGAGAGGGTGAAGGCTCTTTTGGGTTCTCGCGGTAAGAAGAAACGACAGAGTGAGAAAGAGTTCGTTGCTGACGGAATACAGAGCGTTAGAGAATCCTTTCGTCCGAGCTACGATGAAGCGCCGAAGTTGATTAGCCTTTATGTAACTGAAAAAGGTTTCAACAAATTGGAATCTGAGATTGCCATAGAAAATTTATCCAATGCCCCGATAGTTCATGTTTCAGAGGCGGTAATGAACGAGATGGCTGATACCGAGTCTCCTCAGGGGATTTTGGCTCTCTGTAAATTTACCGAAAATACGCTCTATAAAATAAAACAGAGGAGTGCGAAAAAGATTGCCTATTTCTGGGAGATTCAGGATCCGGGCAACAGCGGCACAGTGATTCGCACAGCTGAAGCATGTGGATTTGATGCAGTGATTTTTTCGGCTAATAGCGTTGACGCTTATTCCCCCAAAACGGTCCGTGCAACAGTCGGGGCTCTTTGGCACATTCCGGTAGTCGAGGGCGTAAATTTCGACAAACTTATGGATTTTGCTAGGCAAGAGAAATTTCAAACTATCGCCCTCTCCGGCGAGAGTGATCTTTCAATTCTAGATATCTCGCCGAGTGAAAAAATCATCCTGATATTTGGGAATGAGGCACGGGGACTTCCAGAGATTGACGGCGTTGATTTGCGCGCAGCAATTCCAATGAAGGGTAGATCCGAAAGTTTAAATGTGGCTAGCGCGGCTGCAATCGCGATGTTTGAGGTAGGGATTCGGTAGTATTAATGGATTATGTCGCTAACTGTCGCAGATGTTTCCAGCGCAACTAGGAGCGCTCTCGATGCCATTGTTATGGCAAAAGATCTTGCGCAGTTAAAACTTGTAAAAATCGAGCACCTAGGCGATAAGTCGAATCTTTCAAAAGCAAGCCAGGCGCTGGGAAAAATTGCTCCAGAGCAGAAGGCGCAGTTTGGCAAAGTTGTTGGTGCTGCCAAAGCAGAAGTCACTGCAGCTTTTGATGCGCGGTTAGTTGTTCTTGAATCTGAGCGGGATGCAAAGGTTTTAGCTGAAGAACGTGTTGATGTAACTCTTCCAGCTACAAAAATGCCAAAGGGTGGACTCCATCCGTTAACGATTTTAACAAATGAAATTTCTGATTTATTTATCGGCCTAGGTTATCGAGTTGCTGAGGGGCCAGAATTAGAAGCAGAGTGGCTAAATTTTGACGCCTTGAATATTCCGGCAGACCATCCAGCAAGAACTATGCAGGATACTTTTTTTATCGAGCCTCTGGAATCAAGGTTGGTTCTACGCACCCACACTTCACCAGTACAAATACGTACTATGTTGGAAGACCAGCCACCTATTTATGTTATCTGTCCGGGGCGTACGTACAGAGCTGACGAGTTGGATGCAACACACACGCCAGTGTTCAGCCAGGTTGAAGGCTTAGTCATCGATCGAGGAATAACAATGGCTGATCTAAAAGGAACTCTGGATTATTTTGCGCAGAGCATATTTGGGCCGGATGTGAAAACTAGATTGCGACCTTCGTTTTTTCCATTTACCGAACCAAGCGCCGAAGTCGACTTCTTTTTTAATGGACGTTGGATTGAATGGGGCGGTTGCGGCATGGTAAATCCAAAAGTTCTAGAGGTTTGTGGGATCGATACAAGTGAATTCTCCGGATTTGCATTTGGGATGGGACTGGAACGAACTTTGATGGTTCGCCATGGGATTACAGACATGCATGACATTGTTGAGGGCGACATCCGGTTTACTCGCAGTTTTGGCGTTGGTGGCAGATGAAAATTCCGCTTTCGTGGATTCGCGAATTTGCCGATGTGCCGGAGGAGATCTCCCTTGCGGAAATTGAGTTAGCCTTTGTTAACGTTGGTTTCGAAATTGAAAGCATTGAAGTTCAGGGCGCTGATTTAGAGGGACCACTTACCGTAGCCAGGGTCGAATCAATCGAGGAACTAACAGGAAATAAGAAACCCATTAGATTCGTTGGGTTGGATTGCGGGGAAGACTCGGCGCGCTTTGTAATTTGCGGCGCAACTAATTTTGCTGTTGGAGATCTTGTTGTAGCAGCTCTACCCGGTGCGGTTCTACCTGGGAATTTCGCAATATCTGCGCGTGAAACTTATGGAAGAACTAGTAACGGCATGATTTGTTCAGCACGTGAACTGGGTATCAGTGATGAGCATTCCGGCATTATCGTGCTTCCAGCAGATTGCGCAAAAGTTGGAGCAGATGCAATCGCTTTATTGGAGATCAATGATGTGATTATTGATGCGGCAGTGAATCCGGACCGAGGTTACGCCCTCTCTATTCGTGGCTTGGCTCGCGAATTGGCAGCTTCGCTTGGAGTCAAATTTGATGACCCAGCGCTAAAAGTGGATTTATCGAAATTTGATAAGAATAAAGCGGGCATCCAAATAGAAGTTGAAGACCCTTCGGCTCTATCGGTTGTGTATATAAGAACGATTTCCGAATTCAATCCCGGTGCGCCAACGCCACTCTGGATGAGTCGCCGTATTGAAAAATCTGGCATGCGCTCCATCTCTTTGGCGGTCGACATTACAAATTATGTAATGTTAGAACTGGGACAGCCGCTCCATGCATTTGATGGCTCAAAGATAGATACCTTGTTGACTATTAGGCGCGCTGGTCAAACGAAGAAAATAAAGACTTTGGATAATCAAGAGCGTAATCTCGACCCGGAAGATTTACTTGTAGCAGATAAGAGCACGGCCCTGGCTTTAGCTGGGGTGATGGGTGGGTCGAGTTCGGAAGTTACGCAATCTACTTCAACTATTGCGTTGGAAGCAGCCCGTTTTGATCCAATTACAATTGCGAAAGGTTCGAGGCGGCATAAGCTCTCTTCGGAAGCCTCCAGACGTTTGGAGCGAGGAGTTGACCCATCGCTTGCGGAAATTTCCTCAGGGCGAGCGATTGCGCTGATGATTGAGTTAGGCGGCGCCACATATGTTGGAACTAGCACTTTCGGCGAACCTGAATTTGCTCCGATCCTTTCTTTTGATCCAAATTTCGTCGCTAGGTATTTAGGCATTCAGGTTTCACTTTCAGAAGTTGAGGAGAAATTAAGGGTAGTTGGCTGCGAAGTTGTTAGGGAAACGGATACTAATTGGGAGATAAGTCCACCAACTTGGCGCGCGGATTTATTGTTGGCTCCGGATTTAGTCGAAGAAGTTGCAAGAATGATCGGTTATGAGCGAATTCCCTCTACGCTGCCCACTGGCAAGAAGGGCGCAGCTCTCTCGGCGATGCAGTACCGCAAACGTGGTGTCGCTAACTTCTTAGCTGATAATGGCTTCTCCGAGGTGTACAACTATCCATTTGTTAATCCGAATTTTGTGGCGGAATTAGGTTTTGTCGGGGACCGTGCTAAGAGTTTTAGGATCGCGAATCCGATGTCTGAAGAATTCCCGGATTTACGGACGCACCTTCTGCCGGGCTTGCTGTTGACGGCGGTAAGAAATCAAGGGCGAGGCGCAAAAGACATAGCTATTTTTGAAATAGGTACAGTATTTAGAAACACCGAGAAACTAGAGATTCAGAAGGTAGTAGGCACCGATCGCGTTCCGGATGTCGAAACAAGAAGAGGAATTTATGCCAGCGTGCCTAATCAACCACTGCACGTAGGTGCTGTGGTTGCTGGAAAACTCGGCTCTGATAGCTGGAACGGAAAGGCCGAAGAATTTACTTGGGTGGAATCAATTGGGTTTGCGAGGATGATTATTGAATCAACCGGAAATTTGGCCACCGTAATAAGCTCGGATTTTGCTCCATGGCACCCAGGTCGTTGTGCTGAATTTCAGGTTAATGGCAGAGCGGTTGCGCACGCAGGCGAACTCCATCCCAGGGTAATCAGTGCTCTCGGATTGCCTGAACGTTCATGCGCATTTGTTGTTGTTCTAGGCGCCCTTGACTTTCCAGCATCGGTAAAATCGCCTTCCTTGGTCACCATGCCTGCCGCTATACAAGACATCTCACTAGTAGTTGATGAATCGATCGCTGCTGCGACGGTAGAAACAGCCCTAAAAGCGGGTGCTGGAGATTTGTTGGAGAGCATCACTCTCTTCGATCGCTACGACAAACTGGGAGAAGGTAAAGTTTCTCTGGCATTTACTCTGGTCTTTAGGGCAGCTGATCGGACACTAACGGCTGAAGAGGTTTCGCAATATCGCGAGTCTGCTGCCGCTGCAGCTCTAAAAGAATGTGGCGCCACTGTTCGTGTATAAATATACATAGAATTGCATAAATATACATTGGCTGATAGCATCGGCATATGAAAATAGGCATCGTAGGTGCTAGCGGATATGCAGGTGGCGAGTTGCTGCGGCTGCTTTCCAGCCACGAAAAATTTGAAATCTTCTACGTCAGCGCCGGAACAAATGCGGGGGAGGAGATAGTTTCGGTACACCCACATCTATTGAATTTTCGCAATCGTAAGTTTGAGATTACAGATATTAACTTAATCAATAGATGTGATTTGGTATTTCTTGCGCTACCACATGGCGAATCTGCTGGGCTTGTCAAAGATATTTTGCCGGCGGTCAAAATAGTGGATTTAGGAGCGGATTTTAGATTGTCTGATTCGCAGGCATGGCATAGCTACTACGGTGGAAGTTATGCCGGAAAGTTTACTTATGGATTGCCAGAGTTAGGCGACAACTTTGAGAGTATTCGGGGTAGTGATCGAGTAGCCAACCCAGGGTGTTATGCAACTGCAATTATTCTTGCAACTGCGCCAGCCATTGCTAATAATTTTATTGATGCGACTGATTTGGTTGCAGTTGCTGCCAGCGGAACCACGGGTGCTGGGCGCAATGGGAAAGTTGGCCTCTCAGCCAGTGAAGTGATGAACAACTTGGTTTCGTATAAGTTTGGGGGAGTTCATCAACATATTCCTGAAATAGAAGAAAATTTGGCGAAAGTAAATGGCGGCGAGGTTAGGTTGTCATTCACACCAATTTTGGCTCCTATGCCACGAGGAATTCTCGCAACAGTGACTTCAAAGTTATCTCGAGAGGTAGCAGCGGAGCAAGTTCATAAATCGTATTTGGAATACTTTGCGGAATCACCATTTGTGTCTGTGTTGCCAATAGGCGCAATGCCACAGACTTCCTCAACACTTGGCACCAATAGCGCCTTGATTCAAACTGCTATTGACCCACATACTAATCGTCTTATTATTTCGATCGCTATAGACAACCTAGGCAAGGGCGCAGCCGGTCAAGCGATCCAAAATGCGAATCTCATGTGCGGATTTGCACAAGACCTCGGGCTAGATTCGATGAGCGTGAAATAATGATTGTATTCAAATATGGTGGCCATGCAATTAGCGAAGAGCTGAAAGTGGATCCGATACTGGCCTATCTGGCGGACTTAATTAAATCTGGCGAAAATATCGTGATTGTTCATGGCGGCGGTCCACAGATTAACCGCGAACTTGAAATTCATGGCGTGAAAAGCGAGATGGTCAAAGGTCTACGTAAAACAAGTACGCAAGTTTATGAAGTAGTTGCGCGAACTTTGAGCGGTGAAGTTCTCCGGAATTTAACAAATCAATTGGTGGGTTTAGGAATTAACGCAGTTGGGATATCGGCAGGTGATGGAAATTTGATTCGGGCCAAAGTTACTGACTCATCTTTAGGGCTCGTTGGAGATGTAGAAAGCATTGACGTATCGGTTATACAGAATTTTATTGATCAGGGTCTCACTCCAGTCATCTCACCTATATCTGTAACGAGAGAGGGCGTAGGACTAAATATGAATGCTGATTTGGTCGCCGGGGCAATCGGAGGCGCCCTTGGTGCGGAATTGGTGATGTTTTCAACTGACGTTTCTGGTATTTATCGCAATTGGCCGGAGGAGAGTTCGTTGATTGGAGAAATTTCCTTAAGTGAGTTGCAATCTATCGCCGAAGGTTTTGAAGGTGGAATGTCTCCTAAGGTTAATGCGGCGATTACTGCCATAACCTCTGGGGCAAAATC
Source organism: uncultured Actinomycetes bacterium (assembly GCA_937876245.1). Taxonomy (GTDB): domain Bacteria; phylum Actinomycetota; class Actinomycetes; order Nanopelagicales; family Nanopelagicaceae; genus AAA044-D11. The sequence goes on along the minus strand of CALEGP010000026.1, from coordinate 5,074 downwards.
GGTGCGGATATTTGATGGGACAAGCGTTGAAAATTTGAGGGCGGCCCATTCTGGTAAATCTGGAACTTTGGTGGTCTCCTAAGATGAGCGATAATTTGGAATCACAGAGCCGATGGGAAAATGCATTTCAAAATAATTATGGCACTCCGAAAATCACGTTGGTGAGAGGTCGGGGGAGTTTGGTTTGGGATATTGAAGGAAACGAATATTTAGATTTTTTGGGGGGTATCGCAACTAATATTTTGGGCCATGCACATCCAGCAATAGTTTCTGCTATTTCAGATCAGGCGAACCAACTCGGTCACGTCAGTAATCTATATTCACATCCACGTGCGCTCGAGCTAGCGGAAAAATTGAAATCTCTAACTGGTGAGGCAAGTGCGAGAGTTTTCTTTTGTAACTCTGGGGCCGAGGCGAATGAAGCGGCCTTGAAGTTGTCTCGTTTGACTGGGCGAAAAAGGATCGTGTCAATGATTGGTTCATTTCACGGACGCACAATGGGAGCGCTTTCGATTACTGGTCAAAGTCCGAAGCAGGAGCCCTTCATTCCTCTTCTGAAAAAAATCGCTTTTATTCCCTATAACGACATCGCCGCTGCGAAGAAAGTGATCAATAAAAAAGTTGCAATGGTGATTGTAGAACCTATTCAAGGTGAAAATGGCGTGGTCGTTCCCGATTTTGGCTACCTAAAGAAATTGCGCGAACTCACCACGAGGCGCGGGGTATTGCTGGCCTTTGATTGCGTGCAAACAGGGATGGGAAGAACTGGCGAATGGTTTGGTTTTGAGAAAGAGGGAATCACTCCAGACATAATCACCCTTGCTAAAGGACTTGGTGGCGGATTGCCACTTGGCGCGATGATAGCTATTGGAGATTGCGCTTCCTTATTTGGACCTGGTTCGCATGGAAGTACTTTTGGTGGCAGCCCAATTGCATGTGCATCTGCTCTCGCTGCGATTACAACTATAGAAAATGAGGGTCTTATCGCCAGAAATTCTGCACTTGAGTTAACTCTAAAACTTGAACTTTCCAAGAGCGCGTTGGTGGAATCTGTCAGAGGTTCTGGGTTATTGCTAGGAATAGTTCTGAAAACTGGTGTTGCCAAAAAATTTGTACTAGGACTTCAAGGCGAAGGTATTTTAGCCAATGCTACTTCGGAGACTGTTATACGTATCGCGCCACCTTTAATTGTGACCGACGCACAAATAATTCGTTTCCTGGAAATATTTAGAAAGGTTGCTTCAACTTATGAACGTTAAAACGCATATCAGCTCTGCTCAACGAAGAGCGCAGGTTGCCAAGTTGATTAGACGAGGGGGAGTTGAGTCACAGTCCCACCTGGTGAAATTGCTCTCTCGCGAGGGAGTGAAAGTAACGCAGGCAACGGCAAGTCGAGATTTGGAAGATTTGAGAGCAGTTCGAGTTCGCGATGCAAATGGAGAATTTCAATATGTAATCGCCGAGGAAACGAATAGTAAAGCAACAAATGCAGCGAATTTGATAATGAGCGTTACTGCAAGTGGCAACTTAGCGGTGGTCCGCACTCCTCCAGGTGGCGCGCAATTACTAGCCAGTGCTATAGATAGAAATTCACTTAACGGATCACTAACGAGTGCGATCGGAACAATCGCAGGAGATGACACAGTTCTAGTTGTATCGAAAACGGCCAATGGTGGAGCCGAGCTTGCTAAATCGATTTCAGTTTTTGCTACTGGGACTACAGGAACTAAGGGAAAGAGGAAATAGATAATGACGCTATGGGGCGGAAGATTTTCAAGCGGACCTGCTGATTCGGTAGCGGCGCTATCAAGAAGCGTTGATTTTGACTGGCGCCTAGCGCCGTATGACATCAGAGTTAATTTGGCGCATTTAGAGGGGCTAATATCTGCAGGGATAATTACTGCGGGCAACGGCGAAGTTATACGTGCGGGACTCAAAGCGCTAGGTACTGAGATTCTCAGCGGAAAATTTTCCTATGACGACAAGGACGAAGATGTCCATAGTGCAATTGAGCGGGGTTTGGTAGCAAAAATCGGGGCGGTTGGTGGCGCTCTGAGGGCCGGTCGCTCAAGAAATGATCTCGTAGTTACTGACTTCAAGCTTTATCTTATTGACCACCTGCTGGAAATAGCGTCGCTGACGACGAACTTAATTGAAGCATTTAACAAAAAAAGTGCAGAGACGGTGGAAATTATCGCGCCAGGTTTCACGCACTTACAGCATGCTCAACCGATAGTTTTTGGTCATGAACTTGCAAAACATTCCCAAGCCCTATTGCGGGATATAGATCGGGTCGGAGATTGGTTAGTACGCAACAGCATCTCACCTTTAGGGGCTGGCGCACTTTCAGGAAGTGGTTTACAGCCAAATCCTGAATCAAGTGCACAATCGTTGGGCTTTGATGGGCTGGCCGCGAATAGCATCGATGCGGTAAGTGATCGAGATTTCGCAGCAGAAGCTCTCTTTGTGATGGCGATGCTAGGAGTCCATCTCTCCCGAATTGGCGAGGAGTTCACTTTGTGGAGTACTACAGAGTTTTCGTGGGTAGTAATCGATGATGCTTATTCAACCGGATCATCGATCATGCCACAGAAGAAAAATCCTGATATTGCAGAACTGGCCAGAGGCAAGAGTGGGCGACTTGTTGGAAATCTAACAGCTCTGTTAACGACCCTTAAAGGTCTTCCTTTTGCATACAACCGTGACCTCCAAGAGGATAAAGAGCCAGTATTTGATTCAGTCGAAACCTTACTTCTGCTACTTCCTGCGTTAGCGGGAATGGTAACCACCGCAAAATTCAATGATGCAAACATCTCTCGCGGTGCACATGCGGGTTACGCACTTGCAACAGAGATTGCAGATTATCTCGCCAAGAAGGCTGTGCCATTTTCGTTAGCACATGAAGCTGCTGGTGAATGCGTAAGATTATGCGAAAAGAGCGGAAGGGAATTGCACGAATTATCTGATATCGAACTTTCCAGCATCCATCCGGAATTGGAATCTGATCTCAGAGAATTTCTTACCGTCTCCGGCGCCGTTGCTTCCAGGACTTCATCTCTGGGGACTTCGATCGCTAGTGTTACGTCGCAAATTTCCGATTTAGAAACTGCCACGAAGGAAGCAAAAAGCTGGATATCCAACGAGCTGCAACGTTTTTCAGGCATGATGAAGCCATGACAAATGAACTTATTGCTGACCTGGAATGGCGTGGATTGCTAGCGCAAACGACAGATAGGGATTCACTTCTAAAAGACTTAGGTACTGGGCCAGTTAAGTTTTACATCGGGTTTGATCCAACGGCGCCAAGTCTGCATGTCGGCAATCTTGTAGTCATACTTGTTATGAGACGTTTTCAGTTGGCAGGTCATTTACCGATCGCCCTAGTGGGGGGAGCGACAGGTCTTGTAGGTGATCCGAGTGGCCGAAATGAAGAACGTACTCTGAATACTGAAAGTACCGTTTCAAAATGGGTCGAGAACATACGTGAACAACTCTCTAGATTTCTCGATTTTGATTCTGCAGTTAACCCAGCTGTTATGGCCAATAATCTTGACTGGACTAAATCAATGTCGGCGCTTGAATTTCTTCGTGATATTGGAAAGCATTTCAGTGTAAATCAAATGTTGGCTAAGGATTCAGTTTCCTCGCGCCTTGAGAGTGGGGGAATTTCATATACAGAATTTTCTTATCAAGTATTGCAAGCTTTTGATTACCTAGAACTTTTCCGTCGCCAGAATTGTCGCCTCCAACTTGGCGGCTCGGATCAATGGGGAAATATTGTTGCGGGCCTTGATTTGATTCGCAAAGTCGAAGGTGGCTCGGGCCATGCATTGACTATTCCGCTTATGGCAAAGTCTGATGGCACTAAGTTTGGAAAGACTGCCGGTGGTTCAATTTGGTTGGATGCCGAGATGACATCGCCTTACGCGTTCTACCAATATTGGATCAACACGGATGATGCGGATGTGGAAAGATATTTGAAAGTGTTTTCTTTTAAAGATCATAGTGAATTAGAAAGATTATTAGATACGGTGAAAGTAAACCCTGGTGCAAGAGAAGCACAACGAGAACTTGCGCGCGAAGTTACATCATTAGTTCATGGTACAGATCAATGCGAAAAAGTTGAGGCAGCATCCAAAGCGCTATTCGGTCAAGGAGAATTAAAAGATTTAGATATAGAAACATTATCTGCAGCACTTTCGCAATTACCAAAAGTTACAATTAATAGGGGCGAGGAATTTCCCACGTGGGTTGATTTAATTGCGGCTAGTGGAATTGTTGATTCTAAATCTGCAGCTCGTCGAATCGTTAAGGAAAATGGTGCCTATCTAAATAACGAAAAAATCGCTGGCGAAAATTTCACACCGACTGAGCAGAACCTGATACATGGAAGGTTCTTAATTTTGCGTAAAGGGAAGCGAGATTTGGCTTCGGTAGAGGTGCTTTAACTCATTTTCTCTGCGCTCAAATTTGATATTTATGAATGGCTAAAAAAGAAAAGAGCCCATTTCGAGCGTGAATTTTGACCAATTTTGGGGTGATAAACCTCGCATCAAAAGTAAGGAATTTTAGGCCTTTTTGCCTACAGCCAATTTGACCATGGGTTAGGCATGGGCTATCTTTACGCCTCGCTTGCGAAATGGACGTAAAAGCCCTTTAAAATGGGTAAATAAGGCCAAGCAACGACAACTTTTCCAAATGCTATGAAGGTTTTACCGGATTTGCTCTTCCGTGTGCCTTCCGCTAGGTTTGGCGGTCTGCCCTGCAATCGGCGAGAAATCGCTGTGACCGGTGCGCACTCGTACCTTGAGAACTCAACAACGTGCAAAAAATCAATGCCAATCGGCATATATTGGCCTGCCCCTGTTTTCAGGTGCAGAAAAAATATGCCAAATTCCTTTGTATTTCCAGGACTTCGCCGCTCGTCAAAAGGCGTCGGATATTGGGTACAAAACAAAAACAATTGGTAAAACTGAAATAGCTATAAACGCTAGTTTTGTTTTTTGCCAGATCAAAACTTTTCTATGGAGAGTTTGATCCTGGCTCAGGACGAACGCTGGCGGCGTGCTTAACA
>CALEGP010000025.1 GCA_937876245.1 uncultured Actinomycetes bacterium | reverse complement strand
GCGGCGTGTCGGGGAAATTACCCGGTCAAGCGCCGGTTGAAACCGGAGATATCTCCAATATCTCCCATTCGCTATCCGTAAATAGGCGCGAGCGCGTTAAGAAGCGCTTACCCTCTGGGGCCTCCAGAGAGAATCCCCCACCCCGGCCATCGACCAGATCGATCGTTAAATGGGTGTGTTTCCAATATTCAAATTGCGAAACTGACATCCAGACTTTTATTGGTTTTTCAATTCCAGTTATTACAAATTCGCCAACTAAAACATCTTGCGCGCCAACTTTAAATTCACCTTCTAAGTAACACATTGGAGAAGACCCGTCACAACAACCACCTGATTGATGAAACATCAGTGGGCCATTGATTGCGGTGAGTTTGCGCAACATCTCTGCTGCGGCCTCGGTGTAATCAACTCGTGACGGGATCTCCATGGTTTCCTTTTTATAACTGGTCTATTACTGGTCGATGGGCTTAAAAGAATCCAAGTTTATTTGGGGAATATGAAACTAGCAGATTCTTTGTCTGTTGGTAGTGATCAAGCATCATTTTATGATTTTCGCGACCGATACCTGAAGCCTTATAACCACCGAATGCGGCTCCTGCAGGATATGCGTGATAGCAGTTGGTCCAAACACGTCCTGCTTTAATTTCGCGACCTGCGCGATAAGCAGTATTCATGTCTCGAGTCCAAACACCAGCACCAAGTCCATACAAGGTGTCATTTGCAATCTCCATCGCATTATCGAAACCATCGAACTTAGTTACGGATACAACCGGTCCGAATATTTCTTCTTGGAAGATTCGCATATTATTTTTACCTTCAAAAATTGTAGGCAAAACGTAATACCCACCAGAAAGTTCGCCGCCAAGATCAGAGCGCTCGCCTCCAGTAATTACCTTTGCGCCCTCTTTCTTGCCGATATCAAAGTAAGAAAGAATCTTCTCTAATTGATCATTGCTAGCTTGGGCACCAATCATGGTTGAAAGATCAAGTGGATGGCCCTGTTTAATAGCGTTGGTTCGCGCAGTTACATCGCCCAAGAATTTGTCATAAATCTTGGCATCAATAAGCCCGCGAGAAGGACAGGTGCAAACTTCACCTTGGTTAACTGCAAACATTGTGAAGCCTTCGAGTGCCTTGTCGTAAAAGGCGTCATTTTCAGCTGCAACATCGGCGAAGAAGATATTTGGGCTCTTTCCGCCTAGTTCTAGAGTTACCGGAATGATGTTCTCTGAGGCATATTGCATGATCAAACGACCGGTTGATGTTTCACCAGTAAACGCAATTTTTGCAATACGTGGTGAAGATGCAAGTGGTTTACCTGCTTCGACGCCAAAACCGTTAACGATGTTTAGAACACCATCTGGAATCAGATCCTTAATGAGATCCATTAAGAAGTGAATTGAAACCGGTGTCTGTTCTGCTGGCTTTAAAACCACGCAGTTTCCAGCGGCTAGCGCTGGCGCTAATTTCCAAACCGCCATCAAGATTGGGAAGTTCCAAGGAATAATTTGACCGACTACACCGAGTGGCTCGTGGAAATGATATGCAACTGTGTCATGGTCGAGTTCACCAGCACTTCCTTCTTGCGCCCGAATTGCGGCAGCAAAATATCGGAAGTGATCAATTGCGAGTGGGATATCTACATAAAGCGCCTCGCGAATTGGTTTTCCATTTTCCCAAGTTTCAGCAACTGCAATTGATTCAACATTTGCTTCCATGCGATCTGCAATTTTGTTCAAAATAATTGCGCGTTCGGTCGCTGACGTTTTACCCCAAGCCGGGGCTGCTGCATGAGCGGCATCTAGAGCCAGATCTATATCAGCGGCATTTCCACGAGCAACTTCGCAAAAAACTTTTCCAGTAACTGGAGTTATATTTTCGAAGTATTGCCCCGAGGTTGGTTTTACAAACTTTCCGTTAATCCAGTGGTCATACCGTGGCAAGAAAACTGCCTTACTTCCAGGTTGGCCGGGTGAAACGAAATCAGTCATTTCTCTCCCCTTATTTGCAATAAGTGGCAACCGACGGTGGTAGCCAATTGCTGGGAAAACTACTCCTATCGGTGGATTTATATAAGGAGGAAATTATGGGCTAGCCCTAGTTAGCGCTAGTTAGCGCTTACTTAGCTGGAACCCAGAGCTTGGTTCCGGGGGCGAGCTCGGTTGAAACCAAGGCATTGGCCGAAACGATCTGATCAACGACGGATGAAAGATCAGATCGACCGCCCGTATTTAGCATCTGCGCAATAGACCAGATGCTCTCCCCTGATGCGACAACAACTTGCATGTAACCAGCAGTTCCAGTTTTCACACCGATTGCACTTGCATTACCGTGATCGCTCAATGATGCGCTGAAACCAGCGCAAATCACTATCAATAGCGATGCGCCAACAAAAGTTCTGGCTAATCTGCGGCTCTGGTTCATCTGCTTCTCCAACTTAACCTTGCTTCTAAAGGGCGAGGGGATTCGCTCTATTCGAACAAGTGTTCTAAAAAGAACTATAGGCTAAGGCGCTGACACTTGCAAGGCAAAATCGAACAAATGTTCGCTTTTTCTTGATTTCTGGTTTATCCTTCAACTATGAGTAAAAAGAAGGTAACCGAGCTTCCTGATGGCCCAGCTAATGAGCATGGTCTGACCCCCCGCCAGGCCAAGATTCTTGATGTAATCAGGAGCGCTATTGAGACCAACGGCTATCCCCCTTCAATGCGCGAGATTGGCCAAGCCGCCGGCCTCGCCTCACCGGCTTCGGTCTCCTATCAATTGGAGACCCTGGTTGAAAAGGGATTTATCCGTCGTGATGCCACAAAGGGGCGCGCTTTAGAGATCACATATCCAAGTGAGGGCGAAGTGATTACGCCAGAAAAAACTCGTAATGTTCCACTCCTTGGTTCGATCGCAGCAGGTTCCCCAATTTTGGCCGAACAAAGTTTTGATGAAGTTTTCCCATTGCCCGAGTCACTGGTCGGCAAGGGCGATATTTACATGTTAAAAGTTAAAGGCGATTCGATGATTGATGTCGCAATCTGCGATGGTGACTATGTCGTTATCCGCGCCCAGAAAGATGCGAATAAAGGCGAGATTGTCGCCGCCATGATTGATGGTGAAGCAACCGTTAAGACCTGGTCAAAACAGGATGGCCATTATTGGTTACTTCCAGCAAATGAAAACTACGCACCAATCCCAGGCGATGGCGCCGAGATTCTTGGCATCGTCACTGCAGTTCTGCGCAGCATTCGCTAGGGCTTAACTCTTGACAGCTCCCTAAAGCCAGGGGCGATCATCGGTTGGAGCCTCCCAACTTGGTATTGGTGCCTGAAGAGGACTATCGATCCAACAAAAACGACCATTGATTTCAGAGCTTTCATCAGTGAGCAATTTCAAGACTAAATCTGCCGCCTTCGCAGGGTCATCACCGCCAGTTTCTTCAACCCAATCAACCCAAGATTTATAATCATCACCATCCGTGCCAAGTGCAATCGCTTTCTTCTTTATATCAGCCCACATATCACTTCGGACATCGCCAGGGTGGATTACATTTGCGGTCACACCAGATCCAGCTATTTCAGCGGCTAAATGTCTGGTGAATTGATTGAGGGCAACTTTCGCAGTTCCATATGCGCTATTTAATTTTCCAGGTGGGTGTAAGGAGGCAGCCGAACTCAAGTTGATTATTCGTCCCCAGTTGCTTTCTAACATCCCAGGCAAGAAGACTCGCGAAGTAAAATACGGAGCAAGTGCGTCAATCACTATGGTTTTTACCCATTCCGCGGGATCGGCATCCTTGATTAGGTCAATTGGCCCAAATATTCCAGCGGCATTCACCAAAACCTGAACCACGCCATGTTCCTTCGCAACATTTTCTTGAAGTGAATTAACAAAAGAAATCTCGCCAACATCCCCACAAATATTCACGACATTGGGCGCCCCTGACATTGGAGTCCTGGAAACCGCTATGACTTTGTAGCCGCAATCTGCAAGCCTGGTGGCAATTTGTTTTCCTAGCCCTCTTGAGGCTCCGGTTACTAGCGCCAATTTCATTTAAGTATTCACAGGTTGAATCAATCCAGCATTTTCTAATTCCGACCAAAGATTTAACGGTAGATCGAGATCAAATGCCGCAACATTTGCCTTAAGCTCCTCTAGGGTTCCAGCACCAGTAAGTACTGTGGCAACGACAGGGTGGCGGAGTGGGAATTGCATCGCTGCGGCGGTAAGTGGAACATCAAAATCTTTTAAGAATTCTTGAATCTTTTGGGCCTTTTCTATCACTTCTCGAGGCGCTGGCAAGTAGTCGAAAAGGGCTCCCTCAACCGGATTCGCAAGTACCCCAGAGTTATAAACTCCTGCGGCCACAATCGAAACACCTTTCGCAAGCGCCAATGGGTATAGCTGCTCTTGCGCACTCTGGTCCAAAAGTGTAAATCTTCCTGCAATAAGCGCAATATTCAATTCTGTGTTTTTGATTATCTCAATAGATGCCGGACACCAATTCATCCCAATGCCGATGGCTTTTAGCGTTCCTTCTCGACGCATCTCATCAAGAACTGGATACACAATGTCAATTGCTTCCTTAACTCGATCCTCAGCATCGTGAATATAGGCAATCTCGATACTCTCTAATTGGAGCCTCTCTAGACTAGCTTCGAGACCCCTTCTAATTCCACTAGGTGTGTAGTCATAATAAGTTTCAATACCAGGATCACTATCCGGATATTTATCCATTTCTAAATTAACACCTGGTCTTAGTGGACGCCCAACTTTTGTAGAGATGGTTAATCCGGAACGTCTGCCAGAAACCGCGCGGCCGACTCGACGTTCGGCAGTGCCATAACCATAAAGTGGCGCCGTATCTATGTAATTAATTCCTGTACCGATTGCATAATCGATCATTGAATCTGCTTGATCTTCCGAAACAGATCCAAAGAGGCCGCCAAGAGGCGCCGTTCCCAAACTCAATTTTGTCAATGTGAGTTCAGTGTTACTTACCTTACTTAACTCTTGATGCCGTGCCATAAGGCTTCCCAATTTGTTCCAACTCGTGGCGAGTATTTCTCACGATTGGTTGAATTTGCAATCATTGCCCGTCCTGCTTCTAGTGAGGAAATGACGCCGTCAGCCTCCATTTGAATAACTAAATTTCCAAGTACTGTCGCCTCCGCCGGTCCCGAGTAGACAATTTTTCCTGTGGCATCAGCCGTGAGTTGATTTAGTAATTCATTAGCTGAACCGCCACCCACTATATTTATTTCGTCAATTTCCTTTCCAGAAGCATCTTGTAAATCTCTCAGTGTTCGGGAATAAGCAAGGGCAAGACTGTCGAAGATGCATCTAGCAAATTCGAATGGTGTTTCTGGAATTGCCTGACCTGTCTCATCGCAAAATTTTGCAATTGTCTCTGGCATGGGGCCGGGCTTAGCAAACATCGGATCTTCGGTGTCAATAATTTGAATCGAGTCGCACTTCATCGCCCCGGCTGCCAGTTCCGCTGCCGTAAAGTCCAAACCTTTTGCCCGCCAATAACGGATCGATTCTTCCAGCAGCCACATACCAGTTACATTTCTAATAAATCGAATTCGTCCATCAACACCTACTTCATTTGTTATATTGTAATCCATTGCCTTTTGAGTTGTTACAGCTTCATTCAACTCCAAACCTACGAGCGACCAGGTTCCGCTAGATATATATGCCGATCGACCATTTGGATTAAGTGGAGTTCCTGCCACTGCAGAAGCGGTGTCATGTGAACCAACAGCCACAACTTTAATGCCATCAATAGCGCCATGTCCCCTAACTTTTCCAATAATTGATTTTGGTTTATGTAATTTTGGAAAGAGGGACTTTGGAATTCCAACTTTCTTAATGAGTTCCCAGTCCCATTCTTGTGTTCTGGCATTTAACAGCTGGGTACTTGATGCATTTGTCACTTCATTACTCTTCTTGCCACAAAGAACATAATTCAATAAGTCTGGAAGCATCAAAAATACTTTTGCTTTTTTAAACGGCGTCGAACCTTTTGCGGCATAAAGTTGATTCACTGTATTGAGAAAGATGAATTGGATTCCAGTTTTCGAATAAATGAATTCACGTCCTACTTCATTTTGCAATTGGGCCGTTACTCCATCGGTCCGACCGTCACGATAGGTATATGGAATTTCAGTCAATTTTCCGTCGGAGCCCAATAATCCATAATCAACAGCCCACGAGTCGATTCCCAACGATTTTATTGGTCCTAGCTCCAAGCTCTTATTCAGACCGAATAGCACCTCATGAACTATTTTTTCCCATTCCCAACGAATCGAACCATCGCTAAGTGTCTGGGCTTCATGCGTGAAACGGTGCACTTCACGAACAACTATCTTCTCGTCTTGGATATGGCCCACCGCAATTCGACCGCTTGAAGCACCAAGGTCGACCGCGGCATAGAGACTCAACTCTTCCACTCTCCTGGTTATCGCAAGAATGCAGCAGCTACGCCACCATCAACTGGAATATGTAAACCAGTTGTGAGTGGTAAATCTCCACCCAATAGAACAAATACAGCAGCAGCAATGTGGTCTGGAAGCACTTCTTTCTTCAAAATTGTGCGTTTTGCGTAAAATTCACCCAACTTTGATTCCTCAACTCCGTAAAGTGCAGAACGATTTGCACCCCATCCAGATGCAAAAATTCCAGAACCTTGAACCACCCCATCTGGATTAATTCCATTTACTCTGATGCCGTGCTCGCCAAGTTCGGCAGCCAACAAACGGACTTGATGAGCTTGGTCTGCTTTTGTGGCACCGTAAGCAACGTTGTTTGGCCCGGCGAAAACTGAATTTTTGGAAGAGATATAAATGATGTCGCCGCCCATTTTCTGTGCCAGCATAGCTTTTGCTCCCTCTCGTGAAACCAAGAAGGAACCTCTCGACATAATGTCGTGTTGAAGATCCCAATCTTTTATAGAGGTTTCCACCAACGACTTACTAATCGAAATACCGGCATTATTAACCAAGATATCAACGCCACCAAATGCAAGTGATGCTGCGGCAATTCCCGCACTAACCTCCGTTTCGCTAGTGACATCCATTGAAATGGCAATCGCCTTATCAGGGCCGCCAAGAACTTTGGCCAGTTCTGTTGCACCATCAAAATTTAAATCAGCGATTATTACGCAGGCTCCTTCTGCACAAAGACGAATTGCAGTCGCCTTACCCAAACCTGAAGCTGCCCCAGTTACAAGTGCGATTCGACCTGCAAGGGCTTTGGGCTTCGGAGCGCGCTTTAGTTTCGCCTCTTCCAAATCCCAATATTCGATTCGGAATTTTTCTGATTCTGCTATTGGAGTGTACTTAGAGAGTGCCTCGGCCCCTCGCATGACATTGATTGCATTTATATAGAACTCTGAAGCGACTCTCGCCGTTTGCTTATCTTTACCAAAGGCAAACATTCCAATCCCTGGAACCAAAATTATCGCTGGATCGGCACCACGCATGGGAGGTGAATCTTTGGTGGCAAATTTATTGTAATAAGCCTCATAATCTTTGCGATACTGCTCGTGCTTCTCATTAGCCAGAGCAATTACATCTTCGGTCGCAGCCCTTGGATCGATGTCAATAACCATAGGTCGAACCTTTGTTCGCAGAAAATGGTCCGGGCAGGAAGTTCCCAGTCCGGTCAACCTAGGCATCTCACTACCTTGCAAGAAGTCCAAAACAACATCAGCGTCCGTAAAGTGGCCAATCGCTTTCGAATCTCTTGATGCAATTCCTCGAAGATAAGGAGCCAATTCCGAAGCTTTTGTACTTCTTACTTTTGGATCTAAAGGAGCAAATTTCGCAACTTTCTCTCCAAATGGTTCAGCTTTGCCCTTCTCGATAATAAATTTCTCCGCCTTTTCAATCGCCTCAACCGAACGCTTTTCGCATTCATCGCTGGTGTTCCCCCACGTAGTAAGTCCATGGCCCCCCAGCACGCATCCCTTTGCCTTAGGATTATTTTTTGCAATCGCCGCCATATCCAGTCCTAATTGAAAACCCGGACGACGCCATTCGACCCAAAGAATTTCATCGCCAAAACATTCACGAGTCAATTTCTCACCATCGATTGAAGTTGCAAGAGCGATTATCGAATCAGGATGCAAGTGATCAACGTGATCAAATTCAACCAACCCATGCATTGAAGTATCGATACTCGGTGCAGCTCCAGAACCCCCGAACCTGCAGTAATCAAAGAGTGCAACCATTTCGTCTTCATGCTCTACGCCGCGATAGACATTTGTAAGCATTTGGAAGCGATCTAAATCAAGTGCCGCCAGGCCGTTTTCCTTCAACGTGCCCAAATCTCCGCCAGATCCTTTTACCCAGAGAACAGGACTCTGTTTGCCGGTTGCTGGATTATCGAGCAAACCTTTGGCTGAGGTATTGCCCCCAGCAAAGTTTGTAAAACGAGGCTCCGATCCAAGTTTGTTGCTCCGAGCAAGAAGATCTTTTACTGGTTTGGGTGTCGTCATTATTAAGCTCCCCAACCAGCCTGCGCGCCGCCGACCCGATCAATCGCAATTTTTTCCATGTAGCCGCTGCGACCAAAAGCCGCTTTTGGATCAGGGTCTAGGCCTTGTTCGGTCCGAACTTCACCAAGTAGTTGGCGAACGTCAGTGTTATATGCGTCCATCAAAATGTCATTACCCATAAGCACGTCGCAATCAGTTTGTGCTTTTTTGAGTGCAATGGCATCAACCAGAAGAGCTTTCGCGACAGCTTCCTGCACATTAGTAATTGAACGTATTTGGCCTGGAATCTTATCTTCAATATTGTGGCATTGATCAAGAACATAGGAAACCGTGGTGTCCTTTGCAAAACCGCCACCTTGATTTACTTCATGCATAATTCTAAATAATTGAAAGGGGTCTGCAGCTCCAACAATCAGGTCATCATCGGCATAAAATCGGGAATTGAAATCAAATGCGCCTAGACGCTTCTTCATTAAGAGGAATGCAACGATGTATTCAATATTGGTGCCTGGCGCATGATGCCCAGTATCGACACACACTGATGCCTTTGGCCCAAGTTCCAAGCAATGCACATATGACGTTCCCCAGTCAGGAACATCCGTAGAGTAAAACGCTGGTTCAAAAAATTTATACTCAAGGAGCATGCGCTGATTTGCGCCCAGGCGTTCATAAAGTTTTCGAAGTGATTGCGCCAATCTTTCTTGGCGCCCTCTTAAGTCATCTTGCCCAGGATAATTTGTACCATCGGCAAACCAGAGCTTTATATCTTGCGCTCCTGTTTCATCCATAATGTCAACACATTCAAAGAGATGATCTACGGCTTTCTGGCGGACCTTGGCATCGGGGTGACATACAGATCCATACTTATAATCATTATCTTGAAAAGTATTTGAGTTAACAGTTCCAAGTTTTACACCCAAATCATTGGCATACTTTGCTAGTTCTTTATAGTCTGATACGCGATCCCAAGGAATATGCATCGCAACAGTCGGAGCCGCACCTGTAAATTTATGCACTTGAGCGGCATCAGCAATTTTCTCAAAGGGATCTCGAGGAACTCCAGCAGACGAAAAAACCTTAAAGCGTGTTCCGGAGTTTCCATAAGCCCACGATGGAACTTCAATTGCGAAACGCTTTAAAACATCCTTTGCTTCATTCTTGCTTGCCATTTTTTGCCCCTTTATTTATTTATTTAGCAGGAAATAGAATTAATCTAAGTGGAAAACTTCTTCTAACTGTAAAAATCCTTGATCAGGCGCCTTACCGTCTAGGGCGACGAAAAACATCGCCATCTCAGCTTGCCATCTGCCGTTAACATCAGTTTTTGCCATTCCCTCTTTAGCGGCGTTCAAGTCTGGCGTTTCTAGATATCCAATCAGAGTCCCATCCGACTCATCCAAATAAAGCGAATAATTTGTCCATCCTGTCGCGCGTAGCGCATCTAACATATCCGGCCAAACTTCACCATGGCGCCGAATATATTCAGGCATCAGCTCTTTTTTGACCTGCAATCGGAAACAAACGCGTTCCATTTAATCTTCGCAACTTTCTATATATTTTTATCGAATCTGACGGCGTAATTCAAGTCCGAATCACTTAGTCTGAAGGGAAGAGTGCGACAAGCCCCTTATGGAAAATGTCGCACTCCTGATTTCTCTTTAACTACTTACTTAGAAGTCGTAGTTATCTACGTTGTCAGCTGTGAAGACAGTAGCTGGTCCGAGGATAACTTCGTTTCCTACAGCACCCTTGATAACTACACGCTTCTTCAAGCCATGGTCACCCTTGCCGGACTTAATTTTCTTTCCGACTTTGACTGACTGCTTCTTGTTAACTATTGAGTTAGCAATTTGTACTGCCACGTATCCGAAGTTTTCTACATCCCATAGAGATGCTTGAGCTCCAGAGCCGTCCTTGATGTATGTCTTCATATCATTTGGAAGACCAAGGCCGGTTACGAATACCTTGCCTTTAGAAGAAGATCCACTTACATACTTCGCGGCTGCAACAATACCTACCGAAGTTGGAGCAACAATTGCTTTGATGTTTGGATACTTCTGAATAAGTCCTTGAGTTTCAGTTGTTGACTCTTCTGGCTTATCTAGCCCGTAAGCTGTAGCAACAACCTTTACGTTTGGATGCGCAGATGCTAGACGCTTGTTCATGTAATCAATCCATACATTCTGATTTGTCGCATCAGGTGTAGTTGAGAGAACAGCGATTTCGCCTGAGTCGCCAGCTAGATCAGCTGCTGAATCTGCAAGTGCATTACCAATTCCTTCTGATGAAGCTTGGTTAACAAATATTGAACGACCAGCTTTTGCAACGTCAGAATCGTAAGTAACAACTGTCACGCCCTTTTTACGTGCCGCTTTTAGAGCTGGCACAAGTGCATCTTTGTCATTAGCTGCGATTATCAAAACGTTGTATCCGCTTTGTACTGCCGCGTTGATTTCCTTAACCTGAGCAGCTGCAGTAATTTCTGTAGGGCCCTTGTATGCGCAAGTTGCCTTCAGTTCCTTACATGCACGCTGCACACCTTTATCAGCCGCTTGGAAGTAGCCGATTGTTCCTAGTTTAGGAATATGAGCGATCTTCAACTTTGTTTTTGCTGAAGCTGGTGCTACGAAGGCTGTTGCCATCAATGCACCAATTGCAATTACTGCAAGTATTTTTTTCTTCAAAGTAGTTCCTCTCTTTCTCTCCATAACAGAAACAATTTTTGGTTCTGTTAATCGATTTAGAAATGTAGCTACCCTTCCTAAATCAATTCTCTGAATCTATTGGGGATTCAGCCCGCCTCGCAAGGCTTTTTCTATAATGATTTTCTAGCTCCTATTACCGGCTCTAATCTTTGCGGCCTTCGCTTTATTAATTAAGACCGGTGCTGCCACAGATGTTAGGAGCAAAATTCCAGTTACGATTGTTCTCCATTGGGCATTTATTTCTCGCAGTGTTAACCAAGATTCGACACTACCTGCAAGTAGTACGCCGGCAATTACCCCCCACATGGTTCCAATACCGCCAAATATTGAGACACCACCCAGTAGGCAAGCAGAAATCACTAAGAGCTCTAGTCCTACGCCGTTATCTGCCTGAGCAGTCGAGAATCTAAAGGTATAGATAACGCCGGCAACGCCGGCCATAAAACCAGTAAAAGTAAAGACAATAATTTTATGCTTAACCACATTAATACCAGCAAACCTCGCAGCTTCAGGACTTTGACCAATGGCAAGTGTCCGTCGTCCGAAGGGCGTGTTGTGAAGTAATAGGGCGAAACCTATTCCGAAAATTACAATTATTGGAAGGCTCTGTGGGATAAAGGACGTGCCGATTGTGTCGAAACCAAAGCCCGTCCAGAATTCTGGAAACTCATTAATTGTATTTGTTCCCAAAATTCCATTCGCTATACCTCGATACAATGCAAGCGTTCCAATCGTTACCGCGAGAGAACCAAGACCAACTTTGGTCACAAGGAAGCCGTTAATAAAGCCGCATAACGATCCAACTACCATAGCAATTATAATTGCTAGCCAAATTGGTGCCCCGTGCGCATAAGACCAACCCAGCATTGAAGAGCTAAGAGCCAATACCGAGGCTACTGAAAGGTCAATCTCACCCGTAATAATGAGGAAGATAACGCCGAAGGCCATGATGGTAATTTCACTGGTATTAGAAAATATTTGAGAGACGTTGATGCTACTCAGGAAATTATCGGTCGTAAGAGATGCCAGTATCCACACAACCACTAAAAGAATCAGAATTGAAGTATCCCAAGTAAAACGTAATTTAAATTTCATAGCGGTTTACGCCCTTTCTTTTATTCGTTGTGCGAGTAAGGTGCGTTCACTCTTCCGTGCCAATGTGCGATCCGCGTAAATTGCTACGATCAATAGCAAACCATTAATTGCTGATTTCCAAAATGCATCCACTCCTATCGCTGCCAAACCACCTTGAATTGTCTGAACAAGAAGTGCACCGATAGTTGCACCAATCGTTGTTCCAGATCCACCAGCAATGGTTACGCCACCAATCACAGCAGCCGCAACAACAGCAAGTTCCTGACCATAAAAGGCAGTGGAGTCAACCTGTGCAAAACGCATTAAATAGAAGACACCTGCAAGCCCAGCCATCGCTCCTGAGAAGACGAATGCTAGGAAGGTGCGACGAAATACTTTCAGACCTACTAAGTCAGCCGCATGTGGATTCGACCCAATTGCATAACAGTCACGCCCTGCTTTCCGATACTTCATAAACCATGCTGTAATCAACATCGCGAAAATCACCAACAAGAATGTGAAAGGCATGACACCGAAGAAAACTTTTTGTCCAAGGTCTAAAAGACTTGGTGGCATCTCCTGAGCGTTGTAATCAACTGAATTGGAAATTACATATACGGCACCACGAACTATGTAGAGAGTGCCAAGAGTTACTACAAGTGAAGGAAGACGCAGGCCGGCAACCAGGAGTCCATTTAGGACTCCAACTATCATTCCAATTAGTGGTCCGATGATGAAACATTGAACCCAAGTAAAGTCCGGATTTTTTGCGGATATGTCAGCGATGAACCAGGCCGTTAATCCAACGGTCGAAGCAACCGAGAGATCAATGTGGCGCATAATTATGATTGGAGCCATGCCAATTGCAAGAAGTGCAACAACGGCTGTCGAAGTGAATAGGTCTCGGGTCCCATCTCCAGTTAGGAAACGTGGATTAATGAGGCCAGTAATGCCTACTGTGACCAAAAGAATAATTCCAAGACTTCCTTCGCGCCCACGAGGCTTAAGACGAGATATGAAAGAATTCACTTTTAGGCACCTTTACTTCCGGTAGTAGCTGCAGCAATTACTTTTTCCTGAGTAGCATCTTTCCGAGAAAGTTCGGCAACCTGGTGACCCTCGCGCATAACGATAATGCGATCAGCCATTCCTAAAACTTCTGGAAGTTCAGAAGAAATCATTAAAACTGCCTTGCCTTCGCCGGCGGCGGCATCAATCAATTTGTGTACCTCTGCCTTTGTTCCAACATCGATTCCACGAGTTGGCTCATCAACTATCAGAATGTCAGGATTAGTGGCTAGCCATTTCGCTAGGACCGTCTTCTGCTGATTACCTCCCGAAAGACTGTCAACAGGATCTGAAGCAGATTCAAATTTGATGCTCAGTTTATCTCGCCAGGTTTCAGTTAAAGTACGCTCCTTTTTAAAATTTAAAAAAATCTTTCCTTTCAATCGATCAAATGACTCCATTGCAATATTCCGATCAACTCCTGCGATCATGAATAAACCCTGCTGCCTGCGATCTTCGGGAACCAGCGCAATCTTTCGTTCCATGGAAACTATCGGTGAACCCTTTTGCAACAGCTCGCCATTAACTTCCACACTGCCGCTGTCATACTTATCAATCCCAAATATGGCTCTAGCAACTTCAGAACGTCCTGAGCCGACTAAGCCAGCGAGTGCAACGATCTCGCCCTTTCTAACCTTAAATGAAATGTTACGGAAATATGCTGGGTTGGTAATGTCCTTAACTTCAAGCACGACATCGCCTATATCATGTTCGGTTTTTGGAAAAAGCTCAGTAAGTTCGCGCCCGACCATTTCTTTAATGACCTTCTGCATGTCCGTTTGTTCAACAGAATTCTCACTGACCGTTGCCCCATCTCGCATTACAGTTATGAAATCAGATATCATAAACACCTCGTCGAGTCGGTGACTTACAAAAATAACTGCTTTGTTTGCTGCCTTCAAACTTTGCATTACGGTCATTAAGCGTTCCACTTCAGAAGCGGAAAGTGCAGCAGTTGGCTCATCCATCAAGATAATATTTGCATTCATGGAAAGCGCTTTTGCAATTTCAACAACTTGTTGATCTGCAATCGATAATCCCCTTGCTAGACGCTTAGGATCGAGTGGAACTCCCAATTCATCGAATAGCCGCGCTGCTTCGTTCTGGACCAAAGTCCAGTCAATAGCCGCGCCCTTCATTGGTTGGCGCCCAATAAAAACATTTTCTGCCAAAGTTAAATCCAAAAATAGTGAAGGTTCTTGATAGATAACTGCAATGCCTTGCTCGATTGAGGCTTGTGGTGAACCGGTTTGAAATGACCTGCCAGCCATTGAGATTGTTCCTCCATCATTAACATGAACACCTGCAAGAATTTTTAACATTGTAGATTTACCCGCACCGTTCTCTCCAAGCAATGCGTGAATTTCTCCAGCGCGAATTGAAAGGTCGGTACCGCTAAGTGCAATCGCACCACCAAAGCGCTTTTGAACGCCTTTCATCTGCAGAAGTAGATCGCCCTGTTGTGCCACTATGACTCCACTCATTTAATTATTTGAAATGAAAATCTATGTTTGGGATTCTAATCATAGAAACATCTTGAAACTAGAGCTTTTATAAGAAAAGATTAAGGGAGTGTTTAAGTAACAGGTTATTTTTTATAACAATCTGTAACATGATTGCATTTATCATCAAATGGAGGGGTTTTCTCAAAATATGGGCTCATACCTGGCATTGGATTTGGGAGCAGAATCAGGGCGGCTGATGGCTGTTGAAATTGGCAGCGAGATTTCTACTCGCGAGATTTATCGCTTTGCTACCCCCGTGGTCAATGATGTCCGTGGTCGCCGTTGTTGGGACTTTCCAAAAATAATGCAGGAAATTATTTCCGCCTTAAAAATTGCAGCGCCCGATGGCCCTTTTCTCTCAATCGCCGTTGACACTTGGGGTTTGGATTTTGGTTTGTTGGATATAAATGGAAAGTTAATTGGGCTACCCGTTAGTCACCGTGATCACCGAACTGATGGTTACTTAAAGAAAGCGTCTGCCACTGTCGGAAAGGAAAGATTGCACGGTGACACTGGTTCACAGTTGCTCGAAGTTAATTCTATTTACCAACTTCTTGCGATAACCGAGCAGACTCCAGATGAATTAGCAATTGCGCATCACCTTCTGTTAATGCCTGACTTAGTCCTACATGCACTGACAGGAACTATCGGAACTGAGTACACAATCGCATCGACAACGGGACTTTATGACGTATTCAATAATCGTTGGGCAACTCAATTGGCAGATGATCTAGGAATTCCGACTAATATTCTGGGCCCAGTTCAAGATGCCGGAACCATTCGCGGAGCATTGAGTAGGCAAATTCAGGAGCAAACTGGTATCGGACCTATTCCCTGTATTGCAACGGCAAGCCATGACACCGCATCGGCTGTCGTCGCTACGCCATTTAAGTCACCCGGAAATGCTTATATCTCTTCTGGAACCTGGTCACTGCTGGGAGTTGAGCTAGATAAGCCAGTGATAAATAAGCTAACTCTAAAATATCGATTGACTAATGAGGGCGGGTTCGGCAGGAATACGCGTTTGCTGTGCAACATAGTTGGCCTCTGGTTAATTCAGGAAGTTCGGCGGGATCTAAAACTCCAAGGCGTTGAATTGACATATGCGCAATTAGTGGAATTAGCGGAGGAGCAACAAGCCCAAGATAAGAAGTGGCGAACTTTAATTTATGTAGACAATCCGGTATTTATTCATGCTGGTGAGATGATTGCTCGAATTCAGCAATTTGCGAAGAGCACTGGACAGTCAATCCCAACCACTCCTGGCGAATTAGCGCAGTGCATTTTTGCTTCATTAGCTTTGCAATACGCCCTGATTGCGAGGATTCTTCAAGAGTGCAGCGGACTGCCGATGCCCGCGATTCAGATAATTGGTGGCGGTTCACAAAATGCACTTCTCTCTCAGCTAACCGCAGATATATCCGGACTAGAAGTTATTGCAGGCCCGATCGAGGCTACGGCAATGGGAAATGCAATAGTTCAAGCCATTGCGCTTGGTGAAATCAGTTCAATAGAGGAGGGTCGCAAGATCGTCAAAGCTAGTGACTTAAAGATTAAGAGTTACTTGCCGGACCAAACTTCGAAAATACGTAGTGAGGTTGCCGCACTTCAATTACGATACGATTTATTAATTGGCGAAACCGAAAACTAGGAGGCTCGAATGTCGAATTTAGCCAGAGATTTAACTGAACTCTCCCGCAAAGCCGGTTCACCTCTTGCTGATTTAACGATTCAGGCGGAAGGAAACGCTGCGGTATTTGACCGATCAAATAATAGATTCTTAGTTAAGGCAAGTGGTGTAGTCATGGGCAATGCTAAAGAAGAAGACTGGGTTTGGCTAGAGCTGGGGCCGTGCGTAGAAATTTTAGAAGATGCCCGCAAAAATGGCTCAAGTGAAAAACTAACGGCAGCGCTCAATGCAATTCTTGCTTCTTCGAAAAATTCTGATGGCCAAGTTCGTAAAGCCAGTATTGAAACCTTGGTGCATGTTGTTGCGTTTCATTCAATGGGAGTCGATTGGTCACTTCACACTCACCCAACCCCAGTGGTAGCCCTCGCCGCCAGTAAGGACGGAGCCAGTCACTACAGCGGAACAGTTTTCCCAGATGAAGCTGTCATGTGTGGCCCAGTTCCACTATTTTTACCATTTGCTAACCCCGGACTAGACCTGGGGCTTGGCGTTTATGAAGGAGTCCTTGAATACCAAGGGAAGTATGGCCGAAATCCAGGACAGATAATTCTTGGAAATCATGGACTAGCTACCTTCGGTGTTGGCGCAAGCGATGCCCTTGGCACGACAGAAATTGCAGTGAAGGCAGCAAAAATCCGACTTGGCGCCCTAGGCGCTGGTGGAATTGAATTTGTTCCTAAAGATGCAGCAGAGGCAATCGCGTTTCGTCCCGATGAAATTCTTCGAAAGCGGCTACTTGAACGCGAAAAACTTAGTAGCTAAATAGTAATGAAACCAGATTCAGTCACGTTCGATGTTGGCGGGATAATTTATTCTGACGAGGTATTTAAGAGAGCTATATACGGCGCCATCGAAAATTTCGTTGACGAAATTGATCCTGAGCGTTTTGAAAAAGTTTATCAAGACCATTTAAAGTCGCACTCTGGTTCTCTTCGAAGCAAACTCTGTATGGAATTTTTTGGTTCTCTTGACTTAAGGAGTCAGGTAATGGAAATTGCTACGTCTCAGTGGAATTTTGAAGAGAGTGATTTGTATTTGGATGCCAAAGATTTAATCCAAAAATTCGAGAGTCAGGGCGTAAAAATAGGGCTGGTGGCCAACCAACCCAAATCTGTAGTCAAGAGTCTCGAGCGTGATGGAATTTTAGAACATATAAAATTTCTTGGGATTTCCGCTCTCCTTGGCGTTGAAAAACCTGATTCAAAGATATTTCAGATGGCGCTGCACGAACTTGGCAGCGTGGCAAGAGACACCATACACATCGGCAATCGCTTAGATACCGATGTCATACCAGCGAAATCCCTCGGATTCCGAACTGTTTGGATCTTGCGCGGTGAAGCAAACCCAGTTCCTTCAAGATCGGATCTTGAGATTCCAGATATCGTGGCGAATTCTCTTGAGGGACTCGCAGAATTGATCGCAAGTTTATAAATGAAATCAGCATATATCGGTCTTGATATCGCAACGGAGTCAGCTCGCGCGCTCTTAATGGATGAGGAAGGAAATATTCTTGGAAGTGCTTCAGTCAAACTGGCACCAGTAATTCGTGCTCCCAATGGCGCCGTAACCCAAGACTCCCAAAGCTGGGTTCTTGCCGCAAAAAATCTGATTACCCAGATCGAAAAAATTTCGAAAACTATAAATGTGAAACCAATTTCATTGGTAATTTCTGCTACCTCCGGAACTTTTACGCTTGTCGATGATTATGGATCTCCGGCAGCACCTGCTGTGATGTACAACGATGCCAGAGCTGATAAGCCCCTTGCTCGTGCAATATTTATCAGAAATGAAGCAAAATTGCTGGGAAATCTTTCACTGGTTCACACCCCAGAATTTGTTATCGCAGCTTTACTAGGAAAGAAACCACAGGAAATTCCAGCGGACTGGAGCCACGCCCTGAAAACAGGCGTCAATCTTGAAAGCAAAAATTGGGATTCGCAAGTATTGGAAAGTGCCAAGAATGCAAATATTTCCCTGCCACAAGTTGTTGCTCCTGGCACGGAACTTGGAAAGATGGGCGACATACGTATTTATGCCGGAATGACTGATGGCTGCACGGCTCAGATTTCTGTTGGTGGTTCCGAAATTGGATCGGCCGTTACCATTCTCGGCACAACCATGGTTATTAAATTAGTTAGTGATAAAGAAGTCTCTGGTCCAGGGTTCTACAGTCACCTTCTCCCGACCAATAACTGGTTAGTCGGCGGAGCCTCAAATCTTGGTGGTATCTCTTTTAGAAAGTTTTCGAGGGACATTAAAACTTGGGATAGAGAGGCAGAGAAAAATGGACCAGCTTCATTTGTTACGTATCCTCTTGTTGCCAAGGGTGAGCGCTTTCCTATCGCAGATAAGAATCTCGAATTATTTTCATCTGGCACATCCCGCGATGGCACCGACCAATATCGCGCAATTCTTGAGGGAATCGCCTTTGCTGAAAAATATGCCTATGAAATCCTTGCTGCCGCAGGGGCTCCACTTACTGGCGATTTAAAGACTGCCGGTGGCGGAGCCAAATCAGCCATTTGGTGCAAAATTCGTGCTTCGGTGATGAATCGCCCTATTGCAACGCTGAAAAATTCGGGATCCGATTTTGGCGCTTCCTTAATGGCAATTGCCGCAGTCAATTCACCATTAGATATTGCCAAGGGAATTAATTCAATAAAACTCGCTATCGGGGAGATGTTCTACCCAGTCCAATCTGAAGTAGAAGTTCTTGAAGCAAGCTATTCCCTATTTAAATCATCACTCGGAATTAAATAGGGAGAGTTTCAAACCTCAAGAAGACATAGCCTCGAAGAGTGCCTAAGTAGAACCTATCGGCTACCCTCTACTTATGACACTAGCCCGTAATATTTTCCTACTCCTTCACATTCTCGGATTCCTTGGCCTTCTCGGAGTCCTGCTCTCTCAGATCCCAAAGCCAGAGAAACGCATTC
This sequence comes from uncultured Actinomycetes bacterium, assembly GCA_937876245.1. Taxonomy (GTDB): domain Bacteria; phylum Actinomycetota; class Actinomycetes; order Nanopelagicales; family Nanopelagicaceae; genus AAA044-D11. Next base: position 36,019 of record CALEGP010000025.1, on the reverse strand, counting down.
TTGGTGGCGCCCTTCACAGCGCACTGCTTTCATTGATTTCTGGAATCGCTCTAGTCGGAATTCGTACCTCGTTGCACTCCTCTGATGCTGCAAATTGGGATGCCCCGGATCACACCAAGGTCGGAATTAAATTAATTTTCCTAGTAATCATTCTGGTACTGGGTTATAAAAATACAAAGAAGCCAGCTGTCTCAACCCGAATCTGGGCATCGATGATTGCGCTGGCCCTAGTAAATCTATTTGTCGCACTCTCGCTATAGTTAGGCGACTTAGTAGAATCTAGAATAAGAGATATAGCGCACCAGGTTTTAGCTAACTGCTTACCGCTTCCTTAATCACCACATTTGTAATATTGCATGCACCTATTTCTGTGCGCAGATAATCTGCTTCAATCCAATCTACAGTTAAATCAAAGCGCCATTTCACAGCAATCCAATTCGAAAGATAACGACATTTTCGTTTTGGTGGCATCCAATGCGCCGGGTCTCTATCACCCTTCGACCGATTTAAACTTGCTGTCACAGCAACCAACGTCTGCTTATCATCCAAGTCATTTGCATAAGCCATCCGTTTTGCCGAATCCCATGCCCACGCCCCAGAACGCCACGCTTCGGCCAGAGGTACCAGGTGATCGATATCCAGCCCGTTTGGAGAATAAAAAATCTTTCGATCATATGGACTGCGCCATTTCCCACCAGTCAAATAACAACCTTTTCCGACTTGCGGTTTAACAATCGCCTCCGCAATTAAAACTTCATATCGGGTATTACAGCCATCTTTATCTTCATCAATCCAATGCTTAAATAGAGCTCTGGCATATCCACCTTCATAATCATCTGTCACTAACAGAGTTAGTTTCTCGGCGGCATTCACAGGAACTATCGATATTGCAGCTACCACAATTGCACCGGCGAGCAACCCAATTACTCGAAACTCCCAAATACTTCGCACGATGAAAGATTACCGAGAGTTTGGCGCAATGAATAGTGAAACCGGGTTCTCTCGACTAACCTTCCACCATGACATATCAATTGCGTGACCTCACTGGGAAAGTTGTAATTATCACTGGCGCTACTTCAGGTATCGGAGCCGCCGCCGCCAAAACTTTGGTTGAACAAGGCTGCAAAGTCGTTCTAAATGCCAGAAACGAAGATCGCCTCAAGGAAATGGTGTCCTCACTTGGTGAAAGCGCCACTTACTTCGCTGGTGACTGCTCGATTCCTGACGTTGCAAGAGCTGTCGCTAAGAAAGCTATCGATACCTTTGGCACTATCGACACAGTTGTTCCTAATGCTGGCATCGGCTTCTACGGTTCGATTCTCGATCATAGCGACGATGACGTAAACCGCATGATGCGCACAAACTATGAAGGCACTGTCCATATGATTCGCGCGGCTCTGCCAACTATGTTGGCTAAAAAAGAGGGCGATGTAGTAATCGTTGCATCAGTTGCAGGATTCCGCGGTGGCGATATCGAGGCAATTTATACCGGAACGAAACATGCTCAAGTTGGTTTCGCTGGCGGACTTGATCGCGAACTTCGCGCAAAGGGCGTTCGAGTTGCTCTTGTTTGTCCTGCCGGTGTTGAAACCGAATTTGCACTTGGTGTCGGTCGCACTGCAGGTGAAGAAAAACTTAAAACTTATTTACGCCCTGAAGATGTCGCATTCCAAATCACAACAATTATGCGACAACCCCGCAGCGTTCGTACTCATATTTGGACCATGTGGTCCATGCAGCAAGATTCTTAATTAATCAGAAGTTATTGTGGAAGCAGTCGTCATAGATTGGGCGACTGCTTTCAACTTTTTAAGTGTAATTCCACAAACGCCCTGATTTCACGCCACGCCCCCGTACTACCCAATGCCCACGCAACCAATAAGGGCTGAAAGAGCAACCGGGTAAATCTAGCTCTGTCGTTATTCAATCCAAAGGCATCAACACCATTCACATACTGCGAGATATTTCCCCAGAAAACTGCAACAAAGAAAATTCCAACCAATAAACCGATCTGTGTTCGATACCCCCACAGTATGATCAAACCAATTCCCAAAAGTATTTCAAGTACTCCGGATGCCAGTACAACAAAATCTGCATAATCCTGTAGCACTGTCGGTACCTGTGCCTGAAACTCTAGACGGCTTGTAGTCAGATGTCCCAGCCCTGCATAGACAAGTGCAATCCCTAGAACTATCTGGGGCACTCTTCGAAGCCATTGCATGAGGTAAGTATTCACCTTATTTTCACTTTGTTAGCATCCGTTCACCAACTTTTGATTTCGATGCCGATCTTGAAATTCTCTCAACTCTGAAACCGACTCCTGCTCCAGAAGAGAATTCTGGTGCTCCGAATTCAGCCCATTCGCTTCATCATTGCAGTCATTTGAGTAATCTGTTCGCTCTGGGTGATAACTATGGCCTCACCAAACTTCTTAATTTGTGCACTGTTGGAGTCTCGAATCATTGATGTCATATGAAGTGCACCATCATGGTGTTCGGTCATTCCTGACAGCCACAAGAGATCAAAACTTTTTCCATTTGCAGCGTCTAACTGGGCAAGTTCTGAATCATCCAACATTCCGCCCATGGCATCTTCCATATGATGGCCCATATCTATCTCGGCATTCGCAGCATCTAGCCATGCCCTCATTGTAATAATCTCAGAAGCTTGGCCATCTCGAATTTCTCTAGCTAAGGCAAGCAGTTCGGAATCTTTGCTCTTGGCTAGTGCAAGATCAGAAATTTCGACAGCCTGTTGGTGATGAGGAATCATCATCTGAAAAAACATAATGTCGGATCCTGTTAAATCACTTACAGAAGAAGAACCATTCTCATTCATCATATATCCGTCATTGTGGTCCATTCCAAAGAAGCTACTATCACTTCTTCCTGACATCCCCATCGCCATAATTATTATTAATAAGACGGCAATCACAGCAATAAATATTCCCGATTTCTTATCTATGTTGATCTGCATCGTAACTTCTCTTTTCTCTTACCTATGACTTTATTCCTAAAACCCTTCAGTGGCCACCTTGGTATATGTGAGTTACCTTAAGCCCGGCACCATCTGAAGAGCTCTTCAAAGTAGCGGCAAAAGCAAAGTATCTACTTATTCTTCACAAATTCAGATGCATGTGGAAAGCCAGCAGCTTCCAGCTGCTCAGCAATATCTGCCTTCACTGCCTGGACCACTTTATGAGTTCCGTTGCAGTTCTTCTCTGGATCCGTTGTGTAACCGCACTGACAAGCTCCCATGATTTCCTTCTTTCTCTAGTTTTGAAGGCTCGAATCGTATCGAGCAAGAGTAGGAAGTGCGCGTTAGAAGTTTCCGTTAAACCGCAATCACTGGGCCCGAGGGCCTTGCCCGTAACAACTCACCAGAGCTCTGGTAATTGCCCGAAAATGCCGAAACGCCCATATTTTACGATTTGAGATTTATCCGGCCCTGGCTAATTGCCGCTCCCAGCAAAACGATTGCACATCCAACTGGTTCATTCCAGGTAATAGATTCGCCTAAAACCGTAATTCCTAGAATGGTTGAAACGATAGGTATTACATACATGGTGGTTGAGGCAACTATAGAACCAGCGGCGGCTTGGATTTTGAAGTTCCACACATAGGCAATGCCGCTACAAATAACACCAATGCAGATTGCTGCACCTATTTGTCCCGAATTTTCTGGTGCTTGCTTTACACCAAAAAATATAAATAGTGGCAAGAGCGTCGCGGCTGAAAAACAAAGCTGCGTCGTTGCCATTACCTCTGGTCTTATTCCATGGGGCAGAATGTACTTCTTTGTGTATGGGTAGGAAGCTCCGTAACACATAGTGGCACCTAGTAAGGCAAGCATTGCCCACCATGGGCTATCTCCTATCCCCTTCCACACACCGACAATCATCAAGGCCCCAAGAAAGCCAATAACCAGACCAGCTATTTGATCAGTACCTAATTTCTCACTTCTAAAAACTAGGGCAACAAAGAAGAGGGTCATTAGGGGAACGATTGATGCTCCTAAACCCGCGAGCACAGAACTTATCCCAGTCTCTGCAAGAGCAAGTAAGATGCCAAATAGAGAATTAAAAAATAAAGAGAGCACAAAAAGATGAATTAGGATCTTCTTTTCGCGAGGAAACTTCAGTTTAAGTCTTGTGCTGTATAACAACATAAAGAGCGCGCCTAACCCAAATCGCGCAAATGCCACACCAATTGGAGTTAAAAATTCTAAACACACCTTAATGAATATGAATGTAGAGCCCCAGGCGAATGAAAGCGCGATAAAATAGGGAAGCCATGACTTGCTCTTATTGGTCGACAGATTCATAAAATTCATTGTAATCAGAAACCGAGAAAATATTGGAGAACATACCTACTACGCAATGTCTATCAAATCTGCATATTTTTCGACGCTCAATTAGTGATCGAAATATAGTCACCGTTATTTGTCCAACTGATTTGTACTTCGCTCCCGCTTTACCTACGGCAGATGCTAAAGGCAAGGATTAAGCAATGAAAAATTCAGTCTCCGCTTTGAGTACTTGCCATAACCCAGAACCACAACATTAATGATCGCCTCAGGGGTAGCGCTCTCGCCTACCTCCACGCCAACATTGGTAGAAATTCCATTGACTTGTGCCGCAGCCAAGAAAGCAAGTTGTGCCGCAATATCCGTCATCCAAAACATCGCCGATGGCCCCGCACGATCCAAAATATCTTGCGCTTGATCTAGCTTACTTAGTTACTAACTACCTAGTTGTTATTTCTAGTGCATGAGTTAGGTCCATCATTAGAGTTGGCCAGAAAAAAGTTTCCTTCCGACCTAATCGCACTATTACCGTGTCCTGTTCAGGTGCGACCAAAATATATTGCCCCTTATTTCCCTGTGCTGCGAATTGGTTATTCTGATATGTCCACCAGAAGTATTGATAATTTTCGCTAGGGTCACTTGTTGTGTCCATGGCAGTGGCTTCGCTAATCCATTTTTCAGGAACAACCTGCCTACCATCGACGACCCCTCCATGAGAGAACATCGTTCCAAACCTAGCGAAGTCGATTGCTCGCGCATTCAGGCCGCTTTCCATTTTCTCAAAACCGCTAAATGTACTGTCTAAGCTCCAGGATGCATCAGACTCGGCTCCAAGTGGTGCCCACAAAACTTTACTCATATAGTCAGCAACTTTTTGACCGGTCGCTCTTTCTAAGGCCATCCCAACTAATAATGGATTGTAGTTGTTATATAAAAAAGTCTTTCCTGGTGGCTCAGTTATTACTGCTGAAAGGGCGGTCGATCGCAGATTGGGTGAATAGTAAGTGTCTGCGGCGTCGCTGAAAGGTGTCTTTTTGTCAATATACGCCAGACCTGATGTCATGGTGATGAGGTGTTTAAGAGTGACTGCCCCAAAACGTGGGTCTTTTTTAAGCAATTCTGGAATGTACTCCGTTATTGGATCATCCAAAGACCCAATGCTTCCATCATGAATCGCTATGCCAATCAATGTTGAGAGGAAGGACTTGGAGACAGAGAAGGAAGTCTGTAAAGTTTCTCGTTTTATCCCTTCGCCATACCATTCATGCACTAGAACTCCCTTGCGCACAACTAGAAACGCAGTTGTGTCAGAGCTGGTCAGAAAACTACCCAGCGCTTCTTTTGAATTAATAATTAGGCCTGGAAATCCGATGTGGGACATATCAAGTAAACCAAATGCCTGCGTGGTTTTTTCGTCCAATACCGTTGCGAATTTAGAAGGGATCGATGCCTTAATCACACGGGCAGGAAACCGGTTGATATCGCCGACATCGGCATCGCGCCAGACTAGCGCCCTAGAGAGTTGCAAGAATCCGGTCGAAGCAAATAAAAGCCCATAACTAATCGAAGGGATAAGTACCAGGATTGCGATGGCAAAAATAGCGCGTTTGGGTCGATTAATTCGCCCCGGTGTTGAATTCAACATTTGTCAACGCTAGCACTCGCATTAGGAAATCAATGATTCTCGGCGGAAACGTCATCATTCACTCTTAATCACCGGATAGCTGTCAGTCCCCCCTTCTATAGTGCTGACTATGCGCACTAAACGTCGGCCAACCCTTGGCTCTCTTATCTGTCCGCAATGCGGAGAGAAAGGAAATATTCGAAAGATTCTCTATGGCATGCCAGGAGATGGCTTTGACTTCGAGAAGTACGCGGTGGGTGGGTGTTGTATGAATGGCGATGGAAGTGATCCAGAAATTGCATGCAGGAAGTGTGAATGGCAAGGTAGGTGGCATGAGCGAGGATGAGGTAGCAAATGCTGTGCCGGCCCCCGAACCAAGTGGTGAAGGTTTGGCTGTCGAAGCCGATGCCGTGCAGAAACTTCGCAGATCTAATTGGCGATCTCGATTGCAGATTGTATTTTCCTTAATACGAAGGCCATTCTCTTTTCTTAATCGAGTACTGAAGCGTTTTGCTGGTGGCCTTGCATTGGTTGCGGTCCTGCTTGGTGGCACCGGAGTATATTTAGGAATTGGACCATATCTTAATTATCAGAACTCCGATCCTGTGCACGATGGTTATGTGCAACCAAGAAGTGTTGAAGATTTAGTCAACAAGACTCAGGCATCGACTGTGACAGTTTGGTGTGAGACGGGGCCAAAATCAGGGATTCAAGGTACTGCTTTCGCGATTGAGCTTGAGACCAATGTGCAATTTGTTTACCCAACGACTCTTATTACCAACCACCATGTAATTAAGAAGTGCATCAATGTTGATGGAAAAATATCAGTGGCTCTCTTGTATGAAAAACCTAGGAAAGCGGTTTTAGTTAAGTGGGATAAGAAAAATGACCTCGCAGTTTTGGCAACGAAACTGAAAGTCCCAACCCTTCCTCTCTCCGATAATTACCCTTTCCCGGGGTATTGGGTTATGGCATATGGCAGTGCCGATGGTTATGAAGGCTCTGTTGCATTTGGCAATGTAGTTAATACAACCTATCGAGACATTTTCTTTACAAACAATGTTTCTCATGGCAGCAGCGGCGGACCACTGGTCGATAACGAAGGAAGAGTTCTAGGAATGATTACCTGGGGCGATATTAGGGAGCAATACAATGGAGCAATAACGCTGGATGTGATGTGTAAGAACATATTGACCTGCCATTACCGAAATGGAAAAAATTGGTGGAAATGATAAGCAAAGGTCATGAACTCCGGGTGGCACGAATTGAGTCGGCTCCAACAGAGCGGAAGAACATAATTAATTGTCGCCTCAGAAGCAAGGCCTTCTCGCTCTCTTCACATATCCAATGAAATAGATTATCGTTGCGATATGCATATTCTCGTCATTGGTGGCGGCGGAATGCTAGGTCAAAAACTTGTAAATGAGCTTGCGCAGAATAATAAGTTGCTCGATGCCAAAATTAATCAAGTTACCCTCGCAGATGTTTTTATCGAACCCAAAGTACCGGCAAATGCTGATTTCGAAACTGTCATTAAAATTGCAGATATTACGTCCCAAGAAGTCGCAGACTCTCTGGTTTCAAATAGACCTGATTTAATTTTTCATTTGGCGGCAGTAGTCTCTGGGGAGGCGGAGGCAGATTTTGAAAAGGGCTACCGAGTAAACGTCGATGGTACTCGTAATCTATTTGAAGCCATTAGAAACATTGGGAATAGTTACTGCCCAAAAGTTGTATTTACTTCCTCGGTCGCGGTTTACGGTGGACCTTACCCAGATGTAGTCAGTGATGATTTTCATCTCCAGCCAAAGACGAGCTACGGGACTCAAAAAGCGATGAGTGAACTTCTATTAAACGACTACAGCAGACGTGATTTTTTGGACGGAATCGGCATTCGCCTCCCGACAATTTGTGTTCGCCCTGGTCTGCCTAATAAAGCTGCATCAGGTTTATTTTCAAACATCATCCGCGAACCACTTCTCGGACTAAAGGCGATTCTTCCAGCAGGTAAAGAAGTGACAAATATTTTCGTATCACCACGATCGGCTGTAGGTTTCTTAATTAATGCGGCCACTCTAGACACCTCTCTGCTCGAGGATAGAAGATGTTTAATGATGCCAGGAGTTGCGGCATCGCTTGGTGATGAGATTGAATCGCTTCGTCGTATTGCAGGAGATGAAATTGTTGCACTGATAAAGGAGGAGCGAGATCCGTTTGTAGAAAAGATGGTGGCAAATTGGAATCCACCACCATTTGCCAGTAAGAGGGCTAAAGCACTTGGTTTTAAATGTGAATCAACTTTTGATGAAATAATTCAAGTCCATATCAATGATGAACTTGGTGGAAGAATTCCAGGGTTAGAAAAATGAAGCAAATTGCCATAGTTACGGGGGCGAGCCGTGGAATCGGCAGGGCGACAGCAATTACACTGGCAACAAAAGGTTGGACTGTGATTGTCACTGGGCGAGATAAGGATGCGATTGCACTAGTCGCTAAAGAGGCTGGAAATGATGCGCTGGCAATCGTGTGTGATGTTAGCGACCCGGAGTCCGTTCTATCCCTCTTCGAAGAGGTTGAAAGTAAGTTCGATCGCCTAGATTTACTTTTCAATAATGCTGGAATCCCCTCGCGCAGTGTTCCAATTGAGGAGCTGAGCATTGATGAATGGCGCAAGGTTGTAGATACAAATATCAGTGGAGTTTTCTATTGCGTCCAACAGGCATTTAGAGTCATGAAGGCGCAGAACCCACAGGGCGGTCGAATAATAAATAATGGTTCAATTTCGGCTCATGTCCCAAGGCCAAATTCTGGACCGTATACCGCAACAAAGCATGCTGTAACTGGACTGACGAGGTCTGCCTCCTTAGATGGACGTGCATTTAATATTGCATGTGGACAAATTGATATTGGAAATGCCGATACAAATATGGCAACCTCCCAACGCGAAGGAGCCATCCAGGCAAATGGGATGACCATGGTTGAACCCACAATCAATCCGCAAATAGTCGCCGATGCAGTCTTGTATATGTCAGAGTTGCCCCTCGACGCAAATGTACAATTTATGACGGTGCTTGCTACAAAGATGCCGTACATAGGTCGCGGCTAATAACTAACTGTGGAGTAGTTAATTAAATATTTTTCCTGGATTTAGAATCCCATTTGGATCTACAAGGACCGTAAATTTCTGACATTTGGGGGCGACGAACTTTTCACAGGACGTTGGTGGAGAGCTCTCTATATCTCTCACTTATTTCATTGATATCGCCTATCACTTGGATCCTTTTATCTCGGGATGTCTCGCCTGAAAGTATTGTGAAATCGCGTTGTCGAAGGGAAAATGCTCTAGCTAGTTCCTTACGGATTGCTGCATTCGCTTTACCATCTACTGCAGGGGCTTGGACTGCAACTATCAGCCTGGGCGGATCTCCTGCTGTGCCGCCGACCTTATTTTTAGATGCCCCGGCACGTACTCGAATCTCGAAGATAAATTCTGTCACAGAATTTTTTGGCGTGGCCATGGGATCAGGATAGAACTAGATCGAATTCGAGCCAATGAGATCTCCGGTGGCAGTCACCATGAGAAGGACATCTAGAAGTGCCACGAACATAAATAGCTTGAAGAGAAGCGATCGCGGCATAAAGATACTCAATGTTCCAGCGACTATTCCGATGACCAAAACCGTCGTGTTCGCCTTGGCGCTATGCAGTACCACCGTTGCTGCAATTAGCATGCCGGAAGCAATAATCCGTGATGGGATGCGACCTAAAGTTATTGGCAAACTCGTAATTCCACTTGATTTATCTTCTCTGAAATCTTTTAAAACATTTGCGAAATGGGCGGCCATTCCAAGAAGTGCTCCTGACCAGAGCAACCAATATGGGGGTGTTCGATTAGTAGAGATCACAAGAGCTGCTGGAAGAAGAGCGAAGGCTAGTGCATATGCAATTGGCGAGAGCGCGGTGGGTTTTAAGTAAAAGTTATATGTAACCCCAATTCCAATGCCAAGAAGTGAGATTGAGCCCGCCTTCAAACCAAGTGGGCCAGTGATATTAACTAAGAGCGCGATTGGCAAGACAATGAAAATTGCTCGTTTTAATTCTGCCGGTTTTAAATCGCTACTCACCAAGGGTTTTCTCAGTCGGTTATGTCTTAAATCATCACGGAAATCGTAGAGATCGTTGGTCCATCCAACAATCAATTGACCTAGGAAGATTCCTAGCGCAATAACAAAGGCCGGTCCTTCCCACCAGAGTTTAGCTGCGAGAAGAAAGGTAACGAATGTAACCAAGAGAGTTGGACCGATGTGAGATGCAACTAGATAACTCTTAATTTTGGCCATGGTTAAGAGTAGACCATCCATATTTTTAAATTAGATTAGTAATTACAAATACTAGCTCCGCCCAAGTCGCGATAGAGATGGTCTGCCAAGCAAGGACTTTATTTCCAGTATGGATCTAACTAATCGCGATGTGGTTTTGAACACTGCGCGCGATCAATCGCAACGGGCCAGCGATGGACCTATTCCTTCGCTTACTTAACGAGAAGTTAAGTACATTGGATTAAGTAGTAGGGGCTAGAGGGGCAACCCAAGCTGTTTGCGGAAATTAAGAGAATCCCATGCGTCAAAACCAGAAACGACTTGACCATTTTCAATTTGATCAATGCTGACGCCATCAACCGATACCTCTTTATTGGAAGCAGGCAAACCCTCAAGTGGCCCACTCTGCGTTCCGGTTAAATGCCACTTAGTTACGACTTGGTTTCCTTCAACAATCACTTCATCAACGCGGAAATGAATATTCGGAAAGGCCACCTGCCATTCGCGCCATTTCTTTCTAAAACTTTCACGACCAGTTCCAAATTGAGGATCATTTCCTATCGTATTTGGAGAGATAAATTTATCGATTGCATTCGGATCACCTTGATTCCAAATTTGCTCGAAAAAATCCCTTGCAATTTGGCGAATTTCTTCTCTATCCTCTGCATTACTCATATGGCTAATTATGCTTGTGTCGTGAGAATTTGTTACCAATTTGTTACCTACTCCTGCTTGATTTCGAGAGGCTTACATGGTGGGCTAGCACTACTGAAAAGAGTGGGTTTGTCCTGTTCGATTCACCTAACCCCCTACTACAACTCGAGATTTATCTTGAGTAAGGAGACATATATATGAAGAAGATCGGTCTACGTCGCCTAAGCGCGATCGCAGCGGTTTCACTTTCAGCAACAGTCTTGGCCGTAATTCCGGCTCATGCTGCTGGTGTAACAATCAAAATCATCACACCTAACTACACCGATGCAATGCCTGCATACTACGAAGACTTGAATGCTCGTTTTATGGCAGCAAATCCTGATATCAAGGTAGAGCACACAAACCTTTCATGGGATGACATTCTCGTTAAGGGCCGTACTTTGGTCGCAACTGACTCAACACCAGACATCATGAACCTAAACACTTTCTCAGACTATGCAGCTGCAGATCTTCTATACAAGGCAACTGATATCTTCGATGCAGCAACACTTGCTGACTTTGTTCCAGCTTTCATCAACAACTCAAAGTACAACGGAACTGCATATGCCGTTCCTGACTTAGCCTCAGCTCGCATGTTCTTCTACAACAAGAAACTTCTTTACACATCTGGTGTGAACAAGGTTCCTTCAACATGGGCTCAAGTTAAAAAAGCTGCAAAAAAGATCAAGGCAAAGTACCCATCTGTTTATCCAATCGCACTTCCACTTGGCTCTGAAGAAGCTCAAGCAGAATTCGCAATCTGGACAGGTGGCAACAATGGTCGCTACTTCGATAACGCTTCACAAAAATGGGTTATCGACTCAAAGGCAAACGTCAAGACAATGAAATACTTGACGTCTTTGGTGAAGGCCGGACTTACACAGCCAAGCCCAGCATCAACAAACCGTACCGATGCTTTCAAGCTATTTAGCCAAGGCAAAGTTGCGATGATCAATGCTTCTGTGTTCTTCCCATCAACACTTAAGGATTACAAGAGCAAGGTCGATTATGGCATCGCTCCATTCCCACACTCAAAGACCGGAAAGTCAATCACTCTTGGCGTTCAGGACTACTTCATGGCATTCAAGAAGCCAGGAAACGAAGCGGCAGTTAAGGCGTGGATGAACTTCCTGTTCTCACCTTCAAACTATGCTGGATTCCTAAAGGCTGCTGGTGGATTTATCCCAGCAACTAAATCAGCATCAAGTTCTGTGGACTCTTCATTGCTTCCATTCATCGAGCAACTTCCAAATGCTATCTTCTATCCAGGAGACCTAGCCGCTTGGCCAAAGGTTGCTGGTGCTCTACAAACTCAACTAGGAACTGGCGTAATCGGTAATCCAAAAGCAGCCCTAGCTAAGATCCAAAAGGTTGCAGTTGCAGCGGGTACCAAGTAACTAGTAAGTGCAACTGAATATCTAAAATAAGCAATAAATTAGGGTCTTGGTCGGAATAAAAACCGCCAAGGCCCTATTTATTAAGTAGAGTAACGAGAACGAATCTTTAAGGAGCACTTAGGGTGAACGCAACAGATTTGGTAGTGCGAAAAGTAAAGAAACGTCGCCCTGCAAATTCAATTTTGAATGCACTGCCGTGGATTGGTCCGGCAATCGCATTAATTTTATTTGTCGTAGTTTGGCCAGCCATTGAATTGATAAAAATTTCTATGACAGAAATTTCCTCAGCAGGCACACTCGATGGTTTTAATGGACTAGAAAACTTCAGAAAGCTATTCGAAAATCCGGATCTTAGAACAGTTGCGATTCGCACCATTTTTTGGGTTTTCTCCGTTGTTCTCTTAACCGTCCTTCTCTCATTGCCACTTGCACAGCTAATAAATCAGTCATTCCCAGGCCGCAAATTTGTTCGCTGGGCGATGATCGTTCCCTGGGCTGCATCGGTTGTCATGACTTCAATCATTTGGAAATGGATACTTGAACTTACTTCCGGGGAATTTAACTTAACTTTGCAACAGCTGGGGCTTCAAGATCAACCAGTGGATTGGCTACGCGATCCAAGGTACTCAATGTATGTTTTGATTTGGGTCGCTGTCTTTGTTTCTATTCCATTCACTACATTTGTTATTTTGGCTGGATTGCAATCAATCCCCAACGATATCGTTGAGGCCGCCCAAGTCGATGGTGCTGGCCCATGGCAGATCTATCGCGGAATTAAATTTCCTCTTCTGCGCAATGCATTGCTTATTGCAACGATTATCAACTTAATTAATGTTTTTAATTCGTTCCCAATTATTTGGGCGCTGACGCGAGGTGGGCCCGGATACAACACTGATACGACTATTACCTTTGCTTACAAAATGGCTTTTGTGGAGTACAACATGGGACCTTCTACTGCGCTTGGCGTAATTAACTTTGCCTTTATTATGGCGATTGTTTTGATTTATCTGCGAGTTACAAAAGCTACGAGGGATCAAGCATGAGGACTCTAACAAGAAAAAAACTAATGCGAGAGAAGTTTGTCTTCACTCCCAAGAAGGCCGCAACGATGATCAGCGCCTACATGATCGGGCTCTTCTTCATTTATCCGTACATTATTATGCTTCTGACTTCGCTCAAACCCCATGGCGAGCTCTACAGCAGTCCAACCAAGAGACTTCCCGTCTCTTGGCAATTTGATAATTACTTAGATGTCTGGTCAAAAGCTCCAATCGGAAACTTCTTGCGGGCAAGTATCGTCGTATCAATATGTGCAACTGCCCTGGTTCTACTAGTTTCAGTTCCAGCAGCTTATTACGTAGCACGTCACCGTTTTAAGGGTCGCGCAGCCTTCTTACTTCTGGTCCTTGCAACCCAAATGTTTTCACCAACGGCGCTGATTATTGGAATTTTTCGTGAAGTTAAATTCTTTGGTGGGCTAGATACTTGGCCAGCTCTAATTATCGTTAATGCCGGTTTTAACTTGGCATTCGCTGTTTGGTTGCTCTCTGGATTTTTTTCCAGCGTTCCTGTTGAAATCGAGGAAGCGGCAATGGTTGATGGCTGCACAAAATTCTCCGCTCTGCGCCGAATTGTTCTGCCGATAACTTTGCCTGGGTTGGTTACAGCTGTAATTTTCACCTTTGTCTCGACTTGGAACGAATTTACTGTTGCTCTTACCATCATGAGCTCGCCACAACGGCAACCAATCTCTACCGGAATTACTACCTTCGTTGGGCAATATGACGTGGCTTGGGAGTATTTATTTGCGACTACAGCAATTGCAATTATTCCGGTTGTAATTCTCTTCATAAGTATTGAAAAATACTTAGTTGGCGGATTAACCGCAGGCAGCGTTAAGTAAATTTAGAATGCGCGCTCACGCATTTGCCCTTCCATTCACTTTCTTTCGCCAGCAACCTGCGGAAGTATTGGCTGAACTCGCTGAAGCTGGTTTTACCGGTGTAAATCTGGCCTTTAATTACCATGCTTCGCGCGACTTTCTTCTTCGACAGGGCGCCCAGCTTGAGTATCTAAATGATGGCTTCCATTATTACTCGCCCGATCTAAGTAATTATCCGAAGAATTCATTGCTGCCTGGACCCTCTGATCACCTCGCAGACAACTCTATGGTGGAGAGTGTTATTGCCGCAGCAACGAGCAGGGAAATGTCAGTTGATGCTTGGGCTGTCTTTGCGCACAATTCCGCTCTTGGTAAGGGTGAACCTTCAGCCACCGTAACTAATGCATTGGGGAATAATTTCCTTTCCGAACTTTGTCCAGCCAATCCCCGATTTCGCAACTATGCCCTTGGTTTAGTCACTGATCTTTGCTCTCGCGGGGTCAACTCCATCGCAATGGAATCTTTGCACTGGCATGGGGCCCGTCACGGCGAGCATCACGAGCGATTTTTTATGGAGTTAAGTTCGACCTCTGAATTCTTGCTCTCCCTTTGCTTCTGCCAGCCATGTATTACGAATTTTAGTCAAAATGGGGGGGACGCTTTGGCTCTACAAACAAAGGTAGTTGCCGCTCTACAACCAGTTTTAACTGAAAGTGATCCTTGGCTTGATAACACCGTTAGCAAAGATTTTCTTGCAGAGATATTGGGTATTCAAGTCCTTGACTACCTGTCGGCCCGAGAGCAAAATCTTGCAAACTTGTACAATGAAATATTTCAGACCGCTTCAGAGCATGGGGTTGGAATAAATTATGTCGATCAATCAACCTTACTCGACCTAGACTCAAAAACTCCCCTTGATCTAAGCTGGTTAATTGGCATCGACCCAGATCTAATTTCAAAAAGCGTTAGTGCCTTCCAGCCTCTGGTTTATCGTAAGACAGCTGGCGACAGTGCTGCAATAATTGGTCACTACAAGAAAAAATTAACTTGTGAGGTCTTTGCAATTTTACGGCCTACATTTCCAGATAATAACGATGCAAAATCTCTCTTGGCAAAAGTCGCCGCAATGAAAGAATCTGGAGTTGGCGCTATTGATTTCTATTTGTTAGATACCTGGCGACCCCGTGATTTGCAATGGGTGGCCGCTGCTTTAAAGCACTAACTTAATTAGAACGAATTGCCCGACCCGGAAGATCACTAGTACGTTTACCGCCACTCAGTGTTTTAATTCCAGCAATCCAAACATTTTCAAATCCTGCGGCGGCAACTCTAGGAGTTTCATAGGTTGCTAGATCCTTGACAGTTGTCGCATCGAATAAAGTTAAATCCGCAAAAAATCCTGGGCGAATTAATCCCCTATCTTTGAGAGAGAGGCGAGCTGCTGGCCTTCCAGTCATGCGGTTAATTGCCCCCTCCATAGTAAGTACCGCCTCCTGCCGGGCATAAACGCCAAGATAGCGTGCGAAAGTTCCGTAAGCCCGAGGATGTGGCCTATTGCCCGCGAGGATGCCATCTGTTCCAACCATATGTTTAGGGTGCTTCATAATCGCACGAACATTAGGCTCATAGCCAGAATGTAAAATACAAGAAACTTTAAAATCCTCTGCCATTATTAAATCAAGATAAAACTCAGCGGGCTCCATTTCTTCCGCTGCCGCAAGCTCAATTAATTTTTCACCGACATATTTCTCATTTTGTGGCTGAGTAACACCAGCTATAACAATGCTTGGCCAATTCACCACGCCACCTTGATTGCCGTCAGATCCTGAAACATTTAAATTATTAATAATTTTCAACCGACTTTGGGGGTCACTGATTCGGGCGCGCGTTGCCTCTTTGCTGCCAGCTTGGCACCATGAAGGAAGTAGAGCGTGTAAGTAGGTTGATCCTGCAAGATATGGGTAGGAATCTAGGGTTACATCTAAATTATCGCTCTCGGCCTTTGCTAATTTCTCAAAGAGCAGATCGGTTTTATCCTGAAAAACTGGTGCACTCATATGGCAGTGTGTTAGGTGCAAGGCACAGTTTGAAGATCTGGAAATTTCAATACATTCATCCACTGCGTCCAGGAACTGTGCGCCATAGTTGCGGTGATGAGGAGCATAAAATCCACCGTACCTGGCAACAACGGCAGCAAGTTGTGAGATTTCGCTATCACTTGCATACATAGCAGGTACATAAGTGAGCCCAGCAGACATCCCGACGGCGCCTTGGCGCATTGACTCATCTACTAGAGCAATTTGATGTTTGAGTTGCTCTGGGCTGGCACTTCCCGGTTCATTGCCACAAGCGAGCATTCTGACATTTCCGTGCGGGATTAGATAGGCGACATTTACCGCCGCACCTCTGTCAACAATTTCTAAATAATCTTTTACTGATCTAAATTTCCAATCGATTCCCGACGGATCACCATTCCAGCCAAATAGTTGATCGCGCAGTACGGCAAGAGTTGATTCATCCGAAGGTACATAGCTCAGGCCATCTTGGCCTACAACTTCTAGCGTTACGCCTTGAGTTACCTTTGCTAAATGTTCGGGGTCAGAGATCACGGCCAAGTCTGAATGCGCATGCATATCGATAAAGCCTGGACTAAGAGTTAAATCCGTCGCATCAACAATCTTGCCACGCTCATTACCTTTGATAATTCGCCCAACTTCAGCAATTCTTCCTTCAACTACTAGTACATCTTCTCTGGTGCCAGCTTTTCCTGATCCATCAATAACGCTGGCCCCACGAACTGTAAAAGTATTATCCTCCAACTTTAATCAGTGCCTTCTACAACTGGATACATCGGAGCAAAGCCCGCTAATAATCCACCGTCGACTACGAATTCAGTTCCAGTCATCCATGGCGCCTGATCTGATGCAAGATAGAGAACCGCTGCTGCAATATCTGATGGCTTGCCGACGCGGCCCATCGGATACCAACTCTTAAGATTTTCAAAGACACTTGGATTTCGATCGATCCGTTCTTGCCAGACCTCAGTAGCAATTGTTCCCGGAACAATCGTGTTACAACGAATTCCGTGCCCGCCATATCTGACTGCAACTGTGCGAGTAAGTGCATGCAGAGCGGCCTTTGATGCAGTGTATGAATCACTTCCAATCATCATCTTTGAATTTACAGTTCCGATGTTAATGATTGCACCAAATTTACGCTCAATCATTCCCGGAAGTATCGCCCTAATGCAGAGAAATGGCGCCGTGATATTTATATCTAAAGTCTTATTCCACATTTCAAGTGAACTCGCAATTAGATCTGCAGAGTCATGGAAGGCGGCATTATTGACAAAGACTTCAATCTTTCCAAAGTCTCGCTCAATCTCCTTGATTGTGTTAACAATCTGATCTTCAACTTGAAGATCAACCTGGTAGCCAGTTATATCGGCGCCGTTGGCTCGAAGTGAGTTTACGGTCTCATCTAAATTGGCCTTGTTGATCTCTAGAATCGCGATCTTCATCTTTGCAGCAGCAGCTGCAGTAGCCATCTCACGACCAATACTGCGACCACCGCCAGTTATGACGATTGTGCGCCCTGCTAGCTCTGCTGCAAATTGATAGGTCATTTTAAAGTGCCACCACAAAATCAATCTCAACGAGAATACTTATTAAATCAGATCCGACAGTTGTACGAACTGGGAATGGCGCAGATAAAAATTCACAATACGCCTTGTCGTATTCGGCAAAATCAGCAACTACATTTTGTAGATGTGCTGTTGTCTTAACGACTTGGCTAAAATCAGCGCCTACTTCATCAAGGATTGCCTTTAGGTTAATTAGAGTTTGGCGAGTTTGGGGACCGACTCCGCCTTCAACTATTTTTCCAGTGGCGGGATCGACTGGACCCATGCCACAGGTATAGAGAAATCCATTCGCAATAACGCCATGAGAATAAGATCCGCCTGGTGCTGGTGCGCCCTTTGCTGTTACGTGCTTGATAGTCATTATGACCTTTCTGTTTGTGTTAACGAACTCTGCTAAAAGAAGGTATGGATCAAATCTATTACATCGTAATCATCATTTACCAATGGCAAGATACGCCATTTGTCGAAGTTGGTGCATGGATGTGAAATACCACAACCAATGAGATCTCCTACAAGAACAGTATTGGGTGCGATTTTCATGAAGGCATGTTGATCATTTAGCGCTGCAATCTCGGCCTTAAATGGCTGGACCTTGCCCACCAACTTGAGGATTGGGAGCGGCTCGTCCAGATCATTTCCGGCATCGCGCTTTCCGAAGTTCAATATCGCAAGCTCGGGTTCAGGAACACTCAAGACTCGAGACCAGAGTTGCAGCGCAGGCTGGAAACGCTCGCTATCTGGGGCATCCATAAATGGGTACAAATCTTCGTAGTGAATATGATCGTGGCTAACATATCCGCCACTTCGCAAAATTCGCAGAGCATCGCCTTCGTATTTTGCAAGTTCTTCAGCAACATAATCAAAATAAGAACTTCCGCCGGCAGAAATAATTATTCTTTCGCCACGAATTACAGGTTCTACGATCCTTGCCGCTTCAACGATCTGACCTAGAAAAATTCGCAGCTTTTCAATGCCGCCACTGACTCGATCGCCTCCCGGTACTGCTCCTTCAAATCCTGCAACTCCGCGGATATAAAAACGCTCATCCTTGGTAATTTCAGTTATCAACTCTTCGAGAACAACCAAATCCCTAATACCTGCACGCCCGCCACTGGCTCCAATTTCCATCAAGACTGGCAATTTGGCCCCAGATATTCCTGCGATAGCTTCTTGGGCAATCTTTAGCCCAGCTTTAGAATCTAGATAGAAAAGAATCTCTCCAGTTCCAGCTCCATTTATCTTTGCAATTTCGGCAATCGAAGTCGGCTCCATTACTTCATTTGCAATTATCAGCCGTTTAAAGCCAAACTCGAACATAATATTTGCCTGATTAAAGTTTGCAACGGTAAGACCCCACGCTCCAGCTGCGATTTGGCGTGCGGCTATCTGAGGCGCCATAGGTGTCTTAACATGTGGCGCTAATTCAAATCCGAGGGATTTACAGTAATTGGCCATCCTGGTTATGTTGTGTTCTAGTGCGCTCTCACGGAGCACCATAATCGGAAATTGAAATCCGGCGCTAAATAAATTCACATTAGTCGCCAAAAAATCTTTGACGCTTTTCCCGTGAGCCGAAATTGGCATTCCTTTGTGAAATACCGAGATTTCACTGGTCGCTAAATCAATTTTTCCGGTTGGCACATGCCCACGCTACCAATTTCACATCCCTTCCGCTAGGAAAGTCCTAACTTTCATGCCAAAATAGGACGTGAATCAAATCGGAACAATAATGGAATCAGAGATATCCGCGATTCCTGAGGTTTTGAGCAGATTATCTGAAGCCAGTAAACAATTTGGTGATGTCGCTAACTTGCTCAAAGACAGTGAAATTAAGTCAGTTTTAATTCTAGCCCGAGGAACCTCTGATAATGCAGCGCATTTTCTGAAATATTTGATTGAGACTCAACTAGGACTACCCGTAGGACTTACTTCACCTTCCTCCGTCACGATTTATCACACAGAATTACGCTTTAAAAATACTTTAGTAGTTGCGATAAGCCAGAGTGGCCAATCAACGGATTTGCTTGAGTATGCAACTGCCGCAAAGTTGGCAGGAGCAGTAATCATTTCAATGACAAATGATGGCGCCTCTCCCTTGGCTCGCCTGGCTCACCATCACATAGATCTAATGGCAGGCAGAGAACTTGCTGTCGCGGCGACCAAGACTTATGCAGCTCAGTTGTTTGGGGCTTTGCTACTCGTAAATGCTTGGACGTCAAATTTTGCGGATTTTAAATCGATAGTAGAGGCAAGTAAAGAATTGCTAGCCAGAAGAGGTAACGTTCTCTTAGCGGTAAATCTATGTGAAAGAGAAAATGAAATCGTAGTTTTAGGGCGAGGGTTTTCCTACCCCAACGCCAGAGAGACTGCGCTTAAGATTCAAGAAACGAGCAAGATTTCGGTTCAGGGGCTCTCAATCGCTGATTACATGCACGGCCCGATTTCTGCGCTGACAAATAAGACACAAGTTTTCATTATGGTGCCAAATGGCATGCCACTTGATTCCCTAAAAGATGATCTGGCAAAGATTCGAAAAAGTGAACCTAAAATATTCTGGTTTGGCTCTGGCGAACTTGCGATACCGGGTGAAAATATTCTCTCTGGCGCAATTTGCAAGAATGAAATTTATGCAAGTGTCATAGATTCGATATTGCTACAAACTTTTGCTTTGGAATTTGCACGTAAGAATGGCTTGGACCCTGATAGTCCCGAAGGACTAAGCAAGGTAACTCTGACTCGCTAATGAGCGCAACAAAACGAAACCTCATATTTTTCGATGGTGGTGGTTCTGGGATTCGGGCCAAGTCAGAGAGCGCTGATGGCAATACTTTAAGCCGAGAGTTTGCCGGCTTCACTCCCGGCGAATTGCCTTTAGTGGGCTACTTAGCAAACCTGATAATTAATTTTGCTGGTGAGGTAGGAGGTCCTATTGATCGGGCAATACTGGCGGTGGCTACCCTGCCTGCAAATAATGAACAGTATGGCCAGATTAGCGAGTCGGTATTTGCTAAATCTCGGATTCAAGAATTGTGGATATGCAGCGATTCAGTCAGTGCTTGCGCCGCTGCAATCGAAAAAGATGGCGTTGTGATCGCGGCAGGGACTGGAATAACTGCTTTAGCTGTCGGAATGAATCAAACTATGGTGCATTCCCTTGCCGGCGATGGCTTTTTATTGGGAGATGAGGCCAGTGGTTACTGGATTGGAAAGATGGGGATAAATTCAGCGCTCCGTGCTCGCGATGGCCGTGGCGGTGATAAACAATTACTGGAAGTTGCCGGTAAGTATTTTAATTCGCAGCCATATCAATTGGCACACACAATTCATCAACTAGATCGGCCAGTTCATGCAATCGCAGCATTTGCAAAAGAGGTAAGTCAGTTAGCGCATTCGGGAAATCAAGCTGCCTATGCAATCCTCGAAGCTGCTGCTGATGAAATAGTCTTGATCGCTACAACCGCAAAACTGCAGTGCAAAGGTGGACCTGATTTTCAGGTTGCCCTGATTGGCGGCGTTCTCGCTCCAGACAATTTACTTACTAAATTAGTGGAAGAAAGACTTTTGATCCATGGTCTCAAGATTCATGTTACCAATAGGAGTTCACTAGATGGAGCCGGAATCCTGGCAAAGCTAGAGGTGCCTGGAATTTATGCTCCCCTAATTCGAACGTATGTGGCGCAATGAAGCCAAAATATATTGACCTACAAGTAAATGGCCACGGTGGTATTGACTTGCTTACCGCTAGAGATGCGAGCGAAGTGCGTAGGGTGTCTAACTCTCTTTATCGAAATGGCGTGGTCGGCTATTTGCCGACCATCATTACCTCTGCCCTTGGCGATGCCCTTCGTGCTATTAAATTGATCGAAGAAGTACGTGCCGATCCGCTTCCGGGCGAGGCGGTAATCCTAGGCATCCACCTAGAAGGTCCCTTTATCTCAAAAGAAAAGTGCGGCGTACATCCAATAGAGCATATTCGTACTCCTGATTTAAGCCATTTGAAGTCCCTGTTAGAGGCCGGGTTAATTAAGATAGTAACAATTGCTCCTGAACTTCCTGGCGCCCTAGAATTGATTCAATATTTAACAAGTATCGACATCGTCGTTTCACTTGGCCATACCAATGCCACTCGGGCGCAGGCAATTGCCGGTTTCGATGCTGGAGCCAAGACTGTGACTCACCTATTTAATGCAATGGCCAAGCCGCCTCTAGATGGCCTGGCTCAAGTCGCAATTGAACGAGATGGGATTCTTATTCAAATAATTATTGATGAAGTGCATCTGCCTAATGACTTAGTAAAAAGAACTCTTTCCAATGTTAGCGAACGATTTATTGTCACTAATGATCCGATTGCCGCAGCTGGCCTGGGCGCTGGTACCTATCCATTCGGCGGCATGGAGATAACTATTGAGAATGGTCAAGCTCGGCGCAGCGATGGAACCTTAGCCGGTGGCATCGGGACCTTGGAAGAATCACTTGAAATTATGGCGCGAATTGGAATTTCTAAAGAAGATGCGCTTGCCAGTGTCACTACGCGGCCTTGTCAATTAATTGGAATTGATTACCAACGCCTTATTAAAACTTCTTAGGATCGACCAGAATTTTTGGTCCGGGCCCAGCACCTACTGGACGCGTCCCCAGAAAGACTTTACCAACTTCACCCAGACCAACGGTTGCCCCAACGATAATTCGTGGATCAATTCGTCCGCTCTTGATAAATTCAATCGAATGAGCAAGGCCGGGTGAGCCCGAGAGAATTCCAAGAACAGTTAAATCCTTAAATACTAACGTGCGCGAATCTAGAAGAGCGGGGTTGTTATCCACCCCTATCAATACGACTCGACCGCCCGGTTCGACTAAATCGACCAACTTACTCGGCACTTTGTTATCAAAAGTCGCATCGATTACTGCGTCATACCCACCCGCGATTTCGATCACGCTCTCGCCAGCAGATGCAACGCCAATTTCTAACGCCAGTTTTATAGTGACTGGGTCTTTACCAACCATGTGCACATTCGCCCCCATGGCCAGGCAAAATTGCGCAGTCAGAAGCCCAATTGTGCCAGTCCCCCAAATTAAAATATTTTTGCCCGGTTGCGCCTGGGCCGCATCAGCAACTCGCCAAGCATTTGCGCCAGGTTCCACAAGTGCGCCGATCGTGTCATCAAATGAATCTGGAATTTCATGTAAAAAACGCGCAGGTACTACAAGTTGTTCGGCTAGCGCTCCGCTCCAACCATTTCGGATCCCTACCTCAAAGCGGGTAGCGCAAGTATGTTGGCGCCCGCTCTGACAACGTTTGCAAGTGCCACACCCAAGCATCACATCGCCGATAAATCTGCGGTCGATCAATTTCGAGTCGACACCCTCACCTACTTGAATAACTCTTCCTGTCCACTCATGGCCAATACGCATTGGATATTTCGCTTGGCCATCATGAAGATATGGCATAGTGCCATTAAAAAATTCGACATCCGTTCCGCATACGCCAACCCGATTTACTTCAACAACAACTTCTCCAGTACCTGCAACTGGCGAGGCCACCTCTTGCAATTCGAATATTTGGGGCCCTGTTACGACAAAGGCTTTCATAAGGCCGATATTTTAGCTTCAAGTAGTTCCATAACGGAAGTATTGCGAATTGTTTCTAAATCAGCTGCGACATCGCCGAAATACCCTGGGCTCAATTTTCGGCTAAATTCTGCCAGCGTTAGACAGCCACTTACGGCATCAATGGCGCTCGGTAACTTAGCAAGTGGAGTCAAAATATCAGCAAGTGGATCATCCACTTCATTATTGACTGCTAGAAAATGCAGCCAGATAGCAACTGAAGCAACGAGAAGTGGGGAGTCTCTGTCCTGCTCGGCTAAGTCGTTTAGCACATCAAAAATTCGTTGTTGCATTTTCTGCGAACCATCCATCGCAATCTGATGTGCCCGATGCTTCAGGGTTGGATTGGAAATTCTTTGTCGAATAGTCGCCGCATAATCTCTCAAATCAATTCCGCCGTTTTCCTGAATTGAATGCACGATTTCATTCTCCTGCATGGCTTTTATATAGGCAGCTACAACTGGTTGAGTTACTGCATTTGCCACAAATTCAATTCCGACTATCTCGCCAATATATGCCAGGGTCGAGTGCACACCATTAAATAACCTAATTTTTGCTAACTCAAATGGTTTTACGTCTGGTACAAATTGCACACTCGAGTCCACAAATAATTTCTCAATGGGATCATTTTCAATTACCCATTGGTTAAATGGCTCGGTCATAATTGCATCACTTGTCATTGCTGGGACGATGCGATCAATCATCGAATTTGGAAAACGAATCTCGTTGGTGACCCATGTTAAGAGCTCTGTATTGCCAGAAGCACTGATAACTTCAAGAACTAGGCTGCGCAAAAACTTACTATTGCTTGGAACATTGTCACATGAAATTATCGCGATTGAACTGCCGCCTATTTTAAATCTCTCTCCCAGCAAATAGGCCATTCTGGCAGGAACACCGTCAACCCCATCATTTCGATAGGCCTTCTCCGTTACCGTAAGAGTTATAGCCTGTAATTCTGGGGCTTGAACAATTTCAGTAATTCTTGCGATATCCCGCGGATAATAAAGTGCCTCCTTGATTGAGTCGATAAGAATTGCGCTCTCACCGCCGGCATCCCTTGAAACTACTTCATACTTATTCCCGCTTGCTCGTAACGCATCAGCAACATCTGGTTTTCGCATTGATACGCTCGCAATATTGTTCTTGATAAATACAGCTTGGTGAGCGCGATGAAATGCACCCAAACCTAGATGCAGAAACTCAATCGAGTTCGCCATCAGAGATTAAAGAATTCTTTAGAAAGGTTATATGCCAAATCTCCAGCAAGCTCCATCGCTTCACTCTCTGTTATTCGTTGGCGCGAAACTTCGCGGGCCAGATAACCTGCATCAAATCGCCGGGCCACACCATGTCGTACCGGTATTGAGGCAAAGGCGCGGGTGTCATCAATGAAGCCGACCGTGTTGTAATAACCGGCAGTTTCGGTAATTGCATCTCGCCAACGCTCGAGACCATTTAGCGAATCGTTAAACCACCAAGGTGGTCCAAGTCGGATCGATGGATAAGCCCCCGCAAGTGGCGCAAGCTCCCTGGAGTAGGTGGATTCATCCAAGGTAAAGATAACCATACGAAAATTAGGGTGACTTCCCACCGCATTTAATAAGGGCTGTAGCTCCTCCGTATAAGTTGTCGCTACTGGGATATCAAAGCCCTTGTCCCCACCAAATTTCGCCAAAATATTGGCATCATAATTGCGAAGTGAACCTGGGTGTAATTGCATGACTAAGCCATCATCGGCAGCCATTAGCGCATGGCTAAAAAGCATCACGGCTCTGAAATCATCTTTCTCCAATGCCGTGGCACCGTCAGAAATCACTTTGCGAAAAAGAGAGTCGCACTGACTATCAATAAGATTTAAAGTTCGTGCGCTAAAAGTTCCATGATCCGTGGCCGTTGCCCCACAATCTTTAAAATGCGCTCGGGCTTTTCTAAGTGCTTCAAGAAGGCGAGCGAATGAATCAATTTCAATTCCATATACCTCGCCCAGTTTTTCTAAACTCGCTTTCCAATCGGGACGGTCTGGATCGCTAACGTCATCTGGCCTAAAAGTTGGAATCACCCTTCCGCCAAGATCAATCTTGGCTAATTCAATATGTGAGGACAATGAATCTGCCGTGGAATCGGTAGTAGCCAGAAGTTCGATATTAAATCTCTTAAATAAGGCTTGCGGCTTATATTCAGGGCTCTGTAATTTTGCAGCTATTTGATCGTAGATTTTCATGGCATTTTCCGGCGCCAATATTTCGCTCACATCAAATAGCGTTGCCAAGATCTCGTGAAACCAGATGCGTGAAGGCGTTGACCGAAATAGCCGCCAATTTTCCGCCAATAATTTGAAATTATCTTCCGGAGAGTTCATCGCCAATTTTTCATAAGAGACGCCTTGGCTGTACAACATGCGAAGTATGTAATGATCTGGAGTGAGCAAAAGAGCGACGGGGTCGCTAAAATTTTTATTCTCCAGAATCATTGAGGCTGCTACGTGGCCATGAGGTGAGATAATTGGATATTTATTCATCTCGCCAAAAATTTGCCGTGCAAGTTCCAAGTTTTCACTCGCCCCTAGATAGCGATCGGCATATGCGTTAGGCATTTTCTACCAGCCAATCAAATGCATCTTCCTGCATTTCAACAGTGAATGAATGGCGGACCGGATAAGTACCAGATCGATATTGGCCGCCACCGCTCTCAAAGGCGCTTTGAAGTATGGCATCTGCTTCAGCCATGCCCGCTTTGGTAAATAATTGATCATTTCCACAGAATTGAACATAAAGAGGCGTTGCCTTGTTTATAAGACAAAGAGCCGGCCAATCACTTTTCGCAGCTAAACCATGCGGAAAAATGAGCCAAGAATGTGGCGAAATGTGTTCTGGGAGCATCGACCTATAGGTTGCCATGGCACCAATAGAAACAACTGTCTTTAATTCCGGCTGGGTTGCGTGAAGGTATATGGCGCGAGCTCCGCCACCGGAAAGGCCTATCGTTGAAATTGAATCTGAAATTTCAGGCAAAGTTTTCGCAATTTCAAAGGCGATGCGATCATCAAAATTTACTAAGCCCGCAAGAGTGGCACCAAATAAACTTAAATATTTAGCCAACACTACGGATTCATGCGCAATAGCTAAGAGCTCGTAATCTTGTTTACCGAAAAGTTCTTTCAAACGGGCGGGCATATTTTCTAGAGTAAATCTGCGCGATCCCCACATGAAACAATCAAAGACCAGGACAGCAAAACCCCGC
Organism: uncultured Actinomycetes bacterium; assembly: GCA_937876245.1. Taxonomy (GTDB): domain Bacteria; phylum Actinomycetota; class Actinomycetes; order Nanopelagicales; family Nanopelagicaceae; genus AAA044-D11. The sequence continues at coordinate 9,306 of CALEGP010000025.1, read as the reverse complement.
TTTGCAAGTTCGTTCGCTGCTGAGCGATTGCCGTAATGCTCTCGCTTTACCCAAGAGAGGCTTTCCGGCAGTTTCCCAGCTCCGTCTACCAATTTCTCTTTCCCGAACTCTTTGACATCATCATGGCTGTGGAGGAAGAGTGCCCCAGGAAGTGGTGTCGTCGCATTTTCTGGTAGCAATAAAAGTGCCTGGGTTCTTGGCCCAAAACCAGTTGACCAACTTAGCTCGGTAATTTGCACGCCATCATGAGCCCAACTCTTGCCCCGAATAATCTGAAAATCATCTGGAAATTTTGGCAATCGGCCAAATATCGTAAATAAGCCGGCCATATCAATATTTGGAAGCTGTGGTGGAGAAAAGTCGAGCACTTTTTCTAAGTCGGCGAAACTTCCCAAATCTCTCAACATCTTGTGACAATCTAACCAAGAAACCTTCATTTAGGGAAGGGGCTAATTTTCTCGTTTTCAACTAAACTTCGAACATGAAACCAATCGTTCAAGTATCACTAGATCTAACCGATATCAAAGAAGCAATGGAAATGGCACACACTGCAGTTCGAGCCGGCGTTGATTGGCTAGAAGCAGGAACACCTTTTATTTTGGCCGAGGGCCTGCATGGCGTTAGAGCACTTCGAAAAGAATTCCCAAATCATCCAATCATTGCTGATTTAAAAACGATGGATGGCGGTTACCTTGAAGCCGAAATGATGGCTAAAGCTGGCGCAACGCATGTTGTTGTTATGGCTAGATCACACCCAGAAACAATTAAATGTGTTGTTCAGGCTGGGCGAGATTATGGCGTGAGCGTTATGGGCGACAACTTAGGCTGTCCAGATATGGTCGCCGGAGCGCGAGAATTAGAGGAACTTGGTTGTGACATGGTGATTCATCACATCGGATATGACGAGCGCCGAGGAATTGCAGCTTCCGGCAAACCCTGGCCAAATCCCCTTGATCAATTACGTGAAGTTGTCGATGCAGTGAGTGTTCCAGTGCAAGCCGTCGGTGGGTTATCTCTCGAACAAGCGATTGCTTGTCCTTCATATGGCGCTCCGCTAGTCGTAATTGGTGCTCCGCTCGCAATTGATGCTGACTCTTTTAGCCAAGGTGCTGGTGATGTTGAAGAAGTTTTGCGCAAAATATGTGAAGCGGTTCATGGTTTTGGCGATGTAAAAGTTAAAGGGGAAAAATAATTGAATTCCGCTGCAGTAGTTAATTTTTCATCCGAACCTCACAGCGTAGAAGTGCGCGAAGTTCCCCGGCCAAGCTGTGGCGATGAAGATGTAATTGTTCAAGTCGAGGCAGCTAGTGTCTGCGGCTCAGACTTACATCAATGGGAGGGCACAAACTCTTGGCCCGTTAATTACCCTGTTGTCCTTGGACACGAATTTGCTGGGCGCGTTGTCGAACTGGGAAAGAGCGTTGTGGCAGGCGGAAAATGGCAAGATGGTGATCGGATCGTAAGTGAGACTGCTGCCGTTGTGGATATGTCCGGTGCAATGTCTCGTCAGGGGCTATATAACTTGGATCCAAGTCGCAAAGGTTTTGGTTATGGCGTAAATGGCGCAATGACTAAGTATGTAAAAGTTGCCTCAAGATTGCTTCATACAATCCCAGATAGCGTTTCTTTTGACCATGCCTCGATGACTGAGCCGTGCTCTGTTGCATATTCCGCAACAATTGCTCCGGGGCATATTCGCCCCGGTGATCGAGTCGTTATTTTGGGGCCTGGCCCGATTGGAATTTTATCGGCGGCCATGGCAAAACTTGCTGGTGCTGAAGTTGCAATCGTTGGCCTAGAGCGCGATAAGGCGCGGTTAGACGTTGCGAAGAAATATGGTTGCGAAGTTGTTATTGGCGATGTAACCGATTGGGCTAAGGCGGTCGATGGCCTAGGTGCGGATGGCGTGGTTGATGCCGCTGGAGTTTCGGCCACGCTCAAAATTGCCCTCGATGTAATTCGACCAAACGGTTGGATTTCAAAAGTGGGTTGGGGACCACAACCAGTTAATTTTTCTCTCGACCAATTGGTGCAGAAAAATGTCAGGCTAGAGGGCTCCTTCAGCCATAACTGGCCGATGTGGGAGCGAGTACTGCGAATGCTAGGTACTGGAAAGTTAGATTTGACTCCGGTTCTTGGTGGTACTTTTCCGCTAGAAGATTGGGAAATTGCATTTAAGAAAATGCAGTCCGGCGAATTTATTAAATCTGTAATTAAGCCGGCTTGAAATGCGCCTTAAAGATAAAGCAATAATCATCACTGGTGGAACATCTGGAATTGGCGCTGCCATCGCAACCGCTGCAATTCGCGAAGGTGCCAAAGTTCTAGTTCATGGGATCAATGAGGAAGAGGGCAAGGCAACCGTAGCTCGCTTGGGCCAGGGCGCTGTTCTCTGTATTGCAGATTTAGCCGAGGATAGCGCGCCCGAAATCATTGTTAAGAGCGCACTTAAAGCATTTGGAAAGATTGATGGCTTGGTAAACAACGCAGCCCTATTTGGCGGCACAAATATTTCTGAGCAAGATATTGAGCACTTTCGTGCAGTGCTTCAAGTGAATCTAACTGCGCCCTTATTCTTGATTAAGGCTGCCTTTGAGGAGTTAAAGAAAAGCCGTGGGGCGATTTTAAATATTGGCTCCATCAACGCACACGCTGGAGAATCCAAGCTTCTTGCATACAGCATTAGCAAAGGTGGCATGCAGACCATGACGCGAAATTTGGCCAATGCCAATGGCGTTCATGGAATCAGGGTCAATCAAATTAATCCGGGTTGGGTTCTTACCGAACGCGAAGAGCGTGACAAGATTGCATCTGGCATGAAACCTGGTTGGCCCAAGACCTTGTCTCGTACTGACATTCCATTTGGTGCGATGACAACGCCAGAACAGATGGCGGAAGCAGCGATTTATTGGTTGGGCGATGAATCAAGACCATTTACTGGTTCAGTCGTTGAACTGGAACAATTCACCATAATTGGAAGAAATCCGGAGAAACTATAAGTGAGCACAGAGCCAAAGATTGCAGCATTCCCCAAAGGTTGGATTCGCGATTTAGTTGAACCAAATAAGATGAGTATTTACGAGTGGATTGATATGTCTCAAGCCATGGGCATCGAGGGCCTGGAGATGTATAACAATTTTGCAGATTTTAAGGATGAGGCGAATTGGCCGAAGATTCGCAAGTATGTCGAAGCCACTGGCATGGTAATTCCAATGATGTGCTGCTCCCCTGATTTCACAATTCCTGATCCAGTTCTGCGCCAAAAGGAAGTCGACCACGAAATACATAGCATCAGAATGTCGGCCGAGCTAGGTGCCAAATATTGCCGAGTTCTATCTGGCCAACGCCGCAAAGATATAACGCGTGAAGAGGGCATGGGGTATGTCGTTGACTCAATTGAAAAATGTTTGATTGAGGCTGAAAAGTTGGACATGATTTTAGTGATTGAGAATCACTACAAGGATGATTTTTGGACTGAACCAGAATTTGCTCAGATGATGGATGTCTTTGTTGATCTGGTATCTCGTATCGATTCTCCAAGATTTGGCGTGCAATTCGACCCATCAAATGCTATCGCCGCAGGTGAAGAACCGCTGGAACTCCTGGAAAAAGTAAAGCACCGGGTATTGACAGTTGGTGCAAGCGACAGACACCTTGCCGGCGGAAGTATTGAAGATTTACGTAAAGCCGAAGGTGGTACTGCTGGCTACGTATCATTCTTTAAGCATGGCGTGATCGGGCAAGGGCTAAATGATTACGATGCGATTTTCAGAACCCTAAAGAGCGTCGGATTTACTGGGTGGGTTAGTATTGAAGATGGCGTCGATGGCATGCAAAACATGATTGATAGTGCGGAATTCTTGAAGGAAAAAATCAGCAAACACTGGGGAGAATAAAACCATGGGTCACGACTTAGTAGAACTACGAAAGATTTTCACATCAGCGCTTGCTTCAGATTCCCTAGACAAATTGGGCTATGGCCGCCAGGTGCTAAATGAAGACATCAAAATGATTTCGGGCTCTGGAATTATGATGGGATATGCCTTCCCGGTTCGCTTGGAAATAGTTAATTCATTTCCCGAAGTTCCATACGTTGGCCTATTGAAGGCGCTGGACGAAGTTGGTAAAGATCAGGTCTATGTGACCCCAACAAATCGCACTGGTCTTGCCGCTCTTTGGGGCGAACTACTCTCCACCGCGTGCGCCTTTAAAGGTGTGGCTGGTGCTCTAACTGATGGTCCGACGCGTGATCTATCTCGGACAGATGCAATGGGCTTTAAAGTTTTTGCAACCGGTACTTTGCCAGTGGATATCAATGGTCGATATGAAGTTGTCGAACACAATGTTCCATGCCAGATAGATGGGGTCAAAATTCACCCTGGTGATTTAATTATTGGCGATAGCGATGGTGTAACAATCGTGCCTAAAGCAGCGATTGACCAAGTCGTAGCAGCAGTAATCGAGAAGAATTCTGGCGAAAACCTATTCCGCAAGGCAGTTAAAGAGGGGATGTCCCCCAGCGCCGCCTTTGCGAAATATGGCGTTCTTTAATACTTGCCTCTGATTAGCCCTTTAACGAGCCAGATAATAAGCCGCGCAAGAAGTATCGTCCAAGGAACATATAGACAAGCAGCGTTGGAATCGAAACGATCAGCGATGCTGTCATATTGTTTCCGTAATAAACCTGATTTCCAGATCCAGTAATAAAGTTAAGCGCTGTTGTCGCAACTGCCAATTTAGGTGAGCCGCCAGTTAGGAAGATTGCGAAGAGGAAGTCATTCCATGCGGATGTGAACTGCCAAATTAGAACAACGACGAAGCCTGGTATGGAAAGAGGCAGAATAATGGTTCGGAAAATTCTTACCATTCCTGCGCCATCGACACGAGCTGCTTCGATAAGTTCATTAGGAATTGCCTGGTAATAGTTACGGAAAATCAAGGTACAGATTGGAATTCCATAAATCACATGTGCGAAAACAAGTACATAAATAGTCCCACCAATTCCGGCCCACTTGTTGAATTGGGTTAATGGAATCATGATTGCTTGATATGGAATAAACATACCAAACAAGAATGTTGTGAAAATAAACGTCGAGCCTTTGAAGCGCCACTTGGCGAAGACAAAACCATTTATTGATCCGATAATTGCCGAGATAATTGAAGACTGAAGTACGAAGCCAAGAGTTCTAAACATTGGCTCACGCAAAATCTCCCATGTTGGGCCCCACGCGCCAAAATCAAGACTTGATGGCGGTAAGAATGCAGCAGATTGGTTAACACCAGTGATGCCCTTCACCGAGTTGATCACCATGACATAGATCGGAAGCGCTGCAATAACAAAGAGGATGCTTAGTGAGATATAGCGAAAAATCAGCCAGAATTGGCCAACGCCACCGAGCTTCTTCTTATTACGAGAAATATCTTTAGATTGAGTTGCGCGGGATGCGAGATCTAAACTCATTTATTTCGCCTCCTCTGTCTTATTTACATAAATTAGGTAAGGAATAACCACGACCGCGATCATCAACAGGATAACTATTGCGATGGCAGCTCCCTTCGCATAGTTCTGGAAATCAAAGATCACTTGCCACATGTAAATCGCCAGCACCTTGGTCACATAACCCTTTGATGCAATTCCGTAAATTAAGTCGAAGACCTTCATCGAGATGTGGCCCAAAATAATAAGAATTGTAAGGAAAGTCGGGCTTAGTTGTGGGAAGAGAATATGGCGATAAATCTTAAATTCTGAGGCGCCATCGACGCGAGCAGCTTCACGAAGGTCATCTGGAATTCCCCGAAATCCTGCCAAGAAGAGCGCCATGACATAACCAGACATCTGCCAGATTGCAGGAAGAGCCATTGCAAACATGGAACCTTTAATCGAGGTGTACCAAGTATTCTCTAAGAAACCAAGTCCGATGCGGTCAAAAATTAAATTCAAACCAGTCGCTCTATCGCCCTTTGCAGAGTCCATGAGCCAGCGCCATGAAGTTCCCATTGCGATAAAGGAAATTGCCATCGGGTATAAATAAGTCGAACGGAAGAAGCCTTCGCCTCTAATTCCCTTTTCGAGCAAGAGCGCCATAATCAATCCAGAAATTAAAGTACCGATCATGAAAACGATGGTGAACTTCAATAAGTTTGAAAATGCGTGAGTAAATTCTGGATCTTGCAGGAGCTCGGTATATCGAGCCATTCCAGCAAAGCTCATATCTTTTTTCCATGCGCTAGTGCGATTACTAAACGAATATCGAACCGTCCAGCCAATCATTCCATAGACAAAAATTGCCATAGCGATGATCGAAGGAAGAACGAAGAAGAAACCACCCCAAGGGCTGTTAACTTTCTTTTTTCTCTTTGGCATTCTGCCGTCATTCAAATTCTTTAAGTTCTTTAAACTGGCTACGGCCACCGCTACACGCACCTCTCGAAAAACTTAATCTTGCTAAACCTTAAACACTGGGCTCGGGCTAATTCACGAACTCTAGTCGACGCTGACTATTTATTACCAAAATCATCAATCAATTTTGAAGAATTACTCACTTTAAATTGCTAATTCTGGTGAGACCGATAAGGCCTCACCAGAATCATTTGCAACTTAGTTATTGCTATCTAATTGGGCTTATGCAGCCTTATTAGTTTTGTATGCAGCGACAAGACCCTTTGCGAATCCCTTTTTGTCTTTTGCATTTCCAGCGTAGAACTTGCCAACTACTGAGTTATAGGCTGACATTCCAGCATTTCCGTAGTTAACGCCGTGAACTGTTGAGCCAACTAGGCGGTCAACTTTCCATGACTTCATAGCTGCCTTTAGGTAGCTGTCGTAAAGCTTTGGATCTGAGTCTGTACGGACTGCAATTGAACCCTTCTTAGGGTTAAAAGCATCTTGTCCAGCAAGAGATCCAGCAACCTTCAACCAGGCAATACCTGCCTCACGGTTTGGAGCACCAACAGGCAATGTGAATGAATCTGAAAGCCACTGGTAGATGCCACTTGTTCCTGGACCTGGAGCCCATGTGTAATCCTTACCAAGCTTTAGGCCTTCTGATTGCCATTGTGATGAAGCCCAGTCGCCCATGATGAAGTATCCGGCTTTACCTTCTGTAACAAGCTTTCCAGCATCTGGCCAGTCAAGTGACTTGCTTGAGTTGCCATAAGAAAGGATTTTTGCGAACTTCTTGATTGCAGTTTTAACGTCTTTCTTATTCCACTTTGTCTTACCGTTCCAAAGGCCATTGAACTTATCTGGACCCATTGAAGCAAGTAGTACGTAGTCGAACAAGTGAGCAATCGCCCAGTCGCCTTGTCCTGCAAGTGCAATTCCGTCAATTCCAGCCTTCTTGAACTTAGCAAGGTCAGCAATCATTCCATCAAGTGATGTAGGAGCTGAAGTAATTCCAGCCTTCTTTGCAGCTGCTGGGTTCCACCATAGAACGTTTGCACGGTGGATATTTACAGGAACTGAGTAGATCTTTCCCTTAGTTGTAAGAGTCTTGATTAAGTCAGCTGGGAATACTTTGTCCCAACCTTCTGACTTGTAAAGTGAAGTTAGATCTTCGATCTGCTTAGCCTTCACATATGATGAAAGTTCTGCACCGGCGTGAGCCTGGAAAGTATCAGGTGGGTTTCCTGCTTCCATACGAGAAACAAGAACGCCTTTTGCATTTGTACCAGCTGCACCAGCTACGGCAGCATTTACAAACTCTGTATCTGGATTCTGCTTTGTGAATTCAGTTGTCATTCCTTCAAGGCCCGCTGCTTCTCCGCCTGAAGCCCACCAGGTGAAGATTTCTAGCGATCCTGCGGCAGGAGCTGCTGGTGCTGTTGATGCAACAAGTGCAACAGCAGCAAGCGCTACTACTAGTTTTGATTTCTTTAACATTTATATCCATTCTCTACGAAGATAAGAAAATGTGCAGATCGGCTGCACTGGACAAATTCTTGTACTACGCCCAAATAAGATCAAGGTGGATTGGATGAATCTTGATAACAATTCTGTTACCGAATTTGTGCTCAAATGCGAAGAGAGAGGCTAAATATCCTCGCGATTGATTAGAAATTGGGGTGAATATCCGAACTTATCGATAAAAGCTTGGCTGGAAAGCGGGGCAGTGTGGCCCAGCAGAGGGGTACGCATTTGGGTCTTAGGGTGAAATTTCATCATCAAATCTGCTGTTGTGGCCTTGGCCATAGTGTCTGGAGCCGCAAAGTTATAGACCGATGAACCCTTTATATCTGAATTGATAACGACCTCGATTGCCCGAACCGCATCTCGCAAGTCAAGGTAGGTCCATAAAATCTTCGCGACAATTCCCTTGGGAAATCTTGGGTCAGGTGGCAAATTATCCTCATCATCAAATCTGCGAGCTAACTCCAGAGTCTTTTCCGGAGTATTGGTCCAAGGAAAACGCATCCCAACGAAAGCGGTATCGCACCTGCGCGACCACATCAGAGCTGAACGCTCATTGACTTCCTTGGAAAGGGCATAACTCTCTTCAAAAATAAATGGGTGCTCCTCATCAACTGGGGCATAGAGCGGGGAGGTCCATTCATCTGAATAGGCAAAACCATAGGCAGATAAGCTTGATGCATATAGAACGCACTCAACTTTTGCCTGCGCCGCCGCCGTAAAGACGGCAAAGGTGCTTACTGAATTATTTTGAAAAACACTAAATTGTCGGGCGTCGGTTGGGTTTGGAATTGCACCTAAATGAACTACGGCATCTGCCCCACTAATTACCTTGTCACAAAAATCAAGATCGGTTAGATCTCCAACAATTAACTCTGATCCTGCTGCAAATTCTCCAGCTTTTTTATCAACGCTAATAACTTCATGGCCAGCGGCCACAAGGTGTGTTGCCGTGGCTTTTCCAAGTAAGCCAATGGCTCCCGTGACAACAATTTTCAATGTTTTCTCTACTTTCCGATACCGGCTGTAAGGCCATTCACTAATTGGCGCTGGAAGATTAAGTACACAAGCACAGCTGGAATAGCAGAAACTAACGAGCCTGCCATTAACACCGGAATATCAGTTACGCGACCGGCAGATAGCGCTCCCAAACCAACAGTTATAGTTCTATATGTAGGATCTTGAATGAATAAGAGTCCGACAAGAAGGTCATCCCAAACCTGAATAAATTGCAGAACGATTATCGTAATAATCGCAGGTACAGCTAAGGGTAGGGCGATTCTTGAGAAGACTTTTGGATAGCTCAGACCATCAATAATCGCAGCTTCTACTAAATCATCCGGAATCCCACGAAAATACGAAGTCATTAAGAACGTTGCAAAAGGAGTCCCAAGTGC
>CALEGP010000024.1 GCA_937876245.1 uncultured Actinomycetes bacterium | reverse complement strand
TTGCTTAAAGATCCGGCCGCAATCGATTTAACGATGTCATTGACCGATGAAGTAAACGCCGACGATGTCTTGGACTACTGACCAGCTAAGCATTGCCTCTTCAGTTTGGGTATCAGTTTTTCGGCGAGGACTCCTAGTAATATTAACGATCACAACACTCGAAGACATAGCGACTGAAAGGGCGAGCAAAAGTGCTCCGAGAGTTGGAAGACCAAACCAAAGGAAAATAGGCACTCCTATAAGCAGACCGACCCCTACCTGAATTGGGGCGCCCCATGTTAGAGCTTTCTGTTCCCTGCTAATTCGGCGAAAATCTACTTCAATGCCAACTTCAAAGAGCAGTAGAACAACACCAATGTCTGCGAGAAGAGAGAGTTCGTGATTATCTGTGGTGAATCCCGGAGTGAAAGGGGAAACTAGTAAACCAGTTAGAAGATAGCCAATTACAGATGGCAGGCCGATTTTACGGGCGCCAAACCCCATTGTCGCTGCAATTACTAGAACGACGCCAATATCTAGGACCAGGGGAGCGGTGTCAATAATTGTTGTTGTCATTTTTGAGCCATTATTGCGTCATGCACATATTGTGCCAAACCCCGCACGCGGTCGTCATAGTATTTCTTAAATCGGTCATCCGATAGATATAAAACGGCTAGGTTCTTTTGCATTTCGATATTGCAATCGTAAAACCATTTAGAAATTGCAGCCCGGTGCACAATCACTGCTTCCTGCGCATTCGCAGAGCGAACGCCTAGACCATTTCCAAAGGCGTAGACAAAAAGTTCTGTTGCACCTTCCTGGTCGATTTTTGCTGCTGCGAAATCAGCATGCGAGTACTTCTTGGTGCGCCCAACGGATTCTTGGAACTCCTTGGTCTCACCCCAGAGGGATTCTGCCTCTTGGCGAAAATCATTCATGATTGATTATATTTGGTACTTTTTTAGGTGCGACAACTAGAACTAAAATTGCACCCAATAGCGCAAAAGCGCCACCCAGATTAAGCGCCAAAGACATACCCGAGCTAAAGGAATCAAGGGCTGTTGCAACCAGTGAATCCCAGGTCGAACCTAGAGCAGGGGGTGGCTGCGCAGTTGAAAATGCGACGGAGTTCTGCACTTTCTCGGCAAATTCTGGTGGCAATTTCTTAATTACATCTGCGACTCCGGATCGGTACTGGTTATTTAGGGCTGCTCCTAAGATTGCAATTCCTAGCGCACTTCCGAATTCGCGTGCTGTGTCATTTACGGCCGAAGCCACACCTTGCTTGTCGGTAGATAAACTATTTGTGATCGCCGTAGTAGCAGGAACTGCAGCCAGAGCCATGCCGAAAGCAAATATAATTAGTGATGCAGTGAACCACCAGGGATTAAATTCAGAATCCATTCTGGCAAACATGAACATTCCAATAGCGAAGAATGTTAGACCAAATGAACCCATATATTTTTGCGGAATTCTGTGCGCATTTGCACCAGCGATTCTTGACATGGGCAGAACAACAAATGGTAGAGGCAATAAGTGCAGAACTGCGCCCAGCGGAGAGAACCCAGCTACGTACTGCAAGTACTGCATCCCGACAAACAGGAACCCAAACTGACCGAAAAATTGAATTGTGATCGAGAGCGCGCCACCACTAAATGCCCGGTTCTTGAACAGTCGCGGATTTAATAGTGGATTTTTCACATGAAGCTCCCAAAAAATGAAAGAAACAAGTGCTGCAATTCCGAGTAACAAACTGCTGACAGTTAGGAAATCATTCCATCCCCTTTCAGGTCCTTCGATAATTCCAAATACCAGCGATCCGACCCCAACTACAGAAATCAAGCCTCCAAGTACATCGAGCGGCGGACCATTTTCATCTTTTGAATCATTGATGAAACGAATAGTTCCAATGCATCCCAAAGTTGCCATTGCAAAGTTCAGCAGGAAGAAGGAATTCCACTTAAAGAATTCAAGCAGCAGCGCAGTTCCAAAGAGTCCTAGAACACCACCCGCCCCTGCGACTCCAACCCAGACACCGACCGCTTTTCCACGTTCAGCTTCATCAAAACTTGTTGTTATAACGGAAAGCGTTGACGGCATAATTCCGGCTGCGGCAACTCCCATTAAGGCTCTTACGGCAATTAAAGTCGATGGTTCAGAGGAGAAGTATCCAAATAATGCAGCGAAAGCAAAGAGCGCAAGAGCAACAGCAAGAATTCTGCGGCGGCCATATTTGTCACCGATAGCTCCGGCCAGCATAAGTAGACCGGCAAAAATAACGGCATACGAATTAACAATCCAGGTCAACTGGGTCTGTGATGCACCTGTCTCGATGGCGATCGAAGGTAGAGCCACATTGAGACCACTCACGGCTGAAACCACTGTCATGAGACTTATTGCTATTACTGGGAGAACCAGCTTGCTCCGAGGCTTTGCTGTAGTCATTTGGTAATCCTTAAATTTAGGAATGTTGCTCAATCTATCAACATTCACCATAGTGGGAAAAGTGAATTCTGGTACTCATTCTCTCGGTGGCGCGTTCGTGTACTTACCTACTTGACGCATATTCAGGCGGGAACCAAATTTTTCACCTATCCGTTACGATTAAAGCAAGTAAAAGCCTCCAGGAGTAACTCCTAGTTTTTAATATACCCCAGGGGGTATAGACTACTAAAGGGGCCAGAGCAGGTTCCATGATATTTGAGATGGAAGGCGCTGAGTAGGCGCACTCGCGGGAGGACAGGGAAATGGCAACACTTAATATAAACGGAGCAGAATTCGAGTCACTAATTCTTAAAGATGGAATTACTTTTATTGATTTTTGGGCAGAATGGTGCGGGCCGTGCAAAATGTTCGGACCAGTATTTGAAAAGGCTTCGGAAAAATTCCCAGAAATTACTTTCGCGAAGGTTGATACTGATGCTGAACAAGAGCTAGCCGGAGCGGCAGGTATCTCTTCGATACCTACTTTGATGGCATTTCGCGATGGCATCTTGGTTTTTCGTCAGCCGGGAGCTTTACCGGCGGCAAATTTCGAAGAGCTAATTCAAACAGTTCAGGGCCTTGATATGGAATCTGTTCGCGCTGAAATTGCGAAAGAAGAAAAAAAGGAGAGTCCAAACTAAATCCGGCATCGTCAAGAAGGCTTAAACACTAGATAGAACTTGCTCACTTCTTGAACTTAACGAGTTAATATTGCCATCTAATCAAGGCGAAAATGAAGAGGTGAGGCTTTGCTAGAAGCAATTTTCTTTGGAATTCTACAGGGACTCACTGAATTTCTTCCGATTTCTTCAAGTGCTCATGTTCGAATTTTCGCAAAATTTTTTGGAATGACAGAGGACCCAGGTGCTCGCTTTACTGCAATTATGCAGATTGGTACCGAATTGGCAGTGCTTATCTATTTCAGAAAAGACATCAAGGAAATTATTTCTGCTTGGATTCGCAAAGTAATTTTGCGCAGGGATCTTCACATAGACGAGGTTGCGCACGCCCGAATGGGTTGGTTGATTATTGTGGGAAGCCTTCCGATAGTAGTACTTGGTTATTTGGGACAGGACATAATCGCGAGTAACTTCAGATCCCTATGGCTGATTGCCTCAGTCTTGATTATCTTTGGTGTTGTACTCGGAGTCGCAGATAGATTGGGAAAGTCGAGCAGATCGCTAGCGGACTTAAATATTTCCCACGGAGTTCTCTATGGCCTGGCACAATCTTTAGCTTTAATCCCAGGAGTTTCCAGATCTGGCGCAACGATCGCAATGGGACGCGCTCTTGGATATTCACGAGAGGCGGCGCTTCGCTACTCATTTCTACTAGCAATTCCCGCAGTTTTCGGCAGCGGACTCTTCGAGTTAGTGAAGGCGCTAGGCGAGGATGCTGGTAACAATGTATTTTCTTTAAGCCAAACCTTCGCGGCTACAGTCTTTGCATTTGTGATCGGTTATTTGGTTATAGCTTGGTTGATAAAGTTCGTGACAACAAGGAGTTTCAAGCCATTTATAATTTATCGGATTTTGCTTGGAGCACTTGTCCTCTTGCTTCTAACATTCGGGGTTATCAAAAGTTAAGATGGGATTGAACCAATAAAGCCAGTTGCCAGTGCCTGGATAGATGCTGCCGTTGAGTCCAGTAGGAATTGAATGATATTGCTGCACTAGCCTCTTGCTCTAAACTAAGATTATTACTTTGGTGCAGAGTGGTTGCGTTTGGATTTAACGTAATTTTTTACGGTTATCAAAATGGTCAGCACTACGAAAAAGCCAGCAATTTCGCTAGATGAGCCATCAAGTGAGGGAAAAGAGGCGGCATAAAATCCAAGTGTTGTTATTCCTGCGCCCCATAAAACTGCACCAAATGCATTGGCAGTTAAGAACTTGTAGTAGTCCATTTTTCCAAGGCCAGCTATTGGCGGGATGAAAGTTCTTATCCAAGGATAGAAGCGGGCAAGCACCACGGCTGTCCACCCATATTTCTCATAGAAATTCTCAGAGCGCTTAATCATTTTTTGGATTAGAGGTCGTTTGCTTTTGCCAAGGTAATTCCTGCCATATTTTCGACCAAGAACGAACCCGATTTGATCACCCATGAAAGCGGAAAAAACAATTACGAAAATAAGGATAACGATGTTTGTGTCAGATCTTGTCGCTGCAACGAATCCAGCAGCAAAGAGAATCGAATCGCCAGGGATAAAGAAAGCGATTAAAACTCCTGTTTCGATAAATACCAAGACCGCAAGCAATAGGTAGATGAAGAAAGGTGTCGCCAGATTAAGATTCTGCTGAACCCAGTCCGAAATTGTCATTCAAAGGTCTCCGAATTCATACAGATATCATAATTGCGCGGGCCAGGCCAGATTGCGTGAGGCAAATATTGCCGAGAGCCCGGTGCATAAGAGCCATTTACTGTCGGTCATGCCGCTAACGATACCGTCAATGGCTATCGAATCGATAGGCTAGGTCGGATGAATGCACCTAAAGAATATGCAGTAGTAACTGGGGCGAGCAGTGGAATCGGCGCTGCTACTGCGAAATTGTTGGCATCCAATGGCTATCACGTAATTGCTTGCGCTCGTCGAATGGATCGATTGGTCGAGTTGGCAAACTTCGATTCTAATATCGAAATAGCAGAACTAGATGTAACGGATCAAACCAGTATTGATTTGCTCAGCACTAAGTTATCTGGAAAGCCCATTTCAATTTTGATTAATAATGCTGGTGGCGCTTATGATGCAAGCAGTATTGAAAGCTCTGATCCAGATATTTGGGCTAAAACATATGAGGTAAATGTCACAGGTGCAGTGCGAATGACAAAAGCGATGTTGCCCTTGCTAAAGCAACATGGCCGTGGACATATAGTTTTTATATCCTCGACCGCCGGTCGGATCCCTTACGAAAATGGTGGAACCTATGTTGCTGCGAAACATGGAGTTGCGGCCGTGGCCGGAACATTGCGCTTAGAACTTAGCGGGCAACCAATTCGAGTTACTGAAATTGCGCCCGGCATGGTGAAGACTGAGGAATTTGCAGTTAAGAGATTTGATGGCGACAGAGGCAAAGCCGCAAAAGTTTACGAGGGCGTTGAAAAGCCTTTGACGGATGGTGATGTAGCCGAGACTATTCGCTGGGCAGTAATGCTTCCTGAACATATAAATATCGATTTGCTCGTGGTACGTCCGGTTGCCCAGGCGGCGCAACATAAAGTACACCGCGAAATTGAATAATTTCAAAGAGCAAGTATCCGAGTCGCCCTTTATCGTCTCCCCGTGTCCTCATTTCATAGGCATATTTTGGCTAATTCTTGGGCCAAAATCTCCTAGTCAAATACTTGCTCGAACTCGCATTGCCAAATTAGCCACTTGAACGTGCAGTTGAACCCCTGGGCGTTAGTTAACCGTTAATAATTAGATCTAAATACCAAGGTTTCTCATCCGAATTTTTTCTCAATTTACACGTGAATTTCTCTTCAGCAATAGCCAAGAGATCCTGGGGAGATTTAAGAGCTGTGTTCGAACGCAAAATCAATCTAACTAGTTCGCCGCGGTACTTCTTAGAAAAATGAGTAATAACTGAAAGTTTCCCACCCTGCTTTTTGTAGACTCGAATCAGTACGGTCTTGGTTGGGTCGGATCTCCAGATTCCAGCATAAGTTGAGGATCGGCAATCTATTATTAAATCTGTATCCAGGCCATCTAGAACTGGCTTTAAAGCTATCTTCCAATCGGAGATTTTAATTTTATATTTGTAATGTGGAATCTTATCTGAAGGGCGAAGTACGCCAAAGAGAGCGGAGATTACGAGCAGGGATTTCTCACCACGTTTTTTGCTAGTTGTACTTAGCGAATCCCAATCAAGAGCTTGATAGAGGACGCCGCTATAAACGCTTAACGCTGGTGCGATTGGAGATTTAGTCAAGGTCTTGTTCAATAGCCTGTTACGTATATCCAGAAGTTCTTTGCCGAATGTGAGTTTAGTTAGATCTAAAACTGATTTACCAACAGGTTGGTTCTTGGCTTCACTCGGTGGCAGGAGAATAAGCATCTATTTATTAGCAGTCGCGTAGAAGCTACCTAGGAACTCTTTCTTAAATTCCTGAAAATCACCGTTCTCTATTTCAACTCGTATCTTCTCTACCAAGCGAATAATAAATCGTTCATTGTGAATTGTGGCCAGAGTCGATCCGATCATCTCCTTGCTACGGAAAAGATGGTTTAAATAGGCCGCTGTATAATTAGCGCAGGTATAGCAATCACAATTTTCATCGATGGGGTTAAAATCTCGGTTAAATTTAGCATTTGTAATATTGACTCGGCCGCTATTTGTAAAAACTGCGCTGGTTCTGGCTTGGCGCGATGGAGCCACGCAATCAAAGGTATCAGCGCCATTTTCAACGCCTACGAAAAGATCATCTGGCTCACCAATTCCAAGTAAGTGACGGGGCTTATCTCGGGGTAATTCATCAGTCATCCAGCTCACGATGGTTCCGAGGTTGGCTTTATCAAGTGCCCCGCCCAGACCAAAGCCATCAAATGTTATTCCGTCTTCACTAAGTGCGCCTAAATCTTTTGCGGCTTTTCGCCGAAGATCTTCATATTGTGCTCCTTGCAAAACTCCCCAGAGCGCTTGGTATGGCTTATCGGCTCGCTCTCGAGTCAATCGGCCGTGTTCGATAAGACAGCGCTTAGCCCAGAGCCTGGTTCGCTCTAAAGATTTCACCTGATATTTACGAGTGTTATGAAGGGTCGTGCATTCATCGAAAGCAAAAATAATATCTGCACCCAGTTGGTGTTGGACTTGCATTGATACTTCGGGAGTGAAGCGATGCATCGATCCATCAAGATGTGATTTGAAAGTAACACCGTCGTTATCTACGTGGGCCAGCCGCTCTTTTCGATCTGCGATAACTTCATCGGACCTGAAAGTTTTCTCATCCATGGCAATTACCTTTTTAAAGCCAACGCCAAGGGATAGGACCTGAAAGCCACCACTGTCGGTAAATGTCGGGCCAGGCCAATTCATAAATTTTCCCACGCCACCAGCTTCATCAACTATCTCGGGTCCAGGCTGCAAGTAAAGGTGGTAGGCATTTGCCAATATGGCCTGAGCGCCAAGGTCGGCCATTGATTCTGGTAACACTGATTTAACTGTGGCCTTAGTACCTACGGCTATGAAGGCGGGGGTTTTAATTTCGCCATGTGGTGTTGTTATTACTCCTGTTCGACCATTTAAATTCGAGCCAGAAATTTGCTTCTCGACCTTAAATTTAAAGTGGCTCATATGCCTATTATCTACCCTCGAATTAATAAAGAAACCTACCAATATAGGAATCAGCGAAATAGTGCTTAAAACCACCTTTGAAGGCTAATAATACCCATTTCAGGGCTACCAAATTCGAACGCGCTCGCTTTCTGGCAGATAAAGCGCATCTTTTTCCGAAACATTAAATGCTTCGTAGAACTCATGGAGGTTTCGGACAACTTGGTTGCATCGAAATTCGTCAGGTGAATGAGGGTCAGTGGCAATCCTTCGACGGACCTCCTCGCCTCTCATTTTCTGTCGCCAACATTGCGCCCAGCCCATGAATAATCTTTGATATCCCGTTAAGCCATCGATCACTGGAGCAACTTTGCCGCCAAGTGAAAGTTGGTATGCCTTGTAGGCAATTGTGAGGCCACCCAAATCACCAATATTTTCGCCGATAGTCAGCGCTCCATTTACATGTACATCTGGAGCTTCAAGGGGACGAAGTTGCTCATACTGTGCAATCAACTTATTGGCCCGTTTTTCAAACTCGGTACGATCCGAATCGGTCCACCAGTTATTTAAGTTGCCATCGCCATCGTATTTACAACCTTGGTCATCAAAGCCATGGCCGATTTCATGGCCGATGACTGCGCCAATACCGCCATAGTTAGCTGCATCGTCTGCTTCCAGATCAAAGAATGGTGGCTGCAAGATCGCAGCCGGAAAAACAATCTCATTCATGCCCGGCATGTAATAAGCATTAACGGTTTGCGGTGTCATCAACCATTCGCTGCGGTCAACCGGAGCACCAATTTTTGCAAATTCGTAATCCTGGTTGAATTTTGTGACTCGAGCCAGATTTCCAATTAAATCTTCGCCAGTTATCTCAAGGCCTGAATAATCACGCCATTTATCGGGATAGCCAATTTTCGGCGTGAACTTATCGAGTTTTTCAAAAGCCTTGGATTTGGTTTCCGAAGTCATCCAGTCAAGAGCAGCGATATCAATTCGATAAGCCTCGATTAAGTTTGCAACAAGCTGGACCATGCGAGTTTTTGCAGCTGGCGGGAAGTGCTTTTCAACGTAAATCTGTCCGACTGCCTCACCTAGTGATCCTTCGACTAAGCCAACCCCACGCTTCCATCTAGCTTTCAACTCTGGCGTACCAGAAAGCTTTGTTCCGTAAAAGGCAAAATTTTCAGTTACGAACTCGCTGCTTAAATAGGAGGCAGTTCCAGATAGTAGGTGCCAAGCTAGCCAAGCCGACCAAGCCTGAGAATCAAAGTTACCAAGGAGCTCACCAATACCGGTAAAAAATGTTGGTTGCCTTACTACGATATTTTCCATGACTTTTGCTGGCGTCTTAGAAGTTTCAATCCAAGTGTCCCAATCAAAACCAGGGGAGGCAGATTTTAACTCGGCTAGGGTCATTTTGTTATAAGTCAGAATTGCATCGCGGTCCTTCACCTGGTCCCAGTGCTTACTCGCGATTGCGGTCTCTAACTTCAGAATTTCTTTTGCTAATTTTTCTGGGTTCTCCACTTTGGCCAGGGCGAACATTTTCGCCACATGTTGAACAAAGGCTTCTCGAATTTCAGCGAATTCATCCTCTCGATAGTAAGCCTCGTCAGGCAAACTCAAACCAGATTGACCGATGTATGCAATGTTTGTTTTGGAGTCCATATTGTCAGTAGTTATGTACTGATAAAAAATTCCACCGAATCCGCGGCTTTCAAAATCGCCCAAAGTTTTGTGGAACTCTGAAATATCTGAAACTGAAAGTGCGCGATCCAAATATTTTTTGATGGGCGAGATGCCCAACTTTTCGATAGCAGTTTCATCCATGAACGAGGCGTAGAGCTCGCCAATTTTTTGAGGAATACTTCCTTTGGCTCCACCGCTTGCTCCGAGCTCCTCAATAATCTCTCGAACTCGTAATTCTGCATTTTGGTAGAGTTCATAAAAAGCTCCATCCGAGGAGCGGTCGGCAGGAATCTCGGCCTGGTCAATCCAAGTGCCATTTACATGGCGATATAAATCATCTTGAGGGCGAGTATCCGGATTTAGGTGCGCAAGTTCAATTCCACTTTTCATACCCTGAGCCTAATACACCAAAAATATGCAGTTTAGCTTTCAACTAATTCAATTATTAATCTAAACTCTAGGCATGGCAGTTAAGAGAACGAAATGGTTAAATACAAGTGAAATGGCGGCTTGGCGGTCGTACGTAGTTGCTTCCCGTCGCTTAATGGATGCCCTAGACGTCGATCTTCAGGAGCATGATCTTTCGATGGCGGATTACGAGGTATTAGCTCATTTATCAGAAGCTCCAGGGCGCAGAATGCGCATGTCTGAACTTGCTGAAACTTCGATGGTCTCTAAAAGCCGGCTTTCACACCGAATGAAAGTTATGGTCAAGGCAGGTTGGGTAGAGCGCGAAGTTTGTGCCGAGGATAAAAGGGGCTCATTTGCAGTAATGACCGAGAAGGGTTGGCGGGCAATTGTTAGGGCTGCGCCAGACCATGTAGCAAGTGTCCGAAGTAGATTCTTGGATAACCTGACAGCAAAAGACCAAGATGATTTGGCAAAAATATTTGATCGGGTTACTGCGCGACTTCGCAAGCAGTATCTTGAAAGTTTCAATAAGAATTAGAAGCGCACTTTATTTATAATTTATAAAGGGTCTATTTAATTAGGAATTGAAAAAGCCCCGCAGCTTTCGCTGCGGGGCTTTTTACAAGAGAACTACTTTTTTGCAGCAGCTTTCTTGCGACGCTTCTTTGGAGCAGCTGCCTTAACAGCAGCCTTCTTGCGCTTCTTTGGAGCAGCTTTTTTAGCTGCTGCCTTCTTGCGCTTCT
>CALEGP010000023.1 GCA_937876245.1 uncultured Actinomycetes bacterium | reverse complement strand
TAAACCAAATGCCCCTACTAACCACCTAAACCAACCAGAAAGATAAACGAGAAAAGACGGAGGTGAGGACAGTGACTGTTCTCTTCAGCGAATTATTAGTACCCGGATGGGCCCAAGGCCCGGAAGCAAAGATTGGCGTAACTGCATTTGCAGATTCATCAACGAAGCTTCCTTGCCATGAGGCAGATCCTGAAACATTTTTCGCAGAGAGCCAAGCTGAAATCTCATATGCCAAGGCTCTATGTGGGGAATGCCCAATGCGTACCAATTGTTTGGAAGCTGCGCTTTCAAGGGCTGAACCTTTCGGAATTTGGGGTGGGGAGCTATTTGAGGGCGGAAAAGTAATTCAGGCAAAACGAGCACCTGGTCGACCACGGCTAAATCCGTTACCTCTCTCAGAAAATCTTGTGGTTGAAGGGGCGGAGACCAAAAAACTAGCGCAGGTTCAATTAGCAAGTTAGTTCAGTTTTAAATTCCTTCTCTAGGGAATCTAAATTAGTTGCTGGCAGCCGCAATCCATATGTGGTTGCCAGTACCTATTTTCCAATTTTTCCGAGAGCGTGGGATCTAACAAATCAATGGTTTGAGTTAGGCCAATTAATTTCGACTGTAAAGTGGCACAAAATTCGATGACATTTATGGCAATTAAGCCGGAGAGCAGCGCCACTTGGCCAGCGGGCATCTCGAGGCGATTCTCCAAGCCTGCCAGGAGTTCGAACTCTTTATGTAACGGAAACTGTTCAGATCGCCAGAGGCTTAAGCAATTTAGGCAGGGTGAAATACCTGGCAGAACTATTGGTCCAAGAGTTATTTTGCTCTCCATTAAATTTGAAATCGAAAGGTGTGGAATTGCCTCACTCATCCATCGTTGAAGGGTGTCTTGCGCCATATTCTCTGTCGAGATTATGAAATCTGGCTTTATGGGAAAGCTAAGTTCGGCTTCGTGCAGCAAACGGGAATTACGCGCCAAATCGGCTATCACTAGCTCCTTTCGTTGCCCGACATCGCTGCCACGAATAGCCATACCGCAAACTTGATCCGGAGATATCTGAGATGTAGTTGCTTGAGCTTGATTAATGCTTCTATCAATCAATCTAGTGCGGCTAAAGCCACTGGCTTGCAAGATGCTAAAAAGGGAGAGCGCCAATCTATTCTGGCCGAAAATAATAATTGCAAAATTTAGCCGCTCGCAGATCAGCTCCTCAGCGGACTTTTTCAGACCAACTTTTTCGTGCCAACTATATAAATTTTCCTCAGCTCGCATCCGATTTGTAGTGTTAACTAAATTTACTGCAGCGAAATCGCCATCTTGATAAGAATGTAGCGCTGAGCTTCTAAATTCAATTAAATTTGCACTGTGCAGGGCGCTCAATATTTGCGATACCTCGCTTACAAACTCTTGCGTATCTTCCAATCCAGACGAGCCATCTGCCATGCCCTTGCAGATACTTTGTAGACTCCTACTCCCATCGAGCATCCGAAGGATTTGCGGAGCTAACAATGAGGTAATCTCAATTCCGCGGTGGCTAAAACCAGCAAAGGTTCCATACTCAGTATTAAAGTGCTGAACGCCCGGCTTAAGCCTTGGAAAACTTGCCATACTCATATCTTCGAAGAAATTCATGTTCGTGAGTATTTAGCAGATGGCCGGCCCCGGGATTTAAGCTCTGCTAAATTGTGGAGGCACAGGAATTAAATCACCTGACGGTGGCGCAGATATCGAAAAAACGCCCCTTGCCACTCTTGCCTATCTACCTTTTCTAGATCAATCTAAAAGATTCTAGAAGGTGATGTACAGGAATAACGAGGAGCGTTCTTTTTAAAGAACTACCTATATTTAATTGACTAGCCTGGTGAAGTTTCAGCCTTACCTAGGATGCGGTTAACTTTTGTTCCGCAAACTGGACAGATGCCCTGTGCCATACGGCGACCAGACTCAGAGACTTTTACGTGGCCTTCGAAAGGACGCTTCTCTTTGCACTTTACGCAGTAGGCCTCACCTTTATATTCTTCAGCCATTATGACCCTCCAATCGCCGCACTCTCAAAAGCTTGGGAGTATCCCGAGCTCTGCGTGCGTATGCGCTCACCATACCCTTGAACACGCTCATAGCAGTGGATTTAGAGAGTTCTTACGCTGATTATTAGGGATAAATCGGTCAAATTGGACTATTTATAGCTCTATCTAGCAATAGCCGTGCAGCCTTTTCAAGGCTTTTGCAAATAGATCTATTTTTACTCGGCCGGCAATTCCAAAATTTCATCAGGCGCACCTTGAGAGCCGACCTCATAGCCCTCTAAGAAGGCCTCAGCACGCTCTCTCTCCGGGTATCTAGCAAGCAGGTGATAGAACTCCTGACCGTGTCCAGCGATTCTCAGGTGAATTAATTCATGAAAGAGAACATATCGAATTACATAATCGGGAGAGGTATTGAGTCGATCAGCTATTCGAATTGTTTTATCCGCTGTTGTGCATGAGCCCCAGCGCTCGCGCATAACTCGCCAGGCAATCGAAGCCGGGCGCTCGTTAAATTCTGGGAGATATTGGGTCAAAAGCTCGCCACTCATGGCAAAAAGCAGGCCATCGCTTTTGCGAAGGCGATTTTCTCGCTTAAGTACCAATTCGATCATCTCGGGGATGATCTCAAATTCTTGACGCCTGCTTAAACGATCCGGGATATGGATTTCAATAAGACCATTTTGGCGAAAAGCGCTCAAGGTTCGCTTTCTCCGCGAACTTCTTATCACTCGAAATTCGGGCAGTCTTGATAAGAGCTCTTCTTGTTCTTTCTTGGCAGTTTTTTTGGGGATAAGGGCTGACATATCCCGGAAGGTATCGGCAAAGATTTCACCTTGGACAAAGTTCTCCACGCAATCATCGCTCTGGTTACTTGCAGTAGGGCACACGATAGGACTTGCCTCCGTTTTCCCCAGGTTTCAAGAGTTATCAACTGCTTATGCACAAGTTTATCAACAGTGCTCCAAAAATCCTCTCAATTGAGAGGCAGAAGTTAAAGATTTAAATTCTAAACCCTAAAGTATTCCTCCATATTTTAGAAAGATAAAATATTTCGGCACCAAATCAAGAAAAATTTCACAGAATAACTGGTCAAATTAAGTTGATAAAGGCTAGTAATTACTTTAGGTTCTAGCCACGAAGTTCTCGGATAACCGTTCATTGTTTGCAAGGGGAAGGCAAACAAAGAATCGTGCGCCCGGGGACTTCGCTTTTTACTGGGAACTACCTTGGCGTTTTTTCGGCCAGATTCAGAGCAAACCTGAGAGATCATCGGGAACACTTGTGCTCAATAAGAATTTTTTAACATCCATTAATTCTTCAGATGTTGGCAATAGGGAGGGATCTTCCCAACGTTGATCTCGACTCGAAATTCCAATCTCATTTTCAACCTCTAGCCAAAAGTTTGAACACTCGCGCATTTTTCTTGGTGAAACTTCAAGACCCAAGAGCGTGGCAAATAATTGTTGAGTGGGGGATTTAATTGCTCTGCGCCGACGTAGCGTCTCGCTGAGTCCAGCAAAGGAGGGAAGTCTCTCGCCGACTGCCGTAGTGGTGAGGTAATCGATCCATCCCTCTATTAGCGCCAAAATCATTTCCAGTTTTGCAAGTGCTTTATCTTGAGATGGACTCTGTTCGGGTTTAAAAAGCCCTGAACTTATTGCGTTGGAAATAGAGTCTGGGCTGCTGATATCTAACTCTCCGCTTTCAAAGGCGCGCTCTGCCTGTTCTTGAATTGCATCAATATCGATTTTAATTCCTGCGCCATAGGCCGTGATTGCATCTTGAATATATTTTGATAACCAGGGGGCGTGGGTAAATAACCGTGCTGCCGCTGCCTCGCGAATTGCTAAGAAGATGCGAACTTCCTCAATTGGAATATTCAGCCCCGCAGCCCATTCCGAAATATTCCGTGGAATAAGGCGAGCCTGCGTCTCTGCCGAAGTTGTACCAAAGAGAGGAATAGGAACGTCATTTGAGCCTGTAATCGATAGTGCGAGTTGACCAACTGATGTTCCAAGCTGGTTTGCTATTAAAGAACCCATAAATGTCCGCATGATTGGCGCGATCGCAGCAAGTTCGGCCCCCCCGATGGTGCCTTCGTCTTGCCCAGGTGCCTGTTTTAATACATCCGTAAGTGCGCTGGCCATGCCTTGAGCTAGAGGCTCAATAAGCTGCGCCCAATTATTAACCGATGCATCTAGCCAGTCTTGCCGGCTCCACGCTGGGATATTTGAGCGAGTCAAGGCCGGAAAATAAGTCGCCTCATCTAACCAAGTATTTGCAATATCCAGAGCAACCTGAGCATCAGAAATATCCTGAGAACCAATTGGGAGATCGCCATGACTAGAAATAAATTTGCGTGCAACTTCTCGTAGAGTTTCCCTTGAAATCAGCGCTCCACCAGCACCGGCGCTATTTGCCGCAGCAAAAAGCGCTTGTGGGTTTATACCAAAATTTGCAAACTGCGCAAAGAGTTCATTGAAGTTGGGTTGGCCAGAATTGTTTGGTTCCTCTGAATCCCCTGGATTATTATCTCCAGAACCAAAGCCAAAATTTGAGCCCATACCATCCCCCTCGTCTTTAGCAGCCACCTAGAAATATAAATCGACCCTCACTGTTGTGGGACTGTTGTGGAGTACCTTTAAGGTAACCAAATTTTTCAGCACTTTCTTCCCGAATCGGCAAAGCTAATTTCAATAATCTAGCGCTTGAAATCACTCGCCGCTAAGCAAGAAGTAGGCTTGATTGGCAGCTTAATTTGTTAGGCTAGCAGCTCAGGAGAAAACAAGAGCAGATAGGTTATAAATAAGTGTTGATGGCAAAAGCAGTCCTTTCCATCGCTGCCAATTCAGGCAGCCCAGCCTTTGCTGCCCTTATTTGGTGGTTGGTTCCGTTTTTTGCCGTTTTTGGAGCAATCGTTTATGTAACTTGGGTTGCTAAATTTAAAGATAAATATGCAAATGAAACTAACCGCTCCGTAACTAAATTCCAGAGCTTTCAAGATAGTTTCCGTGATGACGCCACACCCGATTCCTAGATATCTATCAAGACCCAAACTTTTCTTTCTTCTTTCAATTCTAGTAATTGCGCTTTTTGCGCCGACGCCATTTGCCGTTATTTCACCGGGCCCTGTGACCGACCTTTTGGATAAGGGAATTAAAATAACTGGCGGACAGGATCTAACTACGTCGGGCAAGCTTTTTTCGCTCTCTGTTTTTGTCAATAATCCAGAGAGTCGGCCACCGGGCTTCTTGGTACTAGCGGCTTGGATTCGAGGAGAGTCACTCGTTTTGCCTAATGAAATTGTTTATGAAAAGAATGTCTCGACCAAAGAGTCAAAAGCTCAAGGCAAAAAAGATATGCGAACCTCGGAAACTCGAGCGACTATTGCAGCAGCAAATTTCATCAAGGCCCTTAATCCCAATGAGCCCCCTACTTGGAGCCTCAAAGATATTGAATTTGCAATGAAAAAAGTCGGAGGACCAAGTGCCGGATTGGCTTTCTCTCTAGCGCTCATTGCAAAATTAAAATCTCCAGAGTTAATTTCGGGGCGAAATATTGCCGTAACAGGAACCATTAATGAGAGCGGCGCGGTCGGGCGCATCGGGGGGATTGATCAAAAACTAATTTCAGCAAAACAAGCCGGAGTAACTATCGCAATTATTCCGAAATCGAATTGCAGTGATATTACTATTGAGACAGGTGGCATGCAGGTGATCGCAGTGAAAACTCTCACCCAAGCAGTTCATGGATTAGCGAGTCAGGAATTCTCACAAACCATGCTCTGCGACGCTTAATTATCTGAGATACAAAGCAAATAAATAGGGAAACTTACGCTTGAGTTTGCCTCTAATTTTGCATTCAGTAGAGTATGTGCATGAGTTCATTTCAATTTCCAGGTAACCCTTTTTCTAATTCTTCCGGCTCTTCTGGGCCACAGAATCCTATGCGCCCAAAAATGCCCGGCCCGTTGGCCTTTACTGCCATTGCGTTAGTTATTCTGGCTGGGATCGTTTTGAGCCTGAGTGGATTCTATGCTGACTTACTTTGGTTTCGATCTGTTGATTTTGTCTCTGTTTGGAGCACGGTACTAACAACAAAAATTACTTTATTTGTCTTCTTCGGGCTAATTACCTCCATTTTTATTACTACTAATGTTTATTTAGCTTTCCGGAGTCGGCCAATCTATGTTCCAGTCTCGATTGAAGCAGATAATTTGGAGAGATACCGTGGCCAGCTCGAACCAATCCGCCGCTGGGTATTAATTGCCATTGCCGTTATGTTCTTTTATTTCTCAGGAAATTCTGGAATGAGCCTATGGGAATCATGGTTGCAATTTAAGAATTCCACGACATTTGGCATTAAGGATTCACAGTTCGGGCTGGATGTTTCTTTCTTTGTTTTTAAACTCCCTTTTTATCAATCGCTAATTGCTTGGGCTATTTCAACGCTAGTCCTCACAATAATCGCGGCAACCGCCGTTCATTATTTGTATAGTGGAATTAGATTGCAGGCAGCAGAAGATAAGACAACCGTTGCGGCGCGAGTTCAACTCTCGGTTTTGTTGGGGATATTAGTTCTAATCAAAGCTATTGCTTATTGGTTTGATAGATATGCGCTGGAATTAAAAGAGGGAAGATTGATAACTGGTCTTTCATACACCGATGTCAACGCAGTACTTCCAGCAAAAGCAATTTTGGCTGGAATTTCACTAATTTGTGCTCTGCTCTTTTTCGCAAATATTATCCGCCGCTCATGGGTGCTTCCAGCGGCCGGCGTAAGTCTTCTGGTTATCTCATCAGTATTGATTGCTGGAGTTTATCCAGCGGCGATACAGCAATTCCAAGTTAAACCAAGCGAATCTTCAAAAGAGGCGCCTTATATTCAACGTAATATCGATGCTACGCGCGCTGCATATGGTTTAAGCAATGTCGACGTTCAGGATTACCAGGCAACAATTGAGACTTCAGCTGGGCAATTAACAAATGATGTCGCAACCATTTCTAATATTCGGCTTCTTGATCCAAGCGTTGTTCCGGCGACTTTCCGCCAGCTGCAACAAATAAAGCCCTATTACAGCTTCGCGGATTCGCTAGATGTTGATCGATATTTAATCAATGGCGCTAAGCGGGATTCAGTTGTCGCAGTTCGTGAGCTAAATATTGAAGGCAATCCAGCTCGAAACTGGATTAATGATCATATGGTTTACACCCATGGTTTTGGATTTGTCTCGGCTCTTGGTAACACCATTGATTCTGATGGCAAGCCAACATTTAGCGTCGGTGATATTCCGCCAACTTCAGGACTTGGAAAATTTGAACCTCGGGTTTACTTTGGCGAAAATGTTCCGGATTATTCAATTGTAGGTGGCGCAAAAAGTAGCGCTCCGGCCGAACTTGATTATCCAGATGATAAATCTGCTAATGGTCAGAAGAATTACACATACAGGGGCAAGGGTGGGGTCCCAATGGGCTCTATGTTCACCAGACTTCTCTTTGCTGTTAAATATCAAGAACAACGCATTCTTCTCTCAAATTTAGTTAACTCAGATTCGAAAATTCTTTTCCACCGAAATCCAAGTGAGAGAGTGGCGAAAGTTGCTCCTTGGTTAACTCTAGATGGGAACCCATACCCAGCCGTGGTTGATGGCCGCATTATGTGGATTATTGATGGCTACACAACAAGTAATGGATATCCATATGCCAAGAAGACGAACTTAGCCGAAGCAACTACCAATTCGGTTACATCAAGCACCTTTGCTGTCGCTTCGCTAGCGAATGAAAATGTTAGCTACATTCGTAATTCAATTAAGGCAACAGTCGATGCTTTCGATGGCACAGTGACTCTCTACCAATGGGACGACAAGGATCCAGTACTGGCAACCTGGAGTAAATCATTTCCTGGAACTGTGACGCCAAGGAGCGCGATGTCCAAATCTTTGTTGGAACACATTCGTTACCCAGAAGATCTATTTGGAGTTCAGCGTGAGGTTTTAAGTACTTATCACGTACAAACTGCAGATGCTTTTTATGGCGGCCAAGATTTCTGGCGAGTACCTACCGATCCTTCTTCAATGGGTGCGAATGCTGGACTTCAACCTCCTTATTACATGACGCTAAAACTACCTGGTCAAAATAAAGCAGCCTTTTCACTGACTTCATCCTTTGTGCCGCGGGGAAATCGTCAGAACTTAACGGCTTTTGCGGTAGTTAATTCTGACAGCGGACCAGATTATGGAAAAATCACAGTCTTACAGCTTCCAAGATCCACAAACATTGGTGGCCCATCACAAGTTGCATCTAACTTCGAAGCTCAGCCAGAAGTTGCAAGAGATCTCTCTCTGCTTCGACAGGGTGGTTCTGATGTTGTCCTCTCAAACCTACTAACCCTTCCAGTAGGTGGCGGTCTGCTCTACGTCCAACCGGTTTATGTTAGAGCTACTTCAAACTCCGCTGCATATCCACTATTGCAAAAAGTTTTAGTTTCCTTTGGCGATGTTATTGGATTTGATAACACACTTAAGGGTGCTTTAGATCAAGTATTCGGTGGAAATTCGGGGACTGTCTTGAATGACATTGGCCAAAGTTCGGGAGCTAGTAATTCTTCTGGAAGTTCTAGTTCCAGTGGTTCCAATAAGAATATGAGCAGTGCTCTTAGATCTGCACTTGATAGCGCACAGACCGCACTCGCGGATTCACAGGCAGCGCTAGCAAAGGGTGATTTCACTGAATATGGCAAAGCACAAGATCGGTTGAAGGCAGCGATCGCAGCTGCTGTTTCCGCTCAAAACTAAGTAAAAGCTAATTTGGGTAATTAAACCTTTCGGCATAAGATTGGCGAACCGACGCGGGGTGGAGCAGCTCGGTAGCTCGCTGGGCTCATAACCCAGAGGTCATAGGTTCAAATCCTGTCCCCGCTACCAATATCGAAATGGCTGCAATTTTCTGCAGCCGGTGGCTAAATTTCTTGCAGCCGGTGGCTAACGCTAAATACACCATATGCCAGGCCATCAATTGCTAAAACGAAAACAATATGACCGGCGGCATGCGCATTCGCAACTGAAGTAGAAATTTCATCAGAAAATTTCGAGGTGGCTTTGGACATAGCAACACTTGGGCCAAAGAGTACGGTTCGTGATTTACCCTGCAAAATTATTCGCGCTGCAATTCCTTGAATCGGTGATTGGTTCCACTGTGTAAATGCAATTGCTGTTATTTCTTGAGCTTCTAACGTATCGGCAATAGCAACCATAGATTTATGTTGATCTGAGGCGCTTTCGGATTGCTTTGCCAGCTTAACTAAGTGTGCTCGAAGCCCTACAAGTAGAGTTAAAGTCGCTGTCCGCAGAATTGGTGCTTCGAGATATGCATCAGGATCATTCTTGTAAGGATTAGTTTCGAATACCTCAGATTCGATTTCAAATATTTCTTCAAACTTGGGAAGTGGCGGTTGCTCGACTAATTTTTCACCGCCCGAATTTTTCTTGCTCGAAACAACTCGGGCGAGGAGGAAAATGACTAGCACTGCAATTAGCCCAATGATTGCATAAAGCGCCATTTGAACCTGGAAACTAGAGAAGATATGCCCTGACAGCTCTATCGAGCCAATGGTATTTTTCATTACTTCAACACCTCAAGAAATTCTTTGTGCAAAATCTTATTACTAGATATTGCGCTGCCCCCGTGTGGTCCGGATTCACCAGTTATATTTGTAAAACTTCCACCGGCCTCGCGAACAATGACATCTAGAGCCGCCATGTCCCAAAGAGAGAGCGATGGTTCAACGGCAATATCAACTGCGCCTTCAGCAACCAACATATGCGACCAGAAATCCCCGTGTCCTCGAGTTCGCCAAATTTTATCTTGCACCGCAATAAACTTTTCCTTTAGCCCTCCCCACCCAATTAAATCAGAGTGGGAAAGTGAACAATCGCCCAACTTCGACACTTTTGAAACGTGAATACTTTTGATTGAACTACCAAATTGAGTTTTTGCACCCATCCCAGTTGCTGCCCACCATCGACGATTAAGAGCTGGTGCACTTACAACACCAACAACAACCTCGCCTTTCGGATCAACAAGCCCGATCAAAGTCGCCCATGTCGGTACGCCACGTAAGTAATTCTTTGTTCCATCAATTGGGTCAATAACCCAATAAAACTTTCCAGCTAATGAATCTGGGGTTCCGAATTCTTCACCGACGATTAAATCGAGGGGCCTCGCTTTTGCTAATTGGCTGCGGATTGCCATTTCAACGGCCTTATCGGCATCTGTTACTGGAGTTGCATCAGGCTTGGTCTCCACAACAAGATCTAGGGCCTGATAACGCTGGAGAGAAATTTCATCTGCAAGGTTGGCAAGAGATAGAGCTAAGTCAAGATCCGCCAGTAAATCTCTCGCGTTGTTCGACATACCCGAATCCTACTTTAGGCCTTTAACAAGCGGCGCAGGCTTTCCAATCTTGACTTGCTGTTTGCGTCAAGTTCCCAAGAATTGAGCGCACAACTTTCTTCATTATGTGAACAATTCTTAGGACAGTGCTCAATCGCTTCACTAAATTCACTAAATGCACCAATGACTCGCTTGCTATCAACGTGGGCGACACCAAATGATCTGACACCAGGAGTATCGATGATCCAGCCTGATTCCAAGGCGAGTGCAATAGCCGAGGAAGAAGTATGACGACCTCGTCCTGTCGCTTCGTTGACTGACCCAGTTGCACGGTCGGCAGTTTCAACTAGAGCGTTAACGAGAGTTGATTTTCCGACCCCTGAATGGCCAAGTAATACTGTCGTCTTACCTGCCAATATATTGCGTATTTCATCAAGCTCATTGCCTTTTTGATTTTTAATTTGGGTCTTAAATATTTGAACATTGAGATCCTTGTAGGACGCTAGAAATTCTTCTCCCTCAGAAAGATCGCACTTGGTCATAATAATTATTGGCTTTATTCCTTGGTCGAAAGCGACAACAAGAGCACGATCAACAAAACCATGACGTGGCTCTGGATTTGCTGATGCAATAACAATGGCCATTTGGTCGACATTTGCAACGATCATGCGTTCAATTTCAGCATCATCATCGACAGTGCGAGTAAGAGCATTTCTTCTCGGAGTAACAGTAACTATTCGAGCCAAGGAACCCTCAATGCCAGTTGTATCACCGACGATTCCAACTAAATCGCCAACCACTACAGATGTTTTTCCAATCTCACGGGACTTCATTGCGGTGATAACACCATCTGTAAGGCCTTCGGATTCTTGGCTGTTGACTAAACAAGTGACACGACCTCGATCAACAGCTATTACAAATCCCTGCATTGCATCTGAATAATCAGGGCGATCCTTTGTGCGCGGTCTTGTGCTTCGGGCTGGGCGGGAGCGAACGTCATCTTCATCGAATTCGCTGAAGTTGCGGGGTTCGACCATTATTCAATTCCACTATCTAAACTATTGGAAGCAAGCATTTTGGCCCAAGCCCCAGGAAAATCGGGAAGTGTTTTTTGGGTCGTAGCAATATTCTCAACTTGAATCCCTTCGACGGCCAAACCGAGTATTGCACCGGCTGTTGCGAGTCTGTGGTCATCGTAAGTATGAAAAATTCCACCATGGAGTGCAACAGGGGAGATATGAAGGATGCTCTCTTCCTCATCGACATCGCCACCTAAGGCGTTAATTTCAGCGGCGAGAGCCGCTAAACGATCAGTTTCATGCAGACGTAGGTGACCAATTCCTCGAAGTGATGAAGGTGAGTCCGCGAGGGCGGCCAGAGCAGCAATCGAGGGAGTCAATTCTCCAACGTCGTGCAAATCAATATCGATTCCATGAATCTTACCGGTGCTTTTTACTCGCAAATTTGTTCCGGAAAAGCTAATTTCGGCGCCCATAGCGGTGAAGATATTTCTAAGTTGATCTCCAGGTTGCGCGGTGGAAGTAGGCCAATCCGCAATCAGAACTTCGCCACCAGAAATCATCGCCGCGGCCATAAAAGGGGCAGCATTAGAAAGATCTGGCTCAATAACTAAATCTTGACCGATCAATTCTCCAGGCGCTACTTGCCATTCATAAATGCCATTAGCAATATCTTCAGCAGTCGGTTTTTTAACACTGGCACCGAAAGTTTGTAGTGCGGTAATTGTCATTTCAATATGAGGCATGGAGGGCAAGGATTTTCCAATGTGCTTCACGGTAATTCCATCCTTGGTTGCTGGAGCTATCATTAAAAGCGCTGAAATGAATTGACTCGAAGACGAGGCATCTATTTCTAAGACCCCCCCTTTAAGCTGGCCAGCACCGTTTATTGTTAGCGGGAGCGAATATTTTCCACCATGTTCCATGCTGACGCCGAGATCTTCTAGGGCGGTGATTACTGGGCCGACCGGGCGTTCATGTGATCGCGCATCACCATCAAAATAAATTGCTCCATTTGCAAGGGCTGCAACAGGTGGGAGAAATCTCATCACAGTTCCAGCATTACCAACATCAACGCTCGCTGGACCAATAAATTTTCCAGGAATAATTCGCAAATCGCCATTAATTTCCTCTGTTATTTGGCAACCAATTGCTCTTAGACCAGAAATCATTAGTGCAGAATCCCTTGAGTGCAAAGGTCTGCGAAGAAGAGAGGGCGTCTTCGAAAGAGCAGCCAGAATCAGAGCGCGATTAGTTGCAGATTTAGAACCCGGAATAGTAACCGAAGCAGAAATTGGATTGGCGCCGCGAAAAGGGGCGGACCATAATTCATTTTCGCTCTCTTTGTTCACTGCCCAAGCCTACCCCAGCAGGTATTGTCGCTGTTATGCGCGGAAGGTATGCCCTAGTTAAGTCGTCAGAAGAATTAATAGAGGAATTCGAAATTACAACAGGGAGCAAGCATTCTTTATCAATTCTCAAATAGACACTAGAGCCTAGTCCTTGCCGAAATTGAATTGGGTGAGCCCCAAAGACTTTTCTAGAAACTAGATCTTGCTATCGCTCCGGAATAAATTCGGTTTTTTCAGTGTTTTCTCGGTTAACACGCGCAGAATTTGAACATTTCACTTGGTGGGGAGGCGGCTCTTGACGGTAACCTTACTTCCGATGACATCTGAAGTTGAAGTTAGGTCTCCAGCTGAATTATTGGCTACGGAGTCCATAGGCGAGCGTACTGCGCGATTTGAGCGAGATGCTATGCAATATACAAATCAACTCTACGCAGCAGCAATGCGCTATACAAAAAATCCACATGATGCTCAAGATTTGGTACAGGATACTTACGCGAAAGCTTTCACTTCATTTCATCAGTTTGAACCAGGAACTAATTTAAAAGCTTGGTTGTATCGGATTCTCACAACAACATTTATAAATATCTATCGCAAGAATCAGCGTCGTCCCTTAATTTCCGACAACGAAGTTGAAGATTGGCAATTAGCGGCCTCATCTAGCCATACCAGTGATCAAGGTAAATCGGCCGAGGACGAAGTTGTTGAAAATCTTCCGGATGGTGACGTTAAGCGAGCTCTGCAAGAAATTCCAGAAGAATTTCGCCTGGCTGTTTATTATGCAGATGTTGAAGGATATGCATATAAGGAAATCGCGGAAATATTAGGAATTCCAGCCGGAACTGTAATGTCTAGGCTGCATCGCGGTCGCAAACTTTTACGTGAGCTCCTAAAGGAGTATGCGACATCTCGCGGATTTGCAAGGACTGAAGATGCGGATTTAGTTGAAACTGATATGGCTGAAACTAAAATGCCTGGAACAAAAAAGATAAATAGAGTTGAAGAGGGAGGAGCAGATGCAATGTAATGATGTTTTACAGGCCTTGGTCCTCTTTATAGATAATGAAATTTCGGATGCAAACAGGGTCCAGACCTTCGAGCTACATTTGCAAGGGTGCCAACCATGTTATTCTGAAGTAGAACACGAACGCCAAGTTTTGACTCGGATGAAAGCAGTCTTGGCTCAAGAGTGTTGTGAAGAGGCGCCTGAAGATTTGCGAGCGCGAATTGCAGGCCAAACCGCCCTGCTAGCAGCGCAAATGTCGAGCCCAACTCAAATCATCACCGAATACCGCCGCACCGAAACCACCATCAACGGCGAAACACACATTGAAATTGAAACGACTCACGAGGTATGGCGAGATTTCCCACTAAGTTAGTCGTTATGAATTCAGAAGTTGTCCGCGGAGCCGTAGGAATGGCTTCTCTGACGGTTCGGCCAGCGGATACATCAGTAGCACAAGGGCTAAACGACCTGCCAGTCCTTGCTACTCCGACGCTAGTAAATTTATTTGAAGCCGCTTGTTCGGTGGCATTGGCCGAACACCTAGGCACCGGCGAAACTTCTATAACTTTAGAAATCACCATGACAAATCGTGCTGCCGTTGGCGTTGGCCGTGAAATTCGCGCTCACGCAACTTGTGCAGAAGTTGATGGGACGGTTTATAAATTTACTCTTGAAAGCTACCAAGGCAGTAAATTAGTTGCTTGCGGAACAGTAAGCCGCAGGATTGTGGATCGAGTCTCGTTCTCAGCTCGAATAGCGGCAGAATCAATGGCTACTGAATAAGTGAACTTTTCCTTTAGAAAATAAAAGTCGGACCCGCCGTTAAGCGAGTCCGACAAATATGCTACTTCTTAGTTGCCCAGAAAATCTCGGCAATCTCATCGATTTTCGCAATTAAGTTATCTGCCACCGCAAGCTCATTTGAGCCTTTTGTTCCACCAGCACCGGCAAGTTTTGTAGCCTCATTAAATAGTGCGTGAAGTTGTGGATACTTTTCAAAATGAACAGGCTTAAAGTAATCAGTCCAAAGAACCCAAAGATGGTGCTTTACAAGTTCAGAGCGCTCCTCTTTGATGGCAATGGCACGTGATTTGAAATCTGCATCACTTGATGCTGCATATTTTTCCATTGTAGCTTTGACTGAGAGAGCTTCGATTCTTGCTTGAGCTGGGTCATAAACTCCACAAGGTAGATCACAGTGAGCGTAAGCAATAACTTTTGGTTCGAAGATATTCTTAAAATTTAACTTAATCATAAATTTCTTTCCTTACTTTAACGACTTGGCCGCGAGGACTCGTCTGGATTAACTGGGTTTATGGTGCGACACTACTACGCCTATGAAGTGGTCGCATTTTAAATCCCTAGTTCACCCCATACCGAGGTACTTTGTACGAGTGGGCCTGACTTCAAGATTCCTAAAAGTCGAGGTACGTGGCGATTCGATGGCCCCCACATTTAATAATGGGGATGGGTTGCTCTTTAGCAAGTTTTTAAAACCAGAGAGCCTGATTGGCAGAGTGATTTTGATCGAAAGAAGCTCTGGGGCTGGGAAGGACCTTCTTCAAATAAAAAGGGCAATTCGGTATGTAGCTATTCAGCAAGTAGACGGGCTCAAGGAAGATCGAGCTGCCAGCCCCGCTACACATTTTGTGAGAATTTGGGTTGAGGGCGACAACAAAGAGTCATCGACTGACTCAAGATCCTGGGGCGCGATTAATCAAAGTGAAATTCTAGGAGTTTTGCTTTTTAGATATCGCCGAACCAAGGTGGTATCAAAGGGTGGCGGCCGCTAGATAAATTAATTACTTCTAACGTGTAAAGGCCTCGACCATGAGCGCTTTTTGTTCTTCCTCGTGCAAGTGATGCGAACCAGTTGCTGGACTTGCGGTAGCTCGACGTGAAACACGACGCAATGTGCGGCCATCTAAGAATTCACTGGTAGTTAATGAAACAAATGGCCATGGCCCTTGATTTGCTGGTTCATCTTGGACCCACAGCAAATTCGCATTTGGATGCGCGGTGGCGATCGCAGCAAATTCAGCGGAAGGGAATGGATAAAGTTGTTCAACACGAACAATCGCAGTCGAGCTTTCATTTAATTTCGTCCGCTCGGCAATCAAATCGTAGTAAACCTTTCCGGAGCAGAAAATAACTCTAGAAGCATTTATTACGGTTGGATCAGCAACTATTGGTTTAAAAGTACCCGTTGTGAAATCTTGCATTCCAGAAGCAGCAGCTTTGAGACGTAACATTGATTTAGGTTCAAAAATAATCAATGGACGGCGAGCCGGATTCTTCATGTGCCAACGAAGTAAGTGGAAATAAGAAGCCGGGGATGAAGGTTGGGCAACGGTCATATTCAATTCGGCGCAAAGTGCCAGAAAACGTTCAATTCGACCAGAGGAATGATCAGGCCCTTGTCCTTCGTAGCCATGGGGAAGTAGGAGAACAAGCGAAGAACGCTCACCCCACTTTTGTAAAGCTGAAGAAATAAATTCATCAATAATAGTTTGAGCACCATTGACAAAGTCACCAAATTGAGCCTCCCACATTACGAGTGCCTCTTCGCGCTCTAGAGAATAGCCATACTCAAAGCCCAGAGCTGCATATTCAGAAAGTAATGAATCAAAAACGAAGAACTGATTTTCATCCGAGATTAGTGAACGAAGCGGAGTCCAATCCTCTCCTGTTATCTGGTCGACAATTACTGCATGACGGTTACTGAAAGTTCCGCGCCGAACATCTTGGCCAGCTAAACGAATTGGGTGGCCATCGAGCAATAAAGAACCCATTGCCAACATCTCACCGGTCGCCCAATCAACAGTGCCCGCATCCAACATTTCCACACGCTTTGTCAACTGGGGAATTAATTTTGCGTGAGGAGTGAATCCTTCAGGAAACGCACTTTGAGTTTCGGCAATTTTTCGGAGTGTATTTTCGGCAACTGCGGTATTTACGGATTCTGGCGCTGGAGCAATTGGAACAACAAAATTCTCAAAGTGATCTGGTTCGATATTGTGAACGGCATTGTAAACTGCATCTAGTTGCGCTTGATAATCTCGCAACACGTCTTCTGCTTCTTCAACTGTGATGTCACCACGGCCAATAAGAGCCTCGGTGTAAAGCTTACGAGTTGAGCGTTTTGACTCAATTAATTTGTACATTAATGGCTGTGTGAAACTCGGTTCATCGCCCTCATTATGTCCGCGGCGACGGTAACAAATCATGTCAATGATTACATCTTTGTTAAATGCCTGGCGATACTCAAATGCAATACGGGACACACGTACAACACTTTCCGGATCATCGGCATTAACATGAAATACCGGGGCCTGAATCATTTTCGCAATATCCGTGGAGTAGGTCGATGATCGCGCGGCGAATGGTGATGTCGTAAATCCAATTTGGTTATTGACAACGATATGAATCGTGCCACCGGTGCGATAGCCCTTTAGTAATGAGAGATTTAGGGTCTCGGACACAATTCCTTGGCCAGCGAAAGCTGCATCGCCATGCATCAATATCGGGAGAACTGTGAAAGCCTCTTTGACATTTAATTTATCCTGCTTTGCGCGCGTTATGCCTTCAAGAACTGGATTTACTGCTTCCAGGTGTGATGGATTTGCCGCGAGGTAAATTTTGGTTGTTGCCCCTGATTCAGCTGTGAATATTCCTGAAGTGCCAAGGTGGTATTTAACATCACCAGAACCCTGAACTTGATTCTCGGCGTAATGACCTTCAAACTCCTGAAATATCTGGCCGTAAGATTTGCCGCCTATATTGGCAAGTACGTTCAATCGGCCACGGTGTGGCATTCCGACACAAACCTCATCGAGTCCACTATCCGCCGCTGCAGAGATAACCGCGTCGAGAAGTGGAATAAGAGTTTCGCCACCCTCTAATGAGAAGCGCTTTTGGCCAACATATTTGGTTTGTAAGAACGATTCAAAAGCTTCAGCGCAGTTTAGTTTATGCAATATTCGAAGCTGCTCTTCGCGAGGTGTTCGTGGCGCACCAACTTCAATATGTTCCTGAATCCATTTACGCTCTTCTGGATTTTCAATATACATATATTCCACACCGATAGTGCGGCAATAGGAATCTCGAAGCGTTCCAAGAATTTTACGGAGCTTCATAACTGGCTTGCCGCCAAACCCACCGGTTGCAAAATCTCGATCTAGGTCCCAAAGAGAAAGACCGTGGGTTACAACATCTAGGTCAGGATGAAAACGTTGCTTGTATTCCAAGGGATCAATATCTGCCATCAAATGGCCGGTTGTCCGGTATGCGTCAATCAATTGCTGAACGCTAGAAGTATTTCCCACAGGACCATCTTTAGCGACCTGCATATCAACAAGCCAGCGAATTGGAACATATGGAATTCTAAGTGCCGCAAAGATCTCATCATAGAAATCATTTTCACCAAGAAGTAACTCGTGAATTCTCTTTAAGAAATCTCCTGATTGGGCGCCTTGAATAACTCGATGATCATAAGTGCTTGTAAGTGTGATTACTTTACTTATTGCCAAATGTGCCAATGTCTCTAAGTTAGTTCCCTGAAACTCGGCTGGATAATCCATGGCGCCAACGCCAAGAATTAAGCCTTGTCCTTGCACCAATCTGGGAACTGAATGCACTGTTCCGATTGTTCCTGGATTTGTAAGCGAAACAGTTGTTCCAGCGAAATCATCCACGGCTAAGGAACCACTCCGAGCTTTACGGATTGTCTCCTCATAGGAAGCCCAAAACTGAGTGAAATCTAACTCCTCGCATCCTTTAATAGAGGGCACTAATAATTGACGTGAACCATCTGGTTTAGCCAGGTCAATAGCAATTCCGAGATTAATATGCGCTGGTTTACCAATAGCCGGCTTTCCCTCAATTTCACCATAAAAAGCATTCATCTCCGGCATTTGGCGAAGGGCTTTTACCATTGCGTAACCAATAAT
Source organism: uncultured Actinomycetes bacterium (assembly GCA_937876245.1). GTDB lineage: Bacteria > Actinomycetota > Actinomycetes > Nanopelagicales > Nanopelagicaceae > AAA044-D11. The sequence goes on along the minus strand of CALEGP010000023.1, from coordinate 65,373 downwards.
ATGAGTGAAAGAAACTTTTCCACCGCGGCCGCGTTTGAGGTGGTTGTTAATAACGGTTCGATTATCAATCATCAATTTTGCTGGAATCGCACGAACACTTGTCGCAGTCGGAACACTTAGCGATGCTTCCATGCTTTGCACAACGCGAGCGCTCACACCACGAATTGGTTCAAGAGTCGAGGCAGCCGGGGTTGCTAAGGTTGCAATCGGTTTAACTACTAAATCAGCTGGTGTAGGCGCCGGATTACTTTGAGTAGTTTCCTCAGTTGTAGCTACCTCTATTACCTCTGGCTTAGTTGTCGGAAACTTTGGAGTAACTTGTGCCGGCGATCGTGTAGCGACTTGTGTCGCAGATACCGGAATCTGCACGGCGGAAGTATCAGAAATCTTTTTTGGCAGCGGTGGATTGCCGCCCTTGGGAGCATCGCTCAAAGTAGGAATTATTTTTTCGTTAATTCCATTATTTGTATTATCGGTAGTTGTGTCAGGTGAAGCAGATTGTGAAATCGGCGCGTAGTCCGAAAAAAACTCACTCCATACTTTGTCTACGGAATTTGGATCAGCCAAAAATCTTTCATACATTTCATCAACAAGCCATTCGTTTGGACCAAATGACCCACCGAAGTGGTTAGCAGGGGTATTAGATCCTGATGTCGACACTGGCGACGCTCCCGATTCCATAATCTTCTCAAAGGTTAATTACAAATACTCGTAGGAGTCTAAACCAGGTCAGAGGTAAGGACTATTCGGCTCTGCCAGATTCGCCAATTTGCACTGTGATTACCGCCCCAAGGCCAAGAATCGATGGAGCAACTTCAAGCACATTCCCCTCTTTTCCCTCACAGAGCCATTCTCAGGTAGGAGATATCTAGGAATTACTTTCAGAATCCATCAAAAAATTCAAAAAATATGCTCACTCACGATAGCCAAAAATCGCTGTCACAAAAGTCACGGTGGCCAATATCGCCAATGGAATTCCAACGAGAAGGAGCGCACCAGAGATCATGAAATAAGAAACACCTAAAGCGATTAAATTCGCCAACACTGCGGGAGCGCGGCCATAAGAGCGCTTTCTGACAAAACCAGTTGAAGCAAAATACAGACCAATGGCACCAGCAGAGGCGAAAACAATTTCTCCAATTAGGGCAGAAGGCCAAGTCGCCGTAGCAAAAATCGATGCGAGCAAGAGATAAATCACAAGGCCAACCAAAATTAAGGACTCAAGACGTAGAAGCCAAATCGCCAAAATTCGTGATTTTTCAAAGAGAGATTCACTCATTTTTCGGCACCCCTAATTCTGAAATCCTAAGCCCACTAGTTCGAAATATTGAAAAATCTCTTACGAATTGAATAGTAGATGGTTAGCCTGTAATTGTGCAATCTACTAACACAAAGTTTAATAATAACGGCCTATTGGACTCCCTGACAGGTACGCCTGCACCAAAAATATTTCTTGATAATCTCAGTCGGGAGATCGCCAGGTCCAGGCGAAAATTTCAAGCACTGTCGATTATGACGATAAAAATCATTCCGCCCGATAACTCTCTAAAAATTGAGAGTGCCGCTGAAAGTTACAATCATAATTTAATAGCTGCGGGCCAAGTGATTAAATCTCAGATGCGAAGCGGCGACTTCTTCGCCAGAATTGCTGACGACGGATTTTGGGTTTGTCTTCAAGGCAATATCGAAGATGCTGAAAAGACTTCTTCTAGGTTTACCAAGTCACTCTCCACAATTACCGATCGCAACGTCAAGGAAAACAAGGGATTTAGTTTCCTGATTGGGCTGAGCGAATGGAGCTCTAATATTGATCCAGTTGCTTGGGTATGCCAGATTGATAGCCAATATTTTGGCCAAGACGCGTAGAACAGAAGATACTTAACCAGCATCGAACTGAAACCAGCATCGACTAGAAGTGGATAAATAGCTACAACTGGTGAACTAAACGTAAATAAGACAGCCTTTATGTTGATTAGATTCTATGAAAAATAGCTTTTGCAATTTGATGCCCAAGTGAACACAGAATCCTTTGGCCCACTTCAAAAATTAATGCAGGACCCAGAGATAGAAGAGGTCTGGATTAACTCACCCAACCGAATCTTCGTGGCACGCCGGGGCATGAGTGAACTTACAAACCTCACCCTAACTTTCGATGAAGTCAGGAATTTAGTTGAGCGGCTTTTGATGTGGGGAGGTCGGCGGCTGGACCTTTCTCACCCATTTGTGGATGCCAGACTTCCCGATGGCAGCAGGCTTCACGTAGCAATCCCAGAAATAACGGCACAGTATTGGGCGGTCAATATCCGCAAGCATTTAATTCGTGGAAAATCCCTAAACGAACTGGCTGAGCTAGATGTCATGTCGAGTGAGGTCTGTCTATTTCTGATCAAATGCGTTGATGCCGGATTAAATATTTTGGTCAGCGGATCCACTCAGGCCGGTAAAACAACGGTACTTAATGCTCTTGTTAGCGCTGTACCGCTTACGAGTCGCGTTATAACGATTGAAGAAGTTTTTGAATTACGGCCCAAACTTCCCGACTGTGTTGCCCTTCAAACTAAACCAGCGAATCTCCAAGGGGAGGGCGAGATTCCATTGCGAAGACTTATTAAAGAGGCGCTGCGAATGAGACCTTCACAAATTGTTGTCGGCGAAATTCGCGAAGCAGAATCTTTGGACCTGTTGATCGCACTTAACTCTGGGCTTCCAGGAATGGCTACCATCCACGCAAATTCGGCAAAAGACGCCATTAGTAAACTACAAACTCTGCCTTTACTTGCCGGTGAAAACATCTCTCACAAATTTATCGCTCCAGTAGTAGCTGCAGCTATCGACTTGGTTGTCCACCTATCTATTGCTCCAGATGGCGTTAGACGAATCACCGAAGTCGCGCACGTCACGGGCCGAATCGAGTTAGACCGAGTGGAAATTGAGATGCTCTACAAATTTTCTCTAATTCCAACCCCAAATTATTTGAAGGGTTTGGCAGATCCATTTAATATTTTTAAAATGCAAGATTTGCCTTCCACGACGAGCGCAAAGAAATGAAGAGAAAATTGATTGCGCTCGAAACTCTCGGACTACCCAGTAAACAGAGATTAGATGGATATCAAATTGACCGTTCCTTAAGTTCTAAAAATTTGCTTATCTATTTAGCTAGCTCCTCTTCCGGGTTTCTTGCTGCCACTCTGATAACTACTTCACCGATAATTGGAATTCCATTTGGCGCAATAACGGCTGTAGTCCCCGTACTCGTCATAAATCGGAAGGCAGAGAAGGAAAGACTTCTGCTCCAAGGCCTTTGGCCAGAAATTTTGGATCATATTATTTCAGGTCTGCAATCCGGACTCTCATTGGCCGAGACGCTGGTTGCGCTAAGTATCAGAGGTCCAGTCAAAACAAGATCGATATTCATTCTATTTGCGGAAAATCTTCGGGCTGGAATGGATTTTCAGGGAGCGCTGGCAGAGTTGAAAATCCAGTTTAATGATGGAACGGCAGACCAAGTTTGCGAAGTACTGGACTTTGCTCGTGCAGCCGGAAGCCGCGACACTTCTTTGACTCTTAGAACACTTTCGAATTTCATTCGGAGTGACCTAGCTCTGCGAGCGGAAATTCAAGCAAAACATAGTTGGGTTAAAAATTCAGCAGCCCTTGCCGCTATCGCGCCTTGGATACTCTTATTGTTACTTTCCTCCCAACCCAATACTTTGCAGGCGTACACCAGTGGGGCGGGATTTGGAATCTTGATTATTGGCGCAATCTCTACAGCAGTTGCATATTTTTGGATGGAAAGAGTTGGAAAACTTAAAGAGATTCCGAGGGTTTTTGCATGAGCATTTTTTCGCTCTCACTTATTTTCCTATCGCCAATCATCGGATACGCAACTCATATCTTGCTTCAAGAGAGCAAAGACCCACTAAAAGGCTTTCATGACAATTTTCGAAAAAGTTCAAGATCGGAGGTGCTCTCTCTTGACCAACAAAAATATAATGCCGCTCGACTAACTCGCAATAGATTGATTCTCTGGCTCTATATCGCCACGTGTGGACTTCTAATTTTGTCGGGCGCATCAAGCAGAACATTAATCTTCCTAGTTGCAACATTTGGACTTTTCCGATACTGGGAGAGGGGTAGCGCGGAAAGAATTAAAAAAATCGAACTAAAAAGAACGGAGGAGGAGTTTCCATCCATCGTTGAACTATTTGCGGTCCTAGTTTCTGCTGGCGAAAGTCCTTCTACTGCGCTGGAAAGGGTTTCCAATAGGGCATCTGGAGTCATGGGGGAGAAATTTGCCGAGGTAATTTGCACTCTGCATGAGGGAAAAAACTTGACTCAGGCCCTCGAAATTATGGGGACTCAAGTTGATTCAGCCATCGTACGACGATTCTGTGACACCTTAATTCTGGCAATGGAGCGAGGGACTTCGTTATCTGAAGTATTAGTTCGACAAGTAGAAGAAGTTAGATCAACTCATCACGCAGCGCTCTTAACTGCTGCCGGAAAAGCTGAGATCGCTTTAATGATTCCAGTAATTTTTCTAATTCTTCCAATATCTGTTCTATTTGCACTTTGGCCCTCATATTTATCTCTTGGGCAAAGCGTTATGTGAGGCCGGTTATCAACAAGTTATTAATCGCTAACAGGCTCTAGCGCCTAGGCAAATGAATTGAATCTCAACCTGAAAGATACGACCATTCCAAAATCGAATTCACAAAACATTGGAGCGAAATGAAAATATTTAGATCGCAGGAAGTCAATCAGTGGCTCTCAAAAGTTTACCTAGTATCAATATCCATCTCCCATAAATTTTTCGATCGTTTTCGAAGCGAAGCCAGAGGAGCCTATGTCAAATTACAGAAAATAGAGAAGTTAGATAAGTTTGTGGAAAAGTTTGAGAGAGGGCAAAGCCACTTTGCAAGAGCTTCTTCATCCCAGCGTGGAGATGTGCCTGGTTGGGTACTAGTTGTCTTAATGACCACCGGTCTTGTCACAGGTATTTGGACCGTTGCTCAGCCTCGGCTATCTAGCATCCTTAAAAACTCTCTGGACAATATGAATAGCATCCGTTAAGCGGGCAAAATACTAAATCGATATGAGGATTCTAAGAGCTTTCAAATCTGAATTAGGAACGGTCGAAAGCGCTCTAGTTCTAATTCCAACAATTCTGCTATTTCTTAGCGTGCTGCAGATAGCCGCCTCGGTTCTCGGCCGAGGAGTTGCAGTAAATATCGTGCAAGGCGAGGTAAGTAGAGAAGCGCTATTTGGTTCAGGAGAGTTCCTGGTGGGCAGTAAGACTGGACCGATTATATTGAGTCGAATTCCACTTCCCGGAGGCGGAGCTATCATTTCGGGAACGCGTGAAAGCCTGGTTCCAAAACTAACGCCATTGATAATTTTGCAGGATAAATTCACGGCAACTGGGATTGCTATTGATGAAAATTAGAAATTATTCGGCCAGACTGGGTATATCTTCCCCTGAGCATTGGAAACTTTTCGGCGACGAAGAGGGGAGTGCAATAGTAGAGTTCATAATCTTTGCTCTTCCTCTCTTTGTTCCCTTGGTTATTTATCTAACTTCCATTAATCAGGGCGCCCAAATTCAGTACGAGGCTCGAAATTACGCCCGACAAATTGCACGAGTGTATGTAACTAGCCCGAGCCAGGATTTGGTTGCACCCCGAATTAAGGCAGTCACCCAATTATTTGAATCAAGTACATTTGCTTCAAATAAAATTGACTCATCGCCTAGAATTGAAATTCATTGTTCACAAAATCCTTGCCTAACTCCAAATGGCAAGGTCGAGGTAAAAGTTTTCCTAGTCTCAAGTTATCTGGGCACATCAGCTGTTGCTACAGCCCTACAGACAGTTGACGCTTGGCGAAATAGTTGATGTATAGCAAACTTATGCAGATATTTGGAAGCGGAAAAAAAGTAGTTAAAAATTATTTAGCCGGTTCACGTGGGTTAAGTAGATTGGGTGGTTTAGCACAAAATGAAGTGGGGTCACTTTCAACTTTGATTTCGGGTCTCTTTTTAATTGTTTTCATTCTCTCAATGGGAATAATTGATATTTCAGATTCGTATCTGGCGAAAAGAGAATTGATTCAAATCGGGGAGGATGCAATTCTTGTCGCTGCTCACTCGCTAGATAAGAACCGCTATTATTCGAATTCCTCTTCGCCATATTGGGGTACAAACGCAAGAGTTCCAATTGATTGTTCGCTGGCAGCAATTAAATTTAGCGCTGAAATAAGCGAGAAACGGTTGAGGCAAAACTCGATAGCTATTTCGAGTTGGGAGTGTTCCGATGATCAAATTTCGGCGACGATTAGCTCGAAAATTGTGGCAATTATCAATTTCCCAATTCTTTCAAATATTTCTGGAGGCGCAATAAGCATTGGTGCGAGAGTCGGAGCAACCTCAGCGGTTGGCTCAAGTTGAAAATTTTAGGCATTTGATTCCCTTGTAGTCCATTATCCTTGTGCCATGGCAGCCCGCGAGTATCTCGAAGAAGTAGGCGCACTTCGCGTAACTCTTTCGGCGATCGAGCAAGTGTTGAATTTGCCAAAGCTTGAAGCAGATTTCACTGCTTTAGAAGCCGAGGCCAGTGCCCCAAATCTCTGGGATGATCCAGAGAAAGCGCAAATAGTTACTAGTAAGCTTTCGAGAGTTCAAGCGATTCTTAATAAATCCAAAATAATTCGCAGAAGACTAGAAGATGTTCCGTTACTGCTAGAACTTGCCGAGGGCGAAAGTGATGAAAGTGCAATCGCTGAAGCGGGGCTTGAGCTAGATGAGGTAACGCGGACAATTCGTGAACTGGAAGTACAGACACTTTTAAGTGGCGAATATGATGATCGCGATTGCCTAATCACTATTCGCTCAGAGGCCGGCGGCGTTGAAGCCGCAGACTGGGCGCAAATGTTGATGCGCATGTACCTTCGATATTGCGAACGTCACGGATTTAAAGTAGATGTCTTGGAAACTTCTTACGCGGAGGAAGCGGGAATCAAGTCAACAACATTTCGGGTTTATGCGCCATATGCCTATGGAACTCTTTCGGTGGAACAAGGGACGCATCGCCTAGTTCGAATTTCGCCTTTCGACTCTCAATCTCGGCGTCACACCTCATTTGCGGGGGTTGAAGTGGTTCCCGTCGTTGAACAAAGTGATCACATTGAGATTGATGAGAAGGAAATCCGCGTCGATGTTTATCGATCATCTGGACCGGGCGGTCAAGGAGTAAATACGACGGACTCAGCCGTTCGAATCACTCACCTGGCGACCGGGATTGTTGTTTCATGTCAGAACGAGCGATCTCAAATTCAGAATAAAGCCACGGCAATGGCTGTTTTGCAGTCAAAGTTGTTAGATCGCCGCAGGCAAGAAGAGCGCGCAAAACTGGACGCGCTAAAAGGTGATAATTCTGGCTCGTGGGGCAATCAGATGCGTTCCTATGTCTTAGCACCGTATCAAATGGTTAAGGATTTACGTACTGATTTTGAAGTCGGAAATCCATTCGCGGTTCTGGATGGAGAAATTGATGGCTTTATCGAGGCAGGAATTAAATGGCGAAAGAGCACCGATTAATTAGTAAAGCAATTAATTTCTCCTATTAGACGGATTAAATGCCGGCATCAGATCGATTAAATACTCTCACTAATAACTCCAATTTTTCACATGGCCCTTGAAGTGTCGGAAAAGAAGAAACCTCTCAGCCTTTTTCGGGCGTATTTCACTGTTTCGCAGAGGGTTTCCACCTAGACTTGCCATATAGGAATTTGCTGGCGAGGGATATCGATGGAACTTCGTACACAGTCCTGGAAGATTTTAGAGTTAAGAGGAGGCGGCAATGATTCGTTTTGAAAATGTTTCAAAAATTTACCTCAAGCAAGATCGCGCTGCGCTTAACTCGGTTAACTTGGAAATATTAAAGGGTGAATTTGTTTTTCTTGTTGGACTTTCAGGTTCAGGAAAGTCAACTTTCTTAAAACTCGTACTCCGCGAGGAGCGCCCTACTTCTGGAGAAATTATTGTTGCAGGAAAAGAACTAAATCGACTCTCCGCACATAAGATTCCGGAGCTGCGGCGCCAAGTAGGAACAGTTTTCCAAGATTTTCGCTTGCTTCCGAATAAAACGGTTTTTGAAAATGTAGCTTTCACTCTCCACGTTCTTGGCTATTCACGAAAGGAAATAAATCGTGAGGTTCCAGAAGTCTTGGAACTTGTTGGTCTTGAAGAAAAAGCAGATCGTAAACCTACAGAACTCTCTGGTGGCGAACAGCAACGAGTGGCTATCGCGCGCGCATATGTGAGTCGCCCCGCAATTCTGATTGCGGACGAACCAACAGGAAACCTCGATCCAGCGACAAGTGTTGGAATTATGAAATTACTGGACCGCATTAATAGAGAAGGAACGACTGTCGTAATGGCGACGCATGACTCTAAAATAGTTGACTCTATGCGCAAACGCGTCATAGAGCTTGAAAGCGGCCAGGTAATTCGTGATCAGGTTCGCGGTGTTTATGGATACGCGGGGTAAGGGAAAAAATGAGAGCTGGATTTCTTTTTAGCGAAGTAAGAATCGGCCTGCGCCGAAATCTAACTATGACATTTGCTGTTGTAATTACTGTAGCTATCTCACTGACGCTCCTTGGTATTGGCTTGCTTGCCAACTCCCAAGTTCGCGTGATGAAAGATTATTGGTATGACAAAATCGAAGTTTCAGTGTTTCTCTGTGGAACCCTGTCTGAGAGCGCATCCTGTGGCGGAGGACCGGTTTCACAGGAACAACGAGATTTAATTAAAGCAGATATTGAAGCGCTGCCAGTAGTTCAAACTGTGTACTACGAATCTCAATCCGAAGCATATGTGCATTTCCAGGAGAGATTTAAAGATTCGGCAATTGCACAGAATGTGACAGAAGATCAACTACCAGAATCTTACAGAGTTAAATTAAAAGACCCAACGCAATTTTCCGTAATGCAAAGTGCATTTGCCGGAAGACCAGGCGTTGATTCGGTTCAAGACCAAAGAAGCATTTTGGAAAAATTCTTCAAACTTTTGGGTGTTCTAAGGGATGGTGCTCTGGCCATCGGTTTGGCTAGCGTATTAACGGCAGCGCTGCTCATCAGTAATACCCTTCGAATTGCCGCATTTAACAGGCGTCGTGAAACAGGCGTTATGAAACTGGTCGGCGCCTCATCATTTTCAATACAGTTGCCATTCTTGCTGGAAGGAATTTTTTCTGCAATGGTGGGATGGATATTTTCGGTCGGACTCCTATCAGCGTTCAAACTACTTGTTGATTCCAGAATTGCGCCACTTTTAAGTTTTACTAAATTCTTCACTTGGTCAGATGTTTGGTTTGCCTCAGCAATACTTCTCTTAACTGGGTTCGTCGTTTCTGCGGTCGCATCAGTACTAACCTTGCGTAAATACCTAAAAGTCTAGGCGCTTAATTCCCGGAAGGCTTAATTCTTGTGTAACTTTGCTAATTCGTCGCTTTGCTAGGAGAATTTGCAAATGTATTCGCCGTGGCAACTAATTAAGGCTCGTTTTCGCAACACGAAATTTAACATCACAGCTGCTATTACGTCACTAGCTCTTATATTGGTATTTGGTATTGGCGACTATGTCGGACAATCGAGAAATAGATCTCCAGTGGATCAATCAATTGAAAAAGTTCTTACGAAATATCATTCCCCCCCGAAGCGAAATGTATTAGAACGCGCGGCAATCGAAGCCGTACTGAAGGCTACTGGTGATCAATGGGCGAACTATTTCCCGCAAGATTCGGTGAAATATTTGAAGCAGACGCTAGAGGGTCGTTATAGTGGAATTGGTATCTGGATCCGAAAAAATAAGACAGGACTGCTCGAGGTTTCAAATGTTCAGCCAAAATCTCCTGCTGATCGTGCAGGAATAGAAGTTTTAGATGCTCTTATTGATATCAATGGAATCCCAATGGATGGGGCATCAGTCGCCACGGCCGTGGCCCAACTTCGCGGAATCCCCGGAAGCAAACTTCAAATTGGGCTTGATCGTAACCAACAGCAAATTCGACTAAAGATGACGAGAGAATCACTTTTCGATGGAGATGTCGTTGCATATCAATTGGCTCGGAAAGTTATTTACATACAAGTCTCTGCCATTACAGGAGAGGTGGCAAGTGAAGTTGCCACCGCGCTTGAAAAATATCCGCATAAAAATGGAATTGTGCTAGATCTTCGCGACAATCCAGGCGGACTAATTGATGTTGCTGTTGAAGTGTCTTCACTTTTTCTTAATCAAGGAACAATAGTTTCCTATTCGAGGAAAAATAATACGCCGGTTATTTTAGAGTCTAAAAATCTTAGCGCTGATTTAGCCCCTATGACGGTTCTAATAAATCGACTGACCGCCAGTTCTGCAGAAGTTATTGCAGGAGCTCTTCAAGATAGAAATCGAGCAGTAATTCTTGGAGAAAATAGTTACGGCAAGGGCACCGTCCAGGAGATTATTGATTTGGTGGATGGTTCAAAAATGGAAATTACGATAGGAAAATATCGGACTCCAAATGGTCGCACCATTGACCAAATAGGAATTTCTCCTGATCTTTTAGTTCCAGAAAATGAAGAGATAGGCAAAGCACTTCTTGTCTTGGGCGGACTTTCTGCCATAAATGTTGAGTAACACCTTCTTCTAGAGGAGAGAGTTCGGGATTCAGCGTATCCTTAGGTAAGAATCGAATTAAGTCATTTCAATATTTAAGAGGGGGTGGTCAATGTGGTGAAGGAGCTCGGCAGGAAATTAATTGCACAAAATAAGAGTGCACGCCACGACTACTTTATCGAAGAAGTTTTCGAGTGCGGGATTGTTTTAAGCGGTACCGAAGTCAAATCGCTTCGCGCCGGAAGGGCTTCGCTAATCGACGGTTTCGCCATGATAACTAATGGCGAACTTTGGTTAAGTGGCGTTCATATTCCGGAATACACCGAGGGTACTTGGAATAATCACACTCCTCGCCGAGAACGCAAATTGCTGGTCCATAAAAAAGAGATTGACAAGTTGGCAGCCGAAACAAAACAAGGGGGATTGACCCTTGTTCCGCTCTCAATTTATTTTAAGGATGGAAAAGCCAAGATCGAATTGGCGCTTGCAAAGGGCAAGAAGGCTCATGACAAGCGAGCAACTCTTATGGAGCAGCAAGCGAATCGTGAAATTACTCGCGAACTTTCCAGACGTACTTCGGGCAAATCCGAGCGCTAGAGCCACTGCAATCAAATTATGTTTAGGGATATCTTCTCGGACAGATTAGAATAGGTCCTCCATAACCTCGATCTTGATTTCAAATTCAATCTATAAGGAATTGTATTTGAGATCTGGGAGTGGAAAAACTGAATATAGAAAAGTAAATTGCTTCATGTTCCACAACCAATATGGGGGTGAACGGTCTCGACTTTAGTTGTTGAGTCAGGTGAAGCGGGCCGAGGAAGCCGGGATGATCTCGTAAACCATGAAACCCGTGCAACACATAAGTGCAGATGCAAATCGCACTGATTTCGCTATCGCTGCATAAGCGATTTAAGTGAATCCGTTAACCCAAGAGTGCTCTCGGCTTGGATGTTAGCGTCGCTAGAGAGCTCACTTGATAATGGTGTTACAGACACTATCGGGGAAATAAATCTGTAACTGAGTTCGTTGACTACATGTGTTTGTGAGAGTCAGGACTGAGAAAACGAATAGAACACTACGCCCGTAGAAGCCCTGATTGAGTACTAGAGGACCCGGGTTCGATTCCCGGCACCTCCACTATCGATTTACCGAATGTAATTTGGGTTAGCCAAACCGTTGGTTTAGTTGGCCCAAATCAGTGTTCCCAATAAGTCTTATCTAGCCAAATTTTGGTAAGAACAAAAATTGCTGAAGATATTGAAAATATCGAAATAATTACGCCCCCAATAGCTGGCCCAGTCAACAATATGGTTAATCCAATCATTAATCCTAGAAGTGAGAAGAAAAAGGAAGCCAGTTTTTTCAGAAGGGTTGTTCGGTTTTTATGAGTTGGAATTTTGAGAACGAGCCATCCGATTGGAGCGCCAAGGATAGAAATTAAGATCATGGCTGAGACAATAAGTGCTAAAGATTCCATAAGACTAGAATAACTAATTGTTAGGCGACTTCACCCATTGGCCTTGCTGGAACAAACCTCTTTTTTCCAAGAGGCGAAGTCCACTCACAAGAACCGTCCTCGAAACTTTCTAACTTCCAACCCCCGTGTGTCTTAAGTTGGTGGTGTCGTTTGCAAAGTAGGCCAAGATTCTTAGGCGAGGTTTCCCCGCCCTTCTCCCAAGGATAAGCATGATCAATTTCATTTTTAACTCCTGATCTTCTGCATCCGGGGAATCGACAGGTTTTGTCTCGAGCTAGAAGAAAATCACGCAAGGCTTGTGGTGGTAAATAACTTTCGCGTCCAAAGTTAAGCAGATTGCCCGTAGTTGGGTCGGTAATGAATTTTCGCCATTTTCCATCAGCGGCGAGTTCGCGCGCTACTGCTGCAGGAATTGGCCCATACCCACTCAATTGACCAGGATTATCAGCGAGCCCGAGAAGTGTTGGTAAATCAATTGTCAGATTTACTGTAACTGGTCGACCATGATTCATCACCTGCTCTTCACTAGTCTCTAGAAAGAGGGCAGCGATAGCAGTCATAGCATCGGCGCGGTGGGCGTCCATCGGATCCATAAGGTCCGCACTAAAGTCAGTAAGGTTGAATCGCTCAAGATCATCGGCATCAGCACTACTACTTGAACTGGACTGTGTTTTTGGTTGCGAATGGCCCAATAGTGAATCTCTATCTGGACTATTACGAGAATTCTTTCGAAATGCCCGTAATTTATCTTTTGCTATTCCATTAGTTTTATAGGCCAATCGATCAATTGCCAGCATAATTGTTTGAGCATCTGGGGCAGGAAGAAAAGCCACAATAGTGGCCATCCCATTTGCATTTGGGTAGCAAGAAACCTTTCTTGAAACTACTTCCTCGACCACAGCAGCCTCGAATTGCTCAGGGGCGAACATAGCTATAGCGGAGCGAACCTTGTTCGCTACCTGGGCAGGAGTATGAAATTCGGCATGGGCAATTGCTTGCTCTTCAATCAACTTGAGAACTTCAGGAGCCACACCTTGGCGGATAAGTTGCGCGCTCTCCCTAGCAATTACATTCGCATGGGCGGGAGAAATATCGCCTACAGCGAGGGCGGCGGTGGCACCCGGAAGATACTGAGTCAGAGTGCGCGCTACGTCAATTCGTCCTTGGGCAGTTGATCCAGACATACGCAACGCTGTTGCAATTTCTTCACGTTCTGAATCATCGACCCCGGAGTACATTGAATCCGTCCGACTGGGTTCACTTCCAGCGACCACGACAATTGCATTTTGCATCCAAACATTAAACCAACCACTCTGTCTTTCAAGCGCCGCCAAATAATCAACGCGACCCGCATAATCCAAATTTTCTGGGGATATTTCCCAGAGTTCATTAACCGCCTCTATCCCGGCCGGGAGGTGCAAAAACTCTGCGACTCGGTTACTAAGCACTCTTCTATCGTCTTTATTGTCGGAAATTTTCTGCATAAGAGAATTATCATGCCTGCGACTGACATTAGAAGTAAATAATGTTTCGGTTATGGCAGTTTCAAGGATTGATTGTTGATAACTTTTCATTGTGAGCAGCCGCTGATTTGTCCAGCAGTCCGCAAAAACAAACCAGCAGCCTGCAAAAACAAAAGGCGGCAGAGGTGAAATCTCCCAGGGATAAGACATAATTGACCAATGAACAATTCTCAAGCCTCTGAACGCCTTAATGAGATTCTCGAAAATATTGGGAAAGTTGTTAACTCACTAAACTTTATTGATAGTTCCGAAATAAGTAAGGACGCTGCGCTTCGACAAATAGCAGGGGATGCAATTAATTATCGCCTGGCTAAAATTTCAAGATTGCTAGAGGAATTGAAGAGAACGCAGGCGCGGGGTTCTCAGATCATTTTGGATATTCCTGAAATCCAGTTAGTCGAGATTTTGGTGGAGTTGGACAATCGAAAGGCAAGCACCAAGACAATACGTGAGTTAGTAGAAATTCCGCTCGAATCACTTCGGAAAGTGGCATTAAGTGAGATATTGCGGATATCACTTGAGTAGCAACAATTAACTCCGAAGCATTCCAGGGAGGAATAAACTGCAAATAACCGCGCTCCGGTGATGCGCTAGTCGTATGAACCGCCAGGCAGCACTTGAATTGGCTCTTTATTTTTTGGCGGGCACGAATGATGTCCTAGACTGGCCCTATGTCTAAAGTCCTTGCTTCCTTGCCAGTTGGCCAAAGAGTTGGCATCGCTTTCTCTGGCGGCCTTGATACCTCAGTTGCAGTCGCCTGGATGCGCGAAAAGGGCGCCGTTCCTTTTACTTACACAGCTGATCTTGGACAATATGACGAACCAGATATCGAATCAGTACCGGGTCGGGCGAAAGCTTATGGCGCCGAAGGATCAAGGCTGGTTGATTGCAAGGAAGCCCTTGTCGAAGAAGGTTTTGCGGCGATAGCTTGCGGGGCCTTTCATATACGTTCCGGGGGAAAAACTTATTTCAATACCACGCCACTTGGTCGTGCGGTTACTGGAACACTGCTGGTTCGGGCGATGCTCGCGGATAACGTTTCTATCTGGGGCGATGGTTCAACATATAAGGGCAATGACATTGAACGTTTTTATCGGTATGGACTTCTCGCAAATCCAAAATTAAAGATTTATAAACCATGGCTTGATGAAGACTTTGTTTCAGAGCTTGGTGGCCGCAAGGAAATGTCGGAGTGGCTAGCAACTCGGAACTTGCCTTATCGCGACAGTATGGAGAAAGCTTATTCAACAGATGCAAATATCTTGGGGGCGACTCACGAGGCAAAAAGTTTAGAAGAACTCGATACTTCCCTTGAAATTGTCCAACCGATCATGGGCGTAGCGTTCTGGAATGAATCGATAGAAATTGGAACGGAAGATGTAAGAATTGAATTCGATAAAGGTCGTCCAGTTTCAATTAATGGCGAGAAGTTAGAAGCTGTTGCTCTAATGTCCAAAGCCAATGAAATCGGGGGGCGTCATGGCCTTGGGATGTCAGATCAGATAGAAAATAGAATTATTGAAGCGAAGAGCCGTGGAATCTACGAGGCTCCAGGAATGGCGCTACTTTTTATTGCCTATGAACGCTTGATAAGCGCGATTCATAATGAAGACACAATTGCTAATTATCACGCAGAGGGCCGCCGACTCGGGCGCCTTCTCTATGAAGGACGCTGGTTAGACCCACAATCTTTAATGCTCCGTGAATCACTGATGCGTTGGGTCGCATCCGCTGTAACTGGTGAAGTCACAATTCGATTGCGTCGCGGAGATGACTTTTCTATTATAAATTCAACTGGCCCTGGGTTTAGCTATCACCCGGATAAGTTGTCAATGGAACGAACCGAAGATGCAGCTTTTGGCCCGGGAGATCGGATTGGCCAATTAACTATGCGAAACCTAGACATAGAAGACACTCGCTCGAAACTGGAAATGTATGCTAGTCAAGGCCAACTTGGTGATGGACAATTTAAGTTAATCAAAGAGATCGATAGCAAGAAAAAATAGGAGATGTAAAAATGAATAGCGTCGAATTTTCCAATCAAGTCGAAACTTCTATCGAAATTCAACTCACCAATCGAGATCGAAAATCGGTATTTTTCCGTGGCGTCTTAGCGCTCCCAATAATTATTTTCATATCCTCCTTTACTCAATCAGTACATGTTGGTGTTTCATTTGGCGGAATTCTCTTTGCTCCAGTGCTCCTTGCGTTGCTCGTTCGAGGTATCTATCCCAGCTATGTTTTAAAATTTAATCAGGCAATGTTGGAACTAAATGCGCGTATCGCGGCTTATGTGCTTCTGCTAACAGATGAATATCCATCAATCGAAGCCAATGCAAATATCAAAGTTGAACTGCCCAAAATTGATGGTGGCAAGAAGCTTTCAAGAATTTTGCCATTAGTTAAATGGATTTTCGCGATTCCTCTTTATGTTGTCGGAATTATGTATTGTGTTGTTGCCTTGGTTCTGACTTTTTTTGCTTGGATAATTACAAGCGCAACAGGAAGCTATCCGGAAAATATTGCCAACTTTGTTCTCGGTACTATTGAGTTCTGGAATCGCGTTTATGGTTACGCCATAGCCCTTGTAACGGATGACTACCCAAGTTTCACTCTCTAAATTAGCAATAAATTTGGGCCGAATTTAGCCTGACCAGAGCAACGCGCCTTAAAAAGGCTCCAAAACTTCCTAGTGCCTGCGCTGTTACTCGCGCGTAACGAACTACCATTTTTTAACCTTCCCACCCATAGAGCTCCTATGGTGATTCGAACTGAAATGGAAAGGAAAGCGATGTCGCTTTTAACTTGGAAACTTCATGGAAATGGCAAATCAATTTCAGATAGTGAAGTCGTAAAACCAGATGAACGCTTAGCATGGCCACTAACTATTGGAGTTGGCGTTCAACACATAGCCGCAATGTTTGGCGCAACTTTCTTGGTTCCGATTATTACTGGGTTTCCACCCAGCACAACTCTCTTATTCTCAGGCGTTGGAACACTTATTTTTCTTACTTTAACGAAAAACAAAGTACCCAGCTATTTGGGTTCATCCTTCGCATTCCTCGCACCAATAAGTGCAGCAATGACAAATGGTGGCATGGCTGTTGCGCTGGGCGGCGTAGTTGCAACTGGCGTAATTCTTGCTGCTGTAGGACTTATCGTAAATGCAGTTGGAATTGGTTGGATTAATTGGTTATTACCGCCAATAGTCACAGGTTCGATCGTGATGATTATTGGCCTAAACCTAGCTAGCGCTGCGAACAATAATTTTAAGCAGGCGCCAGTAACTGCAATTATTACTCTTGCGGCCATTGCCCTTATCGGCGCTATTTCTAAGGGATTTCTTGGGCGAATAAGTATTTTTGCCGGAATCGTAGTCGGCTATATTTATGCAGCTTTTGCCGGCGATATCAGTTTTGATAACGTTCGGGCGGCTAAGTGGGTTGCAATGCCGCTATTTACAACCCCAACATTCAACATGAATGCCATCCTGCTATTCGTTCCTGTTGTACTGGTTTTAATTGCAGAAAACGTCGGGCATGTTAAAGCTGTTGCAGCTATGACCGGAAAAGATTTAGATGATCAAATGGGCAATGCCCTATTTGCAGATGGTGTTGCAACTACGCTTGCCGGAATCGGCGGCGGGTCTGGTACAACTACTTATGCAGAAAATATCGGAGTTATGGCGGCCACTCGCATCTATTCAACAGCTGCTTATTGGGTAGCTGGCGTAGGAGCGATTCTGCTTTCCCTCTCACCAAAATTTGGTGCAATTCTTAGCGCGACACCTGCTGGGGTTCTTGGCGGAGTAGGCGTTGCTCTTTACGGAATGATCGGTGTACTAGGAGCAAAGATTTGGATCGAAAACAAGGTCAACTTCGGAAACTCAACAAATCTCTTCATAGCCGCAACGACCTTGATTATTGGTATTGCTGATATGTCATGGACGCGTGGGGATTATTCTTTTGGTGGAATCGTCAACGGAACCTTGGTTGCCGTAGTTGGCTATCAGGTTCTTCGGGCGCTCAATAAGGCAGCCGGAAGGGCTGAATAGCCGCAATTGGCTTCAAGAAGTCGGGCTTTGGCCACTAGCGTGGGACGGAAATACGCCGAGTCTCTTGCTCAATCCAAAGCCCGATTCTCTTTTCATTTTCAAAAAGAGTTACGGTTTTGCTAGTTCCTCTATAAAAATCTGCGTGCCTCCAATAGAATTGTGAATATTAAAAAGAGAACTACAAATTACTAAAGGAGAGCCAAGATGTCTGTCACACCTTTTCGCTGGGGAATTTTAGGGGCTGGTGGAATTGCTGAACAATTCACAAGGGATGTTTTGCGTCTGCCAGATCATCGCGTAATTGCGGTTGGTTCCAGGAGCCAAGTTAAAGCCGATGCTTTTGCCGACCAATTCGCAATTTCTCACAGACATGATTCTTATCAGAAGTTAGTCAATGATCCTGACGTCGATGGTGTTTATGTCGCGACGCACCACCCAATGCATATGCGAGACACCTTATTGGCCTTGAATGCTGGCAAACCAGTTCTCTGTGAGAAGCCATTTGCAATGAGCCAAGACGAGGCAAAGACAATGATCGATACCGCTCGGTCAAAGAATTTGCTACTGATGGAAGCGATGTGGGCACGATACTTGCCACACATGATTAAAATCCGCGAAGTGATTAAATCCGGAATACTCGGTGAAATTATTTCAGTTCGAGCCGATCACGGCCAATGGTTTGCAAAAGATCCAAACTTTCGCCTCTTCGCCCCAGAGTTTGGCGGCGGAGCGCTATTCGACTTAGGAATCTATCCAGTTTCATTTGCCTCGATGGTTTTAGGTACGCCATCGCGAATTACTGCAAGAAGCACAAAGGCATTTACTGGGGTTGATGGCCAAACGTCGATTATTTTGGAGTACCCATCAGGCGCCCAGGCACTGCTGAACACAACAAACCTTGCCGCAACACCAAACCGTGCAGTTATCATCGGAAGTGATGCCCGGCTGGAGATAGATCGGACTTTCTATTTCCCGACTACCTGGAGAGTTATAGATTACAAAGATGATGTGATTGCTGGTTCGGATAAGTTGTATCGTGGACAGGGCTTGCGCGAGGAGGCTATTGAATTTGCCCGATGTTTTCGTGCTGGGGAAAAAGAGTCACCGATGTTGCCACTGGATGAAACACTTTCCATCATGGGAACTATGACTGAGATTGCAAACCAAATTGAGCTTAAGTTCGACAAGTTTGCCCAATAATCGGCTGGTCACTGTAATTAGATGATGACTGCATGAGTAAAAGAAGTGCAATTCTTCTGGTCGGTGGCCGTGGAACAAGACTCCAACCACTGACTAATCACACTCCTAAGCCAATGCTCCAGGTAGCAGGCGTCCCATTTACTGAACACCAAATTCTAAAAGCACGCGACGCTGGCATCGACGAGATAGTTCTAGCCACCTCTTTTAAGGCTGAATTATTTCAACCTTATTTTGGCGATGGCAGAGATTTCGGAATTTCGATTAAGTACGCTCTCGAAGAGGTGGCGCTTGGAACTGGTGGCGCAATAAGCAATGCTGCGCAGATGCTTTCCGGAAGTGGACCAGTAGCCGTTTTTAACGGCGATGTTTTAAGTGGGCATGATCTCGACGGTCAGTTTAAATTCCACGAACTTAAGGGCGCCGATGTCACGCTTTATTTAACGCAAGTGGCGGACGCTCGTGCATTTGGCGCTGTCGAATTAGAAAGTTCTGGAAAAGTATTTGCATTTAATGAAAAAATGGAAAATCCACCAACAAATATAATTAATGCAGGTTGTTACATATTTAACCGAGAAGTAATTACCAAGATTCCTTCTGGAGAGATAGTCAGCGTTGAACGTGAAACTTTTCCGTCTCTGTTAAAAAACGGCGCCAAAGTATTTGGATATATCGACTCTGCATACTGGTTGGATATTGGAACGCCAGCAGCACTCTTAAAAGCTTCGCAAGACTTAATTTCTGGTGAAATATATTCTCCTGCTACGCCAATACAGAAAGGCAGTAAATCAGGAGAGGCATACTTAGCGCTCGAAGGCTCTTCTATTGCACCGAACGCAACAATTTCCGGTGGTAGCGTGATTGGCAGAGAGTCAATCGTTCGAGCCGATGCTTTAGTATCCGGGTGCGTAATAGGGGCTGGGTGCGTAATAGGGGCTGGGGCCAAGCTCACAAATTGCTTTGTTTCAGATAATTACGAAGTCCCGGCAAGTTTTATCGCCGAAGGAATTTATTTCGGGTTTTGAGTTTTTGCGTTCTTTGAGTTCCCAATCCTTGAAAAAGACTCCGTAAATACGAAAATCTAAGAAAATTTTATATTTTGAGCCTAAAAATAGGAAAATAAGGTCCCCCTGGGCTTGACTTAATCGAGTTACACGCGTGTAATTCTCTTATTAACCCCGCCCCGCCCGGGTGGCTAAAAGTTTGAAGGAGTACCGCATGAGCGATCCACGCCCAGTAGAGATTGAAGGCGTAATCAACGGCGATATAGTCGAACTTTCCTGGCAAGAGCGTGCCTTATGTGCCCAGACTGACCCTGAAGCATTCTTCCCAGAAAAAGGTGGATCAACCCGAGAAGCCAAGCGGGTTTGTCTATCTTGTGATGTGCGTGGCGAATGTTTGGAATACGCGCTAGGACATGATGAGCGGTTTGGTATTTGGGGAGGGCTTTCTGAACGCGAACGCCGTCGCCTAAAACGCCGCACGGCTTAACCTATATTTTTCGCTATTTTTAGCATATTAGTCAGGGATTAACTCGTGGCCGAAAAATTCTTTGTAACTGCGATATTAGTTTCGCACGATGGGGCGTCTTGGCTACCTGAAGCTATCGCGGCTCTTTCCTCGCAAACCAGACCAATCGATCGAATCATGGCGGTTGATACGGGATCGACTGATAGCTCGGTAAAAATGTTAATTGCCGCTGGAATAACTGTCCTAAAAGCTAATCGTAATGATGGTTTTGGCGATGCTATTGCGCTGGCACTTGGATCTATAAAAAAACTAGTGAGCAGTGATGCTGAAGAGCTAATTTGGATTCTTCATGATGACTGCGCTCCGGACAAGGGCGCTCTACAAATATTGATAGAGGCTTTGTCCGAGAAACCTCAAATTGCATTTGTTGGACCAAAACTTCTAGGTTGGTATAACCGTCGGCATTTACTCGAAATAGGAATTAGCGTTGCAGGAAATGGCGCAAGGTGGACTGGCCTAGATCCGCGAGAACATGATCAAGGCCAATTTGATCAATCAACTGAAGTGTTAGCAGTAAGTACAGCTGCAATGTTGGCACGCCGACAAATTTTTGAGGATCTAGGTGGGCTTGATCCAAACCTCGCACTGTTTAGAGATGATGTTGATCTTGGCTGGCGCGCCAGAGTCGCAGGTTTCTCGGTAGTTACGGCTCCTTCCGCATTGGTTTATCACGCAGAAGCATCAGCCTCGGAACGTCGAAGCGTCGATGTAGAAGAGGCATTTTTACATCGCCCAAGACTTTTAGATAGAAAGAATGCAGCATTTGTTTTAATGGCAAATTCTTCTTGGTGGCTCTTGCCTTGGATTGCAATCCAAATCGTGGGAAGTGCAACCTTGAGGGCCAGCGGATATTTATTAGCCAAACTTCCCGGATATGCTGCTGACGAAATCGCCGCAGTGGGGCTTTTGATTATTAAGCCTAGAGAATTAATCCGAGCAAGAAAGTGGCGCAAACAAAAGCGGCTACTTCCGCCAAGAGTCGTTCGAGAATTTATTCCTCCAGTTGGCATCCAGGTCCGCATGGCCTTCACGCAAGGAAAGTATTCAATTAGGAATTTTTTCAAGGGTCATAATTACCAGTCTGACAAATCTGATAATGTCTATCAGGAAGAAACTTTTTCCGATTTCATTAGTTACGCAGATATTGGCGTCATCGATGAGAGTTTTGACGACCAGGACATTACTTTCACATCGCAGACCTCTCTATGGCGAACAATTCGTAATCGACCACTACTAATCGGAATGGTCTCAATTTTTTTAATTTCAGTCATAGCTTCTAGAAATAGATTTGGCACTATAAGCGGCGGCGCACTTGCGGTATCTCCAGGTGGTGCTATGGATTTGATAGCTAAGTACAGCGAATCTTGGCATCTTGTTGGAATGGGATCTACGGCGCCAATGCCGCCTTGGGTTGCTTTGGTCGCGGGATTTTCCGCCATTACTTTTGGAAAAGTATGGCTCTTTATTTCGCTAATATTTTTATTTACTCCGCCGCTTGCGTTCTATGTTATGTACCGAAGCGCCAAAAGTAGCGGCTTGGGAAATCATTTTGCAGTCGCCGGCGGAATCCTGTACGCGATGTCTCCTGCAATATGGAACAGCATAAATCAAGGCCGACTTGGAACTCTCGTAATAGCGGTACTCGCTCCGGGCTTTCTGGCACTTGCTTCTAAGTTAGGCGAAATTAATTTGATGAGCTGGCGCAAAATTTACGGCATGTCGATTTTGACTGCTATTTTGGCTGCGTTTTCTCCACTCTTTTTAATTGCTTGGACGTTATTTTTCTTGGTCTACCTTGGTGTTGAAGTCTTCAAGAAGAAAGATAAAATTAAAGAAGCAGGCGCTATTAACTTTGGTGTGGCTACAAGCAATTCCCGTATTAGAAAAATCATTACACTTTTGCTCTTGCCAGGCCTGCTAAATGCCCCCTGGTCTGCCTCTTTAGTAATTCACCCAACACAGATCTTTTTGGAACCGGGACTTCCTCTTACAGGGGGATCGCTCCTAAGCATTCTTTCGCTCAATCCGGGTGGTGACACAGGAGTTCCAGTCTGGATTATGACACCGTTCATTGTTTTTCTACTGCTCACATTATTCAGCAAGAAATATGCAATTCAATCAAGCTTAGCCGTTGGAGTGCTTTCGTTTTCAGTACTAATTTCACAAATTAATGTCGTTGGGCATGGAAGTAATGGGAATATTTGGACTGGAAGTCTAATTATTTTTATCGAGGTATTGATTCTAATTCCAGCGCTAACGCTCGCATCCAACATGATTGAAAATCTAAGGAACTCTAAACTTGGCTTGCGACATTGGATTTTAGTCACTACTGCTGTATTTGCTTCTTCTTCGGTTTTTGTTATGAGCACTTGGGCTATTACAGGGGGTTCCCACTCATTGGTGGGCAGTGAAAAAGTAGCGGTCGTACCACCATTTATCGCCTCGCTAAGCAACATTCCGGAGAGACCGAAAACCTTAGTTTTAAAAAGGTCTGGCAATCAATTAGTTTATTTCATCACCAGGGGATCTGATTTAGAGATTGGGGATGCTGATGTAGCGGTGGCGATGCCTAAACAAATCAGAATTGCGATTGATGATTTGGTTAGCGGTGTTGGGCTTGAGTCAAACAAGGTTCTGGGTGCCTATGGCATTGGATATGTTTTTCTGAGGAATCCTGCAGATGATGGCGTTGTTCGTACCATCGATGGCATCGGGGGATTCAGTAGAAATTCGGCGACCCGCTCTGGAATTATTTGGCAGGTTGCAGGTAGCCGCCCTCGAGTTTCCGTGGTGGATGCAGCCGGTAAAATAGCCGGACTAAATTCGAGCAATGTTGGTGCAATTGATGAGTTGCAAACTCCAGGAGTCATAACGCTTGCAGAAAAATTTAACAGCGGTTGGAAATTAATTGTAAATGGCAATGACGTCAAATTAGCTCAATCAGAGCTTGGAATGCCGTCTTTTGAAGTTCAAGAAAGAGGTTCAATAACATTACTGCACGATGGAACTAGACGCAGAGCGTTGATTTCGATGCAGTTGATTTCATTAATTGTAGTAATAGTTCTTTCTCTCCCTGCGGGACGGCGACGAAAAGAAGTTCCAGTCGAGGAGCTCGCATGATTTCGGTTATTAGGGGCGCAAATATCCGCATTATTGTGGCAATCGGTGTTCTATTGACCTCAACTTTGATGGTCATTATTGCCGGCCCCGAGAATTCTAGAATCCGTGCAGTTCAAAATTATCCAGCAACACTGTGTCCAGCGAATCTGAGTGATGCTTCCTCTACATCTGTTCTGCCCTCTTCCAAGACGCTAGTTCGGCAGATTCCAAATAAAAAAGGGAATATTTCTCCCGCTAAGAGCTCGCACTATCTGTCGGCCAAGCCAGTTTTAGTTGAAGGAGCAAGCTCAACTTCGATAAATGTCACTAGGACTAAATCTCGGACTTTGGCTACCGTCGCTTGCTCGATCAGCAAGGGTAATCAATGGTTCGTTGGTGGATCTGGCGCAGTTACAAGTCGCGCCTCTCTACAAATTATTAACAGTGGCTTAGGCGCTTCAATCGTTGATTTGGTTGTTTATACGTCTACTGCAATGCCATCTGTAGTGACTAAGAGAATTTTTCAAAATTCAAGTAAGCGAATTTACTTAGATACTTTGGCGCCTGGAGAAAATTCAATAGTTATTCATGCGATTACTAGATCAGGACGAGCAACTATCTTCATGCATGATCAACGCCAACGTGGACTCAAATCCTTAGGATCAGAATTCGTATCTCAGAGCGCAGATCCAGCGAATCTTGTAGTTATTCCGGCGGTCAGCAATGTTGCTTTGAGCAATGGCACCGCCCGGCAAAAATTGCGGATCTTGGTGCCCGGTAAAGTGGAGGCGAAAGTTCAAGCCAAATTAGTTTCAACTGATGGCAGTTTTATCCCAGTCGGGCTCGACAATTTGAATGTGGCGGCGAGCCAAGTTCTAGATATTTCCTTTAAACCGATACTTAGATCACGTAACTTCGTTCTGCTCTTGACCTCTGATCGCCCGATTGTTGCCGCAGTTATGAGTTCGGGAGCGAATAATGGAACGAATGATTTTTCCTGGTCCACCAGTGTCAAAGAAATCGGAGACTTAACTCTTTATCTTGGAGGCCTTCGACCCGATGTAGTTTTTCAAGGGAAGAATGTTGGAGTTGATGTTGAGTGGGTGGATACGAGACGAAAGATTCACAACAAGTTTATTCAAGGCAAAGGCCTCGCAGTTTGGCGTCCCAGAAGTGGGGTAGTTAGGGTAACTTTTAGCGCCCAGGACAAGGGTATTTATGGAGGGGCAATTTTTAAGGAACAGTATGGTTTTAGTTTCTTGCCATTGATGCCAGGGTCTCAGCTGGAAAGTGCAGCAATTCCTAGCGCTGACGCCCGTGTTATCACACGCGAGTAAATCCCAACCTTTCCCCCTTTAGCGCGATAACCTCATAGGTATGACACGCCCTCAACCTCGAACCGGCCGCCTATGCTCCCGGGTTGGTTGTCGCAATCTTTCATCAAAAACTCTCACTTATATTTACGCTGACTCAACTGCTGTGCTTGGACCATTAGCAACTTTTTCAGAGCCACACGCATATGATCTTTGTGATCAACATAGTTTGCGCATGAGCGCGCCTGTTGGATGGACTGTTATTAAACAAGAAGTCGAATCACAAACTAATGGGCCTTCTGATGACGATCTCATGGCTATTGCAGATGCGGTCCGCGAGGTTGGTTCACGGCAAATTACGCCAGATCAAAGTGGCGATGAACTATTACCTTTAGAAATTGGGCGCAGAGGCCACCTTCGAGCTATCCCAAATTAAGTTAGATTAGCGTCATGTTTAGTGGTGATTATTTAGATTCAGTAATTAAAGCTTACGATATTCGGGGCCTGGTAGATTCACAATTAACTCCAGATTTTGCTTTTGCGTTGGGCGGTGCATATGCGACCTTTCTCCAAGGCGAACGCGAACCTTCAACAATAATTATTGGCGAGGATATGCGTGAGTCCTCACCGCTCTTAGCAACTGCTTTTTCCGACGGCGCAACTTCGCAAGGTATGGATGTAATCCGAATAGGATTAGCTTCGACGGATATGTTGTACTTCGCTTCAGGAGAATTGAATCTGCCAGGTGCCATGCTCACGGCAAGTCATAATCCTGCGACATATAATGGAATGAAATTATGTAAGAGCGGGGCTGTGCCTATCGGTCAAGATTCTGGATTAGGTCGGATTAAGCAATTACTGCTTGATGGAATGCCGATCACAAACCGACCGGTCGGCGTTGAAAGTAAACGTAACCTTCTTCAGAATTACGTAAACTTTTTGATTTCACTATTTCCTGAAATCAACGGCGAAAAGAGTGCAGCACGTAGGTTAAAAGTGGTTATTGATGCCGGCAATGGCATGGCTGGCTATACCGCTCCAGCGGTTATGGAACACTTGAATGTGGAAGTAATTCCCATGTACTTTGAGCTTGATGGAAATTTTCCAAACCATGAAGCAAATCCAATTGACTCAAAGAACTTACGCGATCTTCAGAAAAGGGTACTTAAAGAGAAAGCAGATATTGGATTGGCCTTTGATGGCGACGCTGACAGATGTTTTTTGATTGACGAGAAAGGCGCTCTAGTAAATCCATCTACACTGACTTCGCTCATCGCAATTCGTGAATTAAAGCGCAAGCCAGGATCGACAATTATCTACAACTTGATTTCCTCAAAAGCAGTCCCTGAGATAATTTTAGAAAATGGTGGCAGTCCACTTCGTTCACGAGTTGGACATTCTTTTATTAAGAAGATGATGGCAGATTCGGGTGCGATATTCGGTGGGGAGCATTCGGGACATTTCTATTTTTCAGACTTCTGGCGAGCGGATTCTGGAATGTTGGCTGCACTATTTGCACTTACCGACTTAGCGGCGACCGATAGCTCGCTCTCTGAACTACTGAAACCACTGAGCCGTTACGTCACCAGTGGTGAGATAAATTCCGAAGTGAAAAATATACCTGCAACAATTGAGGCAATACTTGCCAAGTACGGCCCCGACGGTAAGGGATTTGAAGTAGATGATTTAGATGGAATTACGCTTTCTGGGCCGAAGTATTGGTTTAACGTTCGGGCCTCTAACACTGAACCACTACTTAGATTAAATGTCGAGGGCGATACGGAGGCTCAGATGATCAAAGCCCGCGACGCCCTACTCGCAATCATCAGGGCTAAGCGATAACCTAGCTTCCTATACATAAATACGAGAAGCCTCTCATTCGAATTATAAACAGGAGTTATTTGTGAGCGTTGAAACTGCGGTAAAGCACGATATTGCAAATGCTGCACTTGTGGCAGAAGGAAAGAAGAAAATTGAATGGGCGGAACGGAATATGCCGGTCTTGGCACAAATACGAGAGCGCTTTGCCAAAGAGCAACCATTTAAAGGAATTCGTATTTCTGCTTGTATGCATGTCACGACCGAAACAGCGAATTTAATGCGCGCTCTCAAAGCCGGTGGAGCTGAGCTAGCGCTATGTGCTTCAAACCCACTTTCTACTCAGGATGACACGGCAGCAGCTCTTGTTCATGAATATGGCATAAGCGTTTTTGCTCGCAATGCAGTTGATCGAGATGGATATTATTCGCATATTAATGCCGCGCTAGATATCAAACCCCACCTAGTTTTTGATGATGGTTGTGATTTAGTCAATACCCTGCACACAACTCGAACCGAACTTATTGATGGAATCATCGGCGGTTGTGAAGAGACAACAACCGGAGTTATCCGCCTTAGTCAGATGGCCAAAGATGGCGCTTTAAAATTTCCAATGATTGCCGTCAATGACACAGACACAAAACACATGTTTGATAACCGCTTTGGTACGGGCCAGTCAACACTGGATGCAATCTTCCGTTCAACAAATTCACTTATTGCCGGGAAAACCTTTGTTGTTGCCGGATTTGGATATTGCGGTAAGGGCGTTGCTGAGCGCGCAAAAGGAATGGGTGCCGATGTTATTGTTACTGAGATTGACCCAACCAAAGCTTTAGATGCGTTAATGCAGGGATACCGAGTTATGCCTATGACTGAAGCCGCCAAGTACGGTGATATTTATGTAACAGTAACTGGAAACCGCGACGTACTTCGTGAAGAGCATTTCAAAGTCATGAAAGATGGCGCTATTCTCTCTAATGCCGGTCACTTTGATATCGAAATTGATGTTGCCTGGCTTGAACACAATGCCAAATCAAAGAATGCAAAAATGCGCCACCAGACTGATGAATATGTTATGGCTGATGGCCGTCGCATTCTTCTACTTGCAGAAGGCCGACTAGTAAATCTTGGGGCGGCTGAGGGCCACCCGGCATCTGTTATGGATATGTCATTTTCCGATCAAGCCCTAACAGCTGAATATTTACTGAAGGCAGCAGAGTCCCTAGGCGCAGGTTTACATGACGTTCCGACAGAGATTGACAAGGAAGTTGCTAAGTTGAAATTAGAGAGCATGGGATCCACAATTGATAAATTAACTCCAGCTCAAGAGATCTACTTAAACTCTTGGGATCACGGTAGCTAATGACTTTGATCATGGTCGTTGATGACGACCTAGATCTTGCCGAGATGCTCGGGATAGTCCTGACTGGCGCCGGCTATGAAGTCGATTTAGTAAACCGAGGCGATGAGGTTATGCCACTATTTAGTACGCAAAACCCTGACTTAATACTGTTAGATGTAATGCTTCCCGGATTAAGCGGAGTCGAAGTTTGTAAATTGATTCGGGAAAAATCAATGGTTCCTATCGTGATGTTATCTGCGAAAGATGACAAGCAGGATGTCGTAGCTGGGCTTGAAGCCGGAGCTGATGACTATATGGTCAAGCCATTCGACCCTGCAGAGCTTGTTGCCCGCATGAAAGTGCGATTGCGACGAAGCGGAGGAGAAGTAAATTCAGATCTCACTATTGGAAATATTGTTATCGATCAGATTGAACATTCGATAATTAGAGATGGTCGGATTATTGCCCTTACTCGCCTTGAATTCGACCTCTTGGTTGCACTGGCTAAAGAGCCGGGTCGAGTTTTCAGCCGCGAAGAACTTTTAAGTCAAGTTTGGGGCTATCGACCTGCCACAGATACTCGCCTGGTTAATGTACATATCCAAAGATTGCGCTCTAAAGTGGAAATTGACCCGGAAAATCCGGCCATAATTCTTACGGTACGAGGGGTCGGATACAAGGCTGGAGTTCCTGGAAGTTTTCAATGAACTCACCATTTAAGGCTTGGCGTACTTCTCTAGTAATTCGAGTAACCGGAACCATTGTTTTGCTCTCAATAATTCTAATTTATCTCGCTGGTTCAGCTCTTTATACTCAAATTTCTTCTGGAATTTTTGACGAAAAACTAAATTTATCTATATCTGATGCTCAGTCAACGGCTCGCAATGCCCAATTTCAATTAACATTTTCACAATATCAGGATAAGGCGGCACTGAAATCCATCTTCGCCGAGATCTTGGCAGTTCCTCCTAAAACATTTGATAACACGGCCCGAGAAGTTGCGATTTTTTCTTTTGCAAAGACAAAAGTACGATTTAAGTTTAGTGGGGCATCTAACTTTTTGGAAGTTACATCGATACCGAAAGATTTTCGAAAAAAAACTAAGATTTCAAATACGACTCAGTGGGGTCGAGCTAAGTTAAGTTATATTAATGGGAGAAATGAACCCGCAATAGTTGTCGGTCATACTTTAAAAATTGCTGGTGCCGGAAATTATGAGTTTTATGTTCTATTTAGTTTAGAACAGCAAACGCGTACGATGGCATTGATTCTTAATTATTTATGGCTAACCGGAATTGCTCTTACATTCTTAATCGGAATAATTACCTTTTTCGTCCTAAGGCGGCTAATTTCACCAATCAGAGATGCAGCACGAGTGGCTGAGGAATTGACAGCCGGAAATTTGGAACTGCGCATGGATATAAACGGCGAGGATGAGATTGCTCGCTTGGGTTATTCATTTAACGAAATGGCAGTTGCTTTGCAACAACAAATTTCGCGACTGGAAAATCTTTCGAAACTTCAACAACGATTCGTGGCCGATGTTTCCCATGAACTTCGCACACCCCTGACTACTATTCGAATGGCCTCGCAGGTCATCTACTCAGCGCGGGACATATTTGAACCAAAGGTTGCTCGAAGCGCAGAGCTCTTAGTTTCTCAGATTGAACGATTTGAATCGCTACTTAGGGATTTACTTGAAGTTAGCAGATTTGACGCGCAAGCGGCAGTACTTGAGATAGGAGAGGTTGACTTAACTGCTCTGGTCAAGGAAACAATCGACTATGTGCACCCAAGCCAAGACCGAATAATTCTCTTGTTAGCCCCGATAACTCCGGTAATAGTGGACATTGATCCACGCAGGATTAAGCGAATTCTCCGTAATTTGATATCTAATGCTATGGATCATCGTGATGGAAAGAATATTGAAGTACAGATAAAAGAGAGCGAGAACGAAGTGTCGATTGGTGTCCGGGATTATGGGCTTGGATTCACCTATACCGATAAGAAGTTGCTCTTCGAGAGATTTTGGCGCGCAGATACTTCAAGGGCAAGGTCAACTGGCGGAACCGGCCTGGGCCTATCTATTGCCCTAGAAGATGCAAAATTGCACCAAGGAGAAATCGATGTTTGGGGCGAACGAGGAAGAGGAGCGCACTTTGTCTTAACTATCCCGAAATTTGCTGGAGGCTCAATTCGCAGCAGGCCTATTTCTGCACAGCCGGAGTAATTTCACAAGAAAGTTTAAGCCACTGCAAGTAAATATAAATTCAAGGATGCTTTGCAGGTGGCTTTTCTCTCTAGTCTGACATCACTAATTTTCTCAGAGAGTTGCATCTTGTGTCTTAAGCAAGATTGGGGCCATGAATATGGAGAAACTTCGATTCGAGAATTTGAAAATATCGGAATCTGTGGGACTTGCCAGAGAAACCTTGGAATGAAGGCAACGCGATCGATGCGGGGTGATTTGAAGATATTTTCTGGATTAAGTTTTTCTTCTACCACATCACACATTATTTTGGCTGCCAAGGAGAGCAATCAGATTCGCGCCCGCAAGCTTCTGGCCATTTCGCTGAGCCATGCTCTTTACGATGCAGCCATTTTGAATGGTAATAGATCAATTACCCTCATACCTATTCCTTCTCGCAGGGCAGCAAATAGATCTCGGGGATTCGCTCATAGTGAATTACTTGTCAAGGAATTAATAAAACTCAATATTGGTTTAGATATCAAAGTCTTGAATTGCTTGCACCATGCAAAAAAAATTAGCGACCAATCCACTCTAAATTTAACTGAGAGAAAATTAAATATGAGTGATGCCTTTGAAGTTAGATCTAGGTACTTTACGGCCATTCGCCAATTAAAGAATTCAAATGCACGATTATTCATTGTGGATGATCTAGTCACGACTGGGGCGACCGTTCTGGCCGCAAATACAGCGCTTTCTCGGCTCGGGTTAAGTGTTCATGGGGTTATTGCATCATGTGCAAGCATGGGATTTACACATTAAGATGCTCCTATACCCATGGTGGAAACCAGGTGGAGCTATTTAAGGCTCAGGGAAACAGGATGAAAGAGGAGATGTGTCACAGCTAATTGACAGAATTTTGCGTGCTGGAGAAGGTCGTCACATTCGCCAACTTGAAAAAATTGCCAAGGAAGTGCTGATTTTTGAATCAGAAGTTTCTGCTTTAACTGATGAGCAATTGCGCGGACAGACAATTAAATTCAGGGAGCTATTAGCGGCTGGGAAAACACTCGATGAAATTTTGCCTGAGAGCTTTGCAACTGTTCGTGAGGCGGCGAAGCGCACGCTCGGGCAACGTCACTACGATGTGCAGATTATGGGAGGAGCCGCACTTCACAAGGGGAATGTCGCTGAGATGCGTACTGGAGAAGGTAAGACTCTTGTTTCCACGCTGCCTGCATATTTGAACGCCCTTGCCGGCAAAGGCGTTCATGTTGTTACCGTTAATGATTATCTTGCAGAGCGCGATAGTGAGTGGATGGGTCGTATCCACCGTTTTCTTGGGTTAAAAGTTGGAGTCATTCTTTCAAATATGTCACCCACCGAACGGCGCGATGCTTATGCAGCCGATATTACTTATGGGACTAATAATGAATTCGGTTTCGATTATTTAAGAGACAATATGGCCTGGACCTTGGAAGATTGTGTACAACGCGAACATAATTTTGCGATTATTGATGAAGCTGACTCAATTTTAATTGATGAGGCGAGAACGCCTTTAATTATCAGTGGCCCCGCGGACAAGCCAACAAAATGGTATGTCGAATTTGCAAATATTGTTCAAAAACTAGATCGCGATCTTCATTATGAGGTGGATGAAAAAAAGCGGACAGTTGGTGTTTTAGAGCTCGGCGTAACTAAAGTAGAAGAGTTGCTGGGAATCGAAAATCTCTACGAGTCGGTAAATACGCCAATGATTGGTTATCTAAATAATGGGATTCGCGCCAAGGAACTATTTAAGCGTGACAAAGATTATGTTGTAATGGATGGCGAGCTGCTTATTGTGGATGAGCACACTGGAAGAATGCTTTCTGGCCGCAGATACAACGAAGGGCTACACCAAGCTTTGGAAGCTAAAGAACGCCTAGAAATTCAGGACGAAAACCAGACACTGGCAACCATTACTCTGCAGAACTATTTCCGGCTATACAAGAGACTCTCAGGAATGACCGGAACTGCGATGACTGAAGCTTCAGAATTGATGCAGATATATAAACTCGGCGTAATTCCAATCCCGACGAATCGCCCAATGCAGCGCATGGATCAAGCAGATCTGATTTACAAAACTGAGCAGGCAAAATTTATTGCAGCAGCGGAAGATATTGCAGCAAATCACCGAAAGGGCCAGCCGGTACTTGTTGGAACTGTGTCGGTTGAAAAATCTGAAGAGCTCTCGGCCTTACTAAAAAAGCGCGGGATTCCGCACGAAGTACTAAATGCCAAGCAGCATGAACGTGAAGCATCCATTATTGCTCGAGCTGGTTGTGTTGGCGCGGTAACCGTAGCCACAAATATGGCTGGTCGTGGAACTGACATCATGCTTGGTGGAAATCCTGAATTCATGGCTGATTTCGAGCTACAGCAAAGGGGCCTGAGCCCAGTCGAAACGCCTGAAGAGTATGAAGCGGCATGGAGCGAGGAGTTATCGAAGCAAAAAGCGGCCATCGCGAAGGAGCATGAAGTTGTCGTTGAGCTTGGTGGACTTTACGTGCTTGGTACAGAGCGACATGAATCTAGGCGCATTGATAATCAGTTGCGTGGGCGCTCTGGGCGTCAGGGCGATCCTGGACAATCTCGTTTCTATTTATCGCTTCAAGATGATCTGATGCGTCGCTTCAATTCAGGGATAATCGAGAGATTTCTCGGTGCTGCTGGCGTTGCCGAAGATGTTCCAATTGAATCCAAGATGGTTTCCAATGCCATCCGATCAGCACAAACGCAGGTTGAGTCACTTAACTTTGAAATGCGTAAAAATGTTTTGAAGTATGACGATGTAATGAATCGCCAACGCGAAGTTGTCTATAGCGAACGTCGTGAAGTTTTAGAGGGCGCAGACATCCAAGAACAAGTTAAAACTTTTATAGTTGACACGGTCAGTGCCTATGTTGAAGCGGCTACTAGTGAAGGATTTGGCGAAGATTGGGATCTGGACACTCTATTCACTGCCCTTAAGGCGCTATATCCAATGTCATTTGATGTTGATGCTCTTGTTGCGGAGGTTGGTGAGAGATCTGGATTAGATCAGGGCTTAATACTTGATCGCGTCCTAGCCGATGTAGAAGCTGCTTATGAGGCGCGAGAAGAGGCGCTTACTCCAGATGTTACGCGTGAACTCGAACGAAAGATTCTTCTTTCAGTTCTAGATCGAAAATGGCGCGAACATCTTTATGAGATGGATTATCTACAAGAGGGAATTGGATTGCGCGCAATGGCGCAACGTGACCCACTCGTCGAGTACCAAAAAGAGGGTTATGACTTATTCGCAGCCATGATGGATGCCATTAAGGAAGAGCTAGTTGGTTATCTCTTTAATGTAGAAGTTAGCGTAGAAGAAGATTCTGGCGGAGTTGAAGCTAAAGGCTTGAGTCCAGCAATAAAACCAAAAAATGAACTTCAATATTCTGCGGCTGATGAAGATGGCAAAGTGGTTGTTGCCGGCGGTACTTCACGTAATGCGCCATGTCCTTGCGGTTCGGGCCGTAAATACAAGCGATGCCACGGGGCGGCTTAATTAGCCCTAAGTAGATTTAGGACAATTCTTCTTTAAAGCAGTACCAACTCGGTGCAGAGCCAGCGCTTATCAACGCCCTCAAACCTAAGTATTAGCGATCTCACGCGATCGCCTATCCGAAGAGTTACGGTAGTTTCGGCAACGCCTTCAATTGGCTGACTAATATAAATTTTTCGAATCTTGGGAGCGCTCTTAATCACTGAGGACTTTAGAAGTAATTGTTGATGAACTTGCCTATGACACCACCTGGCAAGTTGGTTGGCCGATCTACGACCACCCCAGATTTCTACGACGCTCAACGCAAATTTAGTTACCCAATCTTGGATATCAGGAAGTTGTGAAAGTGGAGAGGGAGTTGGCAGAAAATCCGGATCTGAGTAATCCTCAACGCCCCGACCAAAATATTCTGGCGTAGGAACTAGATATAACTTGGCAGGAACCACTACGGGATCTGCTTTCTTCTCTTCTACATATAAGGCGAGCATTGGGTGGGCCCAGAGGGATTGATCCAAAGGGGTAAGTGATCCGGGTTGTTCATAATTTTGCACTCGGTAAGAGCTCTCTATTTTTATCATCTGGGAACTCTGGCGGGAATAGTGATCAGAGACCTCCTCCTAAAGGATGATTTTTGAAATAAACCAATATTGGGTCACGCTGGGTAATTGTGTGGATTGTGCTTTTGGCTCTAGTAGATACCTCTGTATCAATAGCCAATGAAAAAATACACGAACCTAAATATTGAAAATCTCAAAGAGAGCGCGTTAAAGCGAGCGACAGCTAAAACATATTTTGCGATTGGGTTATTGATTCTTTCCCTCATTGCAGCCCTAGGGATTACCGGCAAGGCCAATCGCTCCGTGGGTGTTTGGTCAGCGGCCAGCGATTTAGTTGCTGGAGATCGAATTACCCCTAGTAATGCGAAGGAGATAAAAGTATTTCTACCTGGTGGATCTGCAAGATATCTACCGATCAAGTCAAAAATTGTGAATTTCGTAGTGACAAAGCGGGTAAATAGCGGCGAATTGATTCCGGCATCTGCAGTTTCAGAAAATTTCCAAGGAGGGAATCTGCGGAGCGTACCGCTTCGAATTACCCGCAATGACCTCCCAATAGATCTGGTTGCTGGCGAAACGGTAGATATTTATGCTCTGCCAAAACCAGAATTAACATTAGCAAAATTGAAAGGTACCGAACTTATTTCAGAGGCGGTGACTATTGAGAGCATCGATTCGAAGTCAAAAGACATGGGCGGTGATATCGGAATTGTCATCAAAATACCGAGCCCAAACGTGATCTCTCTTCTATCCTCGATCAATAATTCAAGAATTGTGGTGGTTAGAAATGCAATCTGAAATTCCGCAACTACAAGTCATTACAGCTATTAGCGAGGCAGAGTGTGAGGATTTCGTTTCCCAACTGTTGTTTAGCCAGGGTTGGAGTATTATCTATCGGGCGCTTGATATGACTTCACTTATCAAAAATCTTGAGGCAAGAAATGGCGCGCTACGCACTGTCGTTATCTATAAAAGTGACTTACTAGATTTCAGCCGAGAAAAACTGGACTCACTGGCGAATTCAAAAGTCACGCACATTTGCCTAGATAACGTAGAGACTAACTCGCATAAATTAATGACTTATATCAGGGGCCAACTTCGACTTCCCCTGATTTTTGAAAGCCATAATATTGAAAAGTCGGCGGCGAATCCAATATCTAGAAATGAACCAAATCCGATTACTCTCAAGCCCTGCATAATCACGGTGACTGGAACAGTCGGTGCTCCTGGTCGAAGCTCTATCGCACTAAATATTGCCAACTTGCTTTCCTTCGAGAGTGAGGTGGATATTTATGATGCAGATATAAGGGCACCAGCGCTGGAATATCTACTTGGAAGATCGAGGAAAAATAGTGAGAAGTTGAGTTTGGTCAATATTGCGACACAAGAGCGAACAAACCAGATAAAAATTGGTGAGCAATCCAGGATTTCTATCGTTGACCTAGGAGCGCTACCTCCGCTGGAAGAGGTAGTTAATGATCGAAGGTGGCAGGCAGGTTTTATAAATCGAACCCTGGAAGAAACTACGACTCTAATTTATTTATGTAAATCAAATGGATTAAGCCTGATCCGGCTAGAACAGTTTATGACGCAATTTCCAGTCCTACTACGCAACTTACCAATCATCTACCTTCTCAATCAGTCGGGAAATTCACGAGAAGATCGAGCTCTGGCCAATCGGTTTAGCAAGATGTCTGACGGCGAAAGGGCATTTATCTTGCCTGTAAATGAGCGGGTTAACTCTGAGTTAGTAGAGCCTGGCAAGAGGCAGAATCCATTTAGCAAGGCAATCTCCGAGATTGGTAGGATCGCTCAAGAAAACATGTAGTTAACTAATTGCTGGAAAAGAATAGGAGATTTTGATGCAAACTGTTCAAGAATTGATAGCATCGAAATCTGCACTGACCCAGGAAGACAGCGCCAGGCTCATGGAGCTTTTAGCGGAATGGCAGCTGCTCTCAGACTTATCTTTTGCAGACTTAGTTCTCTGGATTCCAATACGGAAAAATTATCAAACGTGGCCAGATGGTCATATCGCAATGTCACATATTCGCCCAACTACTGCAGCCACCGTCTTCGCTCACGAAGTTATTGGAAATGTAATCAATTGGGGAGAAAACCCAAGGATAGATAGTTCACTTTCTACCGGTGATATTGATCGAGATTCGCAAGCCGAACTCATAAACGAGATTTTAATCAAAGAAGAGACGGTTCCAGTGTTCTTTAATGGGAGAGTTATCGCTGTAATTTCAAGACACAGA
Organism: uncultured Actinomycetes bacterium; assembly: GCA_937876245.1. GTDB lineage: Bacteria > Actinomycetota > Actinomycetes > Nanopelagicales > Nanopelagicaceae > AAA044-D11. Next base: position 28,786 of record CALEGP010000023.1, on the reverse strand, counting down.
AATGCAGATTTAATGCGCTCACCGTCGCGACTAGAGTTAAATTATCGCGAAATTGCGCACAAGATTTACCAGATGGTTGCTGAGGGAACTTTTCCAATTCAAAATAGTTTCTATCGAGCAGAATCGGCACCTCGTGTTGGCGATGGATTAATTCGCCTAGATTCAATAGGTCAGATTTCATATGCAAGCCCAAATGCAAGATCGGCATTCAATCGGACGGGTTGGAGTGAAGAATTAGAGGGATTTATTCTCGGTGATGTCATTGAAAGCGTTAAACCAAAGTTGAGTATTCCAAGAGATGAATCCTGGCGAAGTATGATGAGTGGAAGAAACTTGCGGCGTGAGGAATTTGAAAATGAAAGTGGAATTCTCGATCTTCTGGTGATGCCGTTAGTAGCAGGCGAGGATCATATCGGTGCAATTGTTCTGCTCCACGACGTGACTGAACTGCGCCGTCGTGATCGCGCTCTGGTAACAAAAGATGTAACCATTCGTGAAATTCATCACCGAGTTAAGAATAACTTACAGACTGTTTCTGCTCTTCTACGTCTGCAATCTAGGCGAGTGGAGGATGTAACAGCTAAGGCGGCACTTGAAGAGGCAGTGCGACGAGTGGCTTCAATCGCAATCGTTCATGAGACTCTTTCGAACAGCAGTACAGAGTCAGTAGCTTTTGACGAGGTTTATGATCGAATAGTTCATAATGCAATTGAACTGAGCACTCACAAGATTAGTGTTAAAAAAATAGGGGCATTCGGAACTTACGATTCGCAAATCGCTACCCCATTAGCTCTGGTGATTACTGAATTGATTCATAATTCCCTTGAGCACGGGTTAGCTAACTCAGGAAATCAGTTGCGAGTTGAAGTTGCAAGAACTCCAAATAATTGTGAAGTAAAAATTATTGATGATGGAATTGGACTACCGTTAGATTTTAATTTAGAAGCATCATCGAATCTTGGACTGCAGATTGTTAAGACTCTTACCGAGAATGAATTGAAGGGGTCTATTCAATTATTGCGAGTTGGCAGTGAGACTCAAGCAGTTTTAAGATTCTAAATTAAGAGCTCAGAAACTATTTTGATTTTCCAGCATACGCGCACGATTTCGCGCAGCGCGACGTTTTAGGGCTCGGCGTTCATCTTCTGAAAGCCCGCCCCATACTCCAGCATCTTGACCACTTTCAAGAGCCCAGGCAAGACATGGCTCTTTAACGATGCATCGATTACAGACTTTTTTTGCTTCTTCAATTTGAGCCAGGGCTGGGCCTGTATTGCCGACCGGGAAAAAGCGTTCCGGATCTTCATCGCGGCAAGCGGATTCATGGCGCCAATCCATAATTACTGGGCTCCTTCTAAAGAATAAATTGTAAATCTGGGGAAGTAAAAGGTAATAAATACCATTCACAAGAACTATTGCGGACTCTATTCTCCCGTTTATTGCGGGAGTTCACAAGGACATTTCCAAAATGATTCTGTGATTTGTGCCCCCGACGGGAATCGAACCTGCGCTCCCGCCTCCGGAGGGCGGTGCTCTATCCACTGAGCTACGGGGGCAATACGGTGAATTAACTCTACATGGTATTTGAGTTTGCCTAAATTTTGACCTTTTCTCGGGAATAATTCAAGAAAATCCCAATATTTGTTTTTTCTGGAAGAATTCACCAATGGATTCCAATGCAGCAGCAATTGATACAGGAAATTTAGGGAATATCGAAAAAGCGTATTTTGCAACTGGATGTTTCTGGGGCGCTGAACGTCGATTCTGGAAACTGCCAGGAGTCAGCGACACCAGTGTTGGATATATGGGTGGAGAGAAGCCCAATCCTTCATATGAAGAGGTCTGCATGGGAACAACCAATCATGCCGAAATAGTATGTGTCACTTTTGATTCTAAGACGATTTCATTTGAAGATTTACTGGCCGAGTTTTGGGTTATGCATGATCCAACTTCGCTAAACAGGCAAGGTGGCGATATCGGGACCCAATATCGAAGTATGATTTTTGTGACGACTGAACCCCAACTGAAAGAGGCGCTTGCATCGAAAGATATTTACCAAACCTTGCTGACGAAGGAAGGTATTGGCAAAATTGTTACTCAGGTTCAAAGTGCTAGGGGCAATGAATATTGGCTGGCTGAGGAGTATCACCAGAAGTACTTATTGAAAAATCCAAATGGCTATGACTGTCATTCGAGCACAGGAGTCCCATACACGGCTTAGTTTTCTCGATATTTTGCATTTAAATCCTAGAAATAATGTACTTTACGAGCCATGAGTGCAACGGTTTGGGAAATAACGCTACTAATTTTGCTCCTAGTTTTAGGTTTTGATTTTGCGATGGCATACGTGCAACGAAATCGCGAAACAACGCTACGGACTGCCGCAAGTTGGACGGTTTTCTATATCGTGCTGGCAATTGCGTTCGGTATATCGCTGGGCCACTGGGCCACTGAACAAGCTCAGAAGGAGTTCTTTGCTGGTTGGCTCACCGAATATTCACTTTCCTTCGATAATCTTTTCGTTTTTGTTCTGATTCTTGCCAGGTTGAAGGTTGCAAAAGAGAAAGAGCAGCTAGTTCTCCTATTCGGAATTGCCGCATCTCTACTCCTGCGCGGCGGCTTTATAGCAATTGGCTCACTAATAATTAGTAAATTTTCTTGGATCTTCTTCTTTTTTGGCGCATTCTTAATCTATACGGCATACACATTGGTAAAGGAGAGCGAGGAGAAAGAATGGCGAGAGGGTCGCTTTATTTCGTATTTACGAAATAAAGGGGCATCAACTTTTACCTTGGCCCTGATTGCCATTGCAATGACCGATGTTCTATTCGCTTTTGATTCAATTCCTGCGATTTTTGGTCTAACAAAAGACCCTTACATAATCGTTACTGCAAATATTTTTGCTTTGATGGGATTACGTCAGTTGTACTTTTTAATTGGCAAATTAATGACGAAATTGGTTTATTTGACCGAGGGGCTTTCGGCTATCTTGGCATTTATTGGACTTAAGCTATTGATTGAAGCACTTCACGAGCAGCACTGGGACCGTATTGGTAATTTTTCAATCCCGCACATCTCTCTCCAACTCAGCCTTGGATTCATAATTCTTACCCTTGCAGTTACCGCAATTCTGAGTTTGATAAAGACCCGAGGCAGTGAATTAAATGAGTAAACTTCCAGTTCCGAGTTTGACGGAATTACGCCAGCGTAAAAGTGAAAAATGGCGGGAATATCCTCTTGATGTCCTGCCACTTCCAGTTGCGGAAATGGATTTCGAAATTGCGAAACCAATTCGTGATCGTCTTATCGAGATGTTGGAAAGTTCGGATACGGGGTACCTAGGCCCAATTCCAGAGCTTGGTATAAATTTGGCGCAATTTGCGAGAGCGCGCTGGGCCTGGGAAATAGACCCAGAACAAGTTTTCATAGCTACTGATGTTGGGGTTGGAATGGTTGAGATGGCTCGAACCATTGTTAAGCCGGGTGATTCCATAATGATTAACTCACCTGTTTATCACAATATGAATAATTGGATAAGGGAACTTAGGTGTGAAGTATTCGACGCTCCACTCACCAAGAATGGCCAGAAATATTCGATTGATTTGGCAGCTATCGAGAGAGGTTATGCCGGTGGAGTAAAGGCCCATTTCTTATGCAACCCACATAATCCGGTAGGTGTCATATTTTCGAGAGATGAGTTGGCGAGCATTGCCGAAATGGCAAAAAAATTTGGTGTCAGTGTTTTCAGCGATGAAATTCATGCGCCATTAACTTATGCTCGGGAGGATTTCACACCATTTCTTGCCGTAAGCGATATTGCTCGAGAAGTCGGGGTTTGCGTAACAGCTGCGAGTAAGAGTTGGAACTTAGCTGGGCTCAAATGCGCAACTATTGTGACAGGGCATTTAGAGCTATTAACGCGGGCAAAAACTCTGCCACCGGCCCTTCACTCTAGAGCTTCACTGCTCGGAGCAGTGGCAGCAGCAACTGCTTACGAGTGCGTCGACTGGCTTGATAGCGCAATCGAAACCCTGGACAGCAATCGTAAATTTTTAGCGAATGAATTAGCTGAAAAGCTGCCCTCTGTTGGCTATCGCGAGCCTGATTCTTCATATTTGGCCTGGCTAGACCTTTCCTCGTTGAATTTAGGAGAGAACCCGGCTGCTGTTTTGCTGAAAGAGGCAAAGCTCGCACTCAATTCAGGGATCTCCTTTGGACCAGAGTCGGGACAGTTCGTCCGTTTAAATTTTGCCACGAGTGAAGAAATAATTAGCGAGGCCATCGATAGAATTGTGTCGCTGGTCTATAACAGGACAGCCTGATAATTCTTGGGGTAGATTTGTCTCATGGTTAAGGCACTTCGTCGCTTGATGGCAACGCTTACCTTTTTCGCTCTCATAATTGCCGGAATCAAAACTCTATTTGAATGGGTCGCCGAAAGTGGTGACGATGATCACGAAGTCTTTGCCGACGATGATCACGAAGCTGTTTAATTTATGACAGTTCCAGAATTTGAATATGTTTCGGGAAGCTGCAATATAGGCAAAGGCGAAATTCGTCGCAGACAAGCCGTTGCACTCATTGGTCTAATTCTTACTATTACAACTACATTTGGCGTGCTCACTACAGACAGTGTTAAGAGCGCTCGGTTGGCTGTATTTATCCCGGCCCTGATATTTGCAATTGGCTTTATTCAATCTCGTCGAAAGTTCTGCCTAGCTTTTGGGCTTATGGGAACTTTTAACTTTAAATCACTAGGAAATCTCTCAAGAGTTGCATCTCCGGAGGATCGTAGAAGAGATCGTAGGACTGCTACATCAATTTTGATTCAAGCAATATCGTTGGCGCTGACAATAACGCTAATAATTTATCTACTTCCTCTTTAATTTTCTCAATACAAAGTAGAGCAGAGTGCCTAGGGCTATACCCCAAATTAGATCAACAAAAATTACGAGAAGCGCGGTGGTGAGCAGAATTGTCGAGTCCAGACGAGTTGTCCTGAGCAGTTCACGCAAATTCGCTGGGCTCACCATTCGGTAAGAAGTACCAATCAGTACTCCTGCCAGCGCAGCAGTTGGAATTTTTGAAATAATTGGGGAGAGAACTAAAACTACTGCAAGCAAAAATAATGCATGAAATATTGCCGAGAGTCGTGAATTTGCGCCTGAACGTATATTAACTCCAGTCCTGGCAATTGCTCCAGTAGCAGGCATTCCGCCCGCCAATGAAGAGAACATAGAAGCTAGGCCCTGACCAAAGAGTTCACGATTCGGCTTGTACTTAAGTTCATCATCATGAATATGTGCAAGTTGGTCTCCCACCCTTGCAGATAAGAGTGATTCAATCGAGGCGAGAAGTGAAATGGCAATTACGGCGGAGACCAATTCATAGCCGCCGAGACCAAAGAATTCGAATTTATGAAAGTGAAAAATTGAAGCGGGCATATCTCCTACGGTCGGTATATCTACGCCAAATGCTATAACTACAATCGAGCTCACGATTATTGCCATGAAACTTGCCGGGATATGAATTTTTAACCTGTGAGCTAGTTTGGGGTATACGAATTTCACGATCATTGTTAGTAAGACTATAAATATTGCTCGATAATTTAGGCCATGATCAACAGCTGATTTGGTTGTATTCCAAGCGGTAATCACAGTTCTGTTGCCACTGATAGAAGGCGTGGCTAGGGCAGTGGGAATCTGTTGTAACGCAATTACGATTGCAATTCCTAGGGTAAATCCCTCCATCACTGGCCACGGAACTCGATTTATAATCGACCCGGCCCGACAAATTCCCAGAACTAAAGTTAGTAAACCGGCGAAAAATCCGAGTGGAATTAGTGAATCGATGCCATATTTGGTAACAATAGGAACAAGGATTACAGTCATTGCGCCAGTTGGGCCACTTACTTGAAAATTAGAACCGCCAAAGATGGCGGCTAGAAAACCGGCCAGAATCGCTGTTATCAAACCTGCGGCAGCGCCGGCTCCAGTGGTGATGCCAAAGGCTAAGGCTAATGGAAGAGCAACTATTCCTACAGTAATGCCAGCCAGTAGATCCTTTCTCCAATGAGCGCTCGCCCCTTTGTAATCGGCACGATTCGGAAGAAATTCACTTAGGCGATTCATCTCACCGAAATCTTACTCCTCCAGGAGTATAAATTTTTCCTAAAATGATTCATTAGAGTCCAAATTGGTGTAACTTAAAGAGGTAAGCACAATTACATAGAGACAGAATTCGGCAGCCGTGATTGAGTAGGAGTTAATATGGAAATCGTAATCCACGCTAGGAAAGTTAATTTGGCCGAGGACTTCAAGGCGATAGCTACCGAAAAACTCAAATCTCTATCTCGTTTTAATGTGGCGATAGATGGCATAAAAGTCGAAGTTAAACACGAGCAAAATCCACGTTTTGGAAAATCTTCTCACGAGGTGATTTTGACCACGCACGGCGTTGGTCCATTCGTACGAGCCGAGGGCTCTGGCTTTAACGATGTCTCCGCATTCGATCAAGCGGTCGCAGCATTCGAATTACAAATCAGAAAATTTCACGAGAAGGCGAAAGATTTGAACCATGAGAGCGTCAGGAAACCAAATGGCCGTGGCTAAGGTTTTGGATGAATAAAGTTTTTGATGGGCTCATCGAGGGTTGGTGGATGTTTTTCCATACTTTTTGGGCGCTAGTAATCGGATTTACGCTTTCGGGTGCGGTTCAGGCATTTGCTTCTAGAAAAAAAATGCGAGAGCAATTGGGTGATGACAGCCTAAAAAGCATTTCAAAAGCCTCATTTTTTGGCGCCATAAGTTCCTCTTGTTCTTACTCGGCCAGCGCATTGGCAAAAAGTTTATTTTCTAAGGGAGCAAACTTCACCGCCTCTATGGTCTTTATGTTCGCCAGCACAAATCTAGTAATCGAGCTGGGCCTTGTCCTGTGGATTCTTATGGGGTGGCAATTTGCTGTAGCCGAATTTGTCGGAGGAGCGCTGATGATTCTGATGCTCAAAATATTTATACCAAAATTGATTCCAGCGAAATTAATTCGGGATTCGCAAGAGAGTTTTGAAACCAGTGAGAATTTTGATTCTAACCATAAACCAAATTGGCATGATGCGGCCGGTTACACAATCGGTGATTTTAAAATGTTGCGAGTTGAATTGATAATTGGTTTTGTTGTCGCTGGATTGGCTGCAATTCTGATCCCGGCTTCTTTTTGGAATCTGCTATTTATATCTGATCATGGAATTATTTCTAGCCTAGAAAATGCAATTATCGGTCCATTTATTGCCTTTATAAGTTTCGTCTGTTCAGTTGGAAATGTGCCGCTGGCAGCAGCGCTATGGCATGGTGGAATCACCTTCGGCGGGGCGATCGCATTTATTTTCGCAGATTTGATATCACTGCCCTTGGTACTTATTTATCGCAAGTACTACGGAACCAAATTGGCAATTCGTCTAACGTTGGTATTTTGGTTGGTGATGAGCCTAGCCGGCTTCATAACCGAGCTGATATTTAATCTACTTAACTTAATTCCTAAAACGAGCCACAATATGGCGCATTCAAATCCAGTCGGATGGAATTACACGACGATTTTAGATGTTATGGCCCTTGCGGTAATCATCTGGATCTATTGGATGTACCGCACTCGAGTGACTGACGGACAAAATCAAGAGTTTGCCAAAGACTGGGTTTGTGGAATGCAGGTTCGGATTTCCGATGCTCCGGCAAGCTATAACTTAGATGGCAAAATGTATTACTTCTGCATGCCAGGATGTAAAGAGAGTTTCGCCTTAAACCCAAGTAATTTTATCTCGGCGAGCAAGTAAACCCGAATTCTCTTTGGACGCTACTCGGAACCACATTGCAGCCTACGGTTGCAGTTCCAAAATCTTTGATTTCCCATTTCCTACTCACTGATTCCGCAAAGCCGTAAGCAGGATCAGTAACAGGGAGATAGGGCACGGTCGTAAAAACCATCCACCTTGGATCATTTTTTGAAAGTCTAATATTAACTACGGCAGCGAAGAAGCTGCCGCCAAAGAGATCGTCTTGAAGCTTTACGATTTGTGCCGCTATGCCTGAAGCTACGGGGGTCCCTCCCTTATAACTATTGACATCTAGCGCAAATTTTTCTGGAAACTGTCCAAGAACAATCCATGGCACTACTGCACTTGCTAGCTCACCTTGAACATAGTTCGGCCACTTTAGGCTCCATCCGGCCTCAGTAGCCAGACCATCGGGCAGGCGCCGTGAGATCTGAGCAGTAACTTTCGCCGAATCCCAATTAACTGATTTTGGAAATTTAGTTTCATATTGGGATATCAAAGATTTAATACCTTCGCGAAGTTTCACATCTTCTGGCCGCTCATTTCCGGTCGGAAGACCACAACTTGTGAGCAGCAATGCGCCAAGAATGACTAGACCGATTGATACTTTTCTTCTGCCCATGGCCGAAAGGGTATCGGTAATCCAATTAGGAATAGATTCTCCTTTGAAATAGCTATATAGTTCATTTTAGTTGAAGCTTCAACTAATGACGAATATCTTGATAGAAATTCGAAATTAGATTTCAGATTAGGGAGAAGTAATTGCCGGCCATAACAGTCCCAGACATAACAATTTTGCCAAGAGTAATTGTCGAACCATTTGCCAGAGCGCGCACAGTAAAGAGCGTTACAACGGCTCCGCAGGGTTTCGAAGGTGAGGGTTTTCCGGTACGCAGAGCATTCGCTGGCGTCGATTTGGCTGACTTAGATCCCTTTATTCATTTGGATCAGATGGGCGAAGTTGAATATGCACCTGGTGAGCCAAAGGGAACGCCATGGCATCCACATCGAGGTTTCGAAACAGTTACCTACATTATTGATGGAATTTTTGATCACAAAGATAACCACGGCGGCGGCGGAACGATTACAAATGGCGATACCCAATGGATGACCGCAGGGGCTGGAATTTTGCATATCGAGACTCCGCCAGAGCATTTAGTTATGAGTGGTGGACTCTTTCATGGCTTTCAACTCTGGGTGAATTTGCCTGCTGCGAAAAAATGGTCAAAACCTGCCTATCAAGATTTACGAGCATCAGATGTGAAACTGCTTGCATCAAGTGATGGCGCTACTTTGATTCGTATTATTGCTGGTGAAGTTGGCGGAAATATCGGTCCTGGCTCAACACAAACTCCGATTTCAATTGTGCATGCAACACTGGCCCCAGGAGCCAAGCTAGAACTGCCTTGGAATAAGGATTACAACGCATTAATTTATACTTTGAACGGCCATGGAAAGATCGGTGGAGAAAAACATCCAGTCCACATGGGACAGCTTGCTGTCATGGGCGATGGTGATACCTTGGTAATCGAGGCTGACCAGAGGCAAGAATCAAGATCTCCAGAGATGGATGTTTTAATTCTTGGCGGTCAACCCATAAAAGAAACCGTCGCATGGATGGGCCCTTTTGTTATGAATACAAAAGCTGAGGTCTTACAAGCCTTTGAAGACTTCCAAAAAGGCTTACTTGGAACTGTTCCAGCCGAGCATATTCAAGGTGTGCATGGCGCTCCTCGTGAAGTTATCGAGGGGAATTAAAGGCCCTTAAGCGCACTCACGACTTTGGTTAGTGAATCTTTTGCATCACCGAAAAGAAGTGTGGTTTTTGCATCATAAAGCAGGTCATTTTCAATGCCAGCAAATCCTGGCCTCATTGAACGCTTTAGGAAGATCACGTTTCCGGCACCAGCAACATCAAGAATTGGCATTCCATAAATTGGGCAACCAGGAGTCGTTTTCGCAGCTGGGTTAACAACATCGTTTGCGCCAACAATTAGAACCACATCGGTCTGAGGAAAAGTCGGATTGATTTCTTCCATCTCAACCAATTGCTCGTAAGGAACATTTGCCTCCGCCAAGAGCACATTCATATGCCCTGGCATCCGACCTGCAACTGGGTGAATTCCGTAAGCTACCTCAACACCTTTTGCTGCTAATAAATCAGCAAGTTCACGAACTGTATGTTGCGCCTGAGCAACGGCAAGACCGAATCCTGGAACTATTACGACGCGAGATGCATAGTTGAGCAGAATTGCTACATCTTCAGGTGAGCCAGATTTAACTGGACGAGCCTCACCGGCTTGTGTAGCAGCCTGAGGCTTGGCAGTAAATGCCCCAAAGAGAGTTCCAAAGAGCGAACGTCCCATCGCTTCTGCCATTTTGCGAGTCAAAATGGTTCCTGAAGCTCCGACAAGAGTTCCGGCAACAATTAGCAGAGTTGATTGCAAAACATATCCGCTTGCAGCAACAGTGAGGCCAGTAAACGCATTTAGGAGTGAGATGACAATTGGCACATCAGCGCCGCCAACCGGAAGAACAAAGAGAACGCCAAACAAGAGTGAAAGGCCGGCAAGAACTAAGAGTGGCGTAGTCCCACCGCTTGCTATTACCCAACCTGAAGTTGCAAGTGATCCAGCTAGAGTTCCCGCGATAATGAAACGTCCGCCTGGAAATACAACAGGACGGGTGGTCATCAACTCTTGAAGCTTTAAGAAAGTAATGATTGATCCAGAAAATGAGACGCTTCCAACTAGCACGGTAAATACCGTAGCGATTACCTCGCCAATGCTTGCGGAATCTCCTAAATTTAAGTACTCAACTATTGCTACGAGCGCCGCTGCGCCGCCACCAACACCGTTGAAAAGTGCCACGAGTTGTGGCATCTGTGTCATTTGAATTTTGCGGGCTGCTGGAACGCCAACCAATAAACCAAAGAGAATTGCAGCAAGAATCAGGAGAGTGTTGTGATGCTCAACAGAAGTTGGATCAAAGAAAACAATAATTGTGGCAACGGTTGCGCCAAAGGCGCCTATTAAGTTTCCACGTCTAGCTGTTTTGGGAGCAGAAAGTCCTTTGAGCGCCATCACGAAGGAGACTGCGACTCCGAGACCAAGAAGTGCGTAGAGATTAGAATTCATTATTTCTTACCGCCCTTCCCTTTAAACATTTCCAGCATTCGATCGGTCACTACAAATCCACCGACCATATTTATTGTTGCAAGCACAACTGCAGCAATGGCTAAAGTTGTTTCCAAGGTACTTGTGGATTTATCCGCAACAAGAATTGCGCCGACCAAGATAATTCCATGGATTGCATTCGCCCCAGACATAAGCGGAGTGTGTAGTGTGGTTGAGACCTTTGAAACAACTTCGAAGCCCACAAAAACAGAAAGTACAAAGATTGTCAGAATTGCCATTGTTGTCATTTCTTGCCCTCCGGAGTGCGACGAGCGCCACCATGTGTAAGTGTTGCAGCATCGATAATTTCATCGGAAAAATCGGGAATTACATCGCCCGTCGGTTTTCCATCAATCGATTTAGTCATTAATAGCAAGAGATTTACGACATTTCGCGAGAACAACATAGATGCGTGATAAGGCAATTGGCTTGGAACATCTTTGCCACCCCAAATTAGTACGCCATTTGAAGTTGTAATGGTCTCGCCTGGCTTACTACCTTCAACATTTCCACCTGTTTCGGCAGCTAAGTCGACGATTACAGCGCCAGATTTCATTGCACTTACCATTTCGCCCGTAATAAGTCTTGGAGCTGGCCGCCCAGGTACTGCAGCAGTCGTGATTACAACATCAGCAGCAGCAAGATACGGAGTAAGAAGCTCTCGTTGTTTTGCCGCACGTTCTTCAGTCATCTCGCGGGCATATCCGCCAGTACCTTCGAGCGCTTCAAGTTCTAGAGTTATAAATTTTGCACCCATTGATTTAACTTCATCAGCAGATGAAGGTCGAACGTCATATGCACTTACTACAGCGCCAAGACGTTTAGCAGTTGCAATTGCCTGCAAACCAGCAACACCGGCACCAAGGATTACCACCTGTGCTGGAGTAACTGTTCCTGCCGCTGTCATCAGCAGCGGAAAAAATCTTGGGGAAAGTTCAGCGGCAACAAGTGAGGCGCGATATCCAGCGCAAAGAGCTTGTGAGGTTAGTGCGTCCATAGATTGAGCGCGAGAAATCCTAGGAACTAATTCTAAGGAGAGCGCCGTGACGCCGGCACTTGCAGCCGCTTCGATTGACTCAACAGAAGTAGTAGGAGACAGAAATGAGATAGTAAGCGCGCCTTTTTTCAAAGACTTCATTTGCTCTGCCGTTAATGCAGTTACCGAGGCAACTACATCAGCATCGCTTATTACATTGCCAGTTTTCACTAGCGCACCGGCTGTAGTGAACTCGCTATCCGGGAATCCCGATGCAGTTCCGGCTCCCGATTCGATAACAACTTCAAGGCCAGCTTTGGTCAATTTGGAAATGATGTCTGGAACGAGAGCTACTCGGGCTTCGCCAGGTCGGATCTCTTTAGCTACGGCTATTCGCATCCGAAAAGATTAGTGCCTAAGAAGTAGAAAAATTGCCATAAATTGAATTCCGAGCAAAAAAATTACTTGCTACCTTGGATTTCGCCCCGAACTAGGTGGTAGAGAATTGCCTGAATAGTTGTTCGACGGTGAAATGCCTCGCGCCAGATGAGAGATTTTGGTCCATCAATGACTTCGGCGCTCACTTCCTCGCCACGATGTGCTGGAAGACAGTGCATAAATATGGAATCAGGCTCTGTAAGTGACATTAATTCACTAGTGATTGCATATGGGGCTAAAGCTTTAAGTTTCTCCACCCTAAGGCTCTCAGGGTCTCCCATGGACATCCAAACATCGGTGTATAGAACGCTCGCGCTCTTTGCGGCCACCTCTGGGTCTGTAAGCACCTCTATCTTGGCGCCACTCTTCTCGGCAATTTTTTTGGCAACTTTAATTGCTGAATCATCTGGTGCCCATTTCCCTGGGGGAGTTGCAACGACAACATGCGCGCCCATAATTGCTCCCATTGTGAGCCAAGCATGTGCCATATTGTTGCCATCTCCAATATAGGTAAATTTTCGACCTGAAATATCTGAACCGAAAACTTCGCGAATTGTTAACCAATCTGCCAGGAGCTGGGTTGGGTGATCGCTGTCGGTAAGCCCATTTAATACCGGAATTTGGGCATGGGCACCAAGCTCATCAACATCTGATTGCGCAAAAGTTCGGACAATTAGGGCGCTCGCAAAACCACTGATGATTTTTGCAGTGTCTGCAATTGTTTCACCGCGTCCTATCTGTAAATCATCACCGCGAAGAAATATTGGAGTTCCACCAAGATGCGCGACGGCTGTTTCAGATGCCAAGCGCGTGCGAGTCGAAGCCTTGGTCATGTAGATTGCAACAGTTTGGTTTGCTAATGCGTCGGTCGAGCGAAAAGGATTCTGCGCAAACTCTGCGCCAGTATCAAGAATGAGGTCAACATCGCTTCTAGATAGGTGTTCGGTGCGCAATAGATCTTTCATTTGCGAATAATACCCAATAATCGAGGCACCATCGGTAGAATTTGAAACATGGGAATCTTCACTCGCGCTCCGAAATCAGCCCCAGAGACAATTGGGCTCGAACCATTTTCCGATGTTTTAGAGAAAGAAGAGGTCCGTTTTTCGAATGAAGATGGCGATCATGAGAAATTTGCTCATTATGTGCGCAAAGAAAAAATCGTGGAATCTGCCGTTACTGGGAAAGCTGTTCGTGCGCTCTGCGGGAAAAAGTGGGTGCCAAACCGGGATCCAGAAAAATTCCCTATTTGTCCTATTTGTAAAAAAATATTTGATGGCCTGAAGAAGGAATGAAAAAACGAGTACTCAGCCTTTTATTGTCCGGGCTTCTAATCGGAAATCTTGCTCTTAGCAATGTTGCACATTCCGAAGATCGTCAACTTCGAAAAATATTTTCAGGTTGGATGACCGATTACAGTACTTATGGCGACACCACAAAAGGTCAAATTCAGGCCATGGACTTTGTTATTGCTCACTCGGAAATGTTTGACCAAATTTTACCTTTTTGGTACACGCTAACAAGTGCTTCAAATATTAAGGATAAATATGTAACACAAAATTCGATAGACAAAGCAATACCAATTGCCACGCTACATGGCCTCGGAATCAAAGTTATTCCTACGATTACCGATGGAACTGGCGAAGGCGCGCTATCAAAAATCATGGCCAATGATGTAAGCCGGGCAACGCTGATTAAAACAATTTCAGATTTAGTTGTTGCTAATAATTATGATGGAATTGATTTAGATTTCGAGGGTTTTGCGTTCGTTGACAAACTTGCCACCTGGCCAACTATTCAGCCAAGATGGGTTAGGTTCATCTCCGAACTTTCCATATCGCTGCATTCACTGAACAAGTTGCTATCAGTCACGACGCCATATTTACTGGATCCAGTAACTGGCAAAAAAGGATATTATTTTTATGCCTGGCCAGAAATTGGCAGCTATATAGATCGTTTAAATATCATGGCTTACGACTACCACAAGTACGACACTGCACCAGGTCCGATTGGACCAATTGATTGGTTCGAGCCTTCGTTGGTGTACGCGTTGAAATCTGTTGCTGCCGGAAAAATATATATAGGTACACCAAACTACGGCTATAACTGGGTGAAGAAAGTAACTGGAATTTGTCCAACAAATACTCCAGCCTCGGAGAAAAAGAGTTCAAACGCTGCGATTATTCATCAACTGCGAGCTCAGGCAATCCTGGATAAGCCGGGGGCTGTTGCTACTTACAATGAAACTTATGGCGAGACAAATATTTTATACACTGCCGAATTTAATGGATTTAATGGCGCCGGTGCTCCAACAAGTTGCCAAGTTAACCATTCGGTTTGGTATGTCGATGCGCAGGGCTATGGAGCTCGAGCAAAACTTGTTGAAAAATATCAGCTTGGCGGAATTTCGGAATGGGAAATTGGTTTCGGGGATAATTTTGCGATTGAGGAAGTAAAAAAAGTTGCAATCGCCATGGGTCAAGCAAAGGTTATTGGTGAACTTATGCCAAATACTGGAAGCGTAAATTATGGCGAACCGGTCACTTTTGCTGGGAGATTCACGCTCTCAGATGGCACTGCGCTGGCCGCAGTACCAGTATTTGCCGAGCTAAAGCGAGCGACAGGCAACGTTCGACAACCAATAGGTTTGACCGATACAGCCGGGAATTTTCAGATCGCAATTGTGCTTGGCGAACCAACTGTAATTTCCTTTTCCACCGATGAAACTTGGGATCGAGCGCAAGGAATTACATCAGTGAATACTGTGGAAATTTCAAGGGTTCTCTCTTGGCAGATACCTGCCTCGATGCGACGGGGTGTTAGTTATAAAGTGGTTGGAGAAGTTCAACCAAGAGTGGCAGGAGTTACGGTTTTCCTAGAGGAAGGAAGTGAGGGAAGTGGAGAAATATTCCCTAGCAAACCATCTTCTGTCACCGATCAAGATGGAAAATTTGAAATCGAAATAACGCCTAAAAAATTTGGCGTTAAGCAATTTAGAGTTGTGCTCGAGGCCGAATCAGGATTCACTGGAACGAAGAGCCCATTCACAAATGTGCTGGTGAGATAAATGGCTATGACAGAGACGCTAATTAAGGATGAAGTTAGTATCCATGAATTGCTTGATCGCCCATGGATCACCATCGTTTGGGATGACCCAGTAAATTTGATGACATACGTAACCCACGTATTTATTGAGTTATTTGGCTTTTCAAAGGAGCGAGCCCACGAATTAATGATGCAAGTCCATAATGAAGGGCGAGCTGTTGTTTCGACAGGAACGCGGGAAGAAATGGAGCGTGATGTTCAGCGACTTCATGAACATGGCTTATGGGCGACACTTCAACGCGACGATAAAATCTGATGTCCAGTTTTGAAAGAGTTGGAGATGGATATTCGTTAGACCTTACTCTGGATGAGGCGCTGATTCTAATAAATTTAGTTGAACAGTTATTGGAGCTACTTGGCGAAGGTGATTTTTTTCATCATTATGATTCAAGTGATCCACTGGCACAGTTGCTTACAATGCCCTCGGAAATAGTTATGCCAGATGACCCAGTGCTACTTCGTCTTCTACCAAATGCTTACACCGATCCCGAAGCTGCGTCAGATTTTCGCAGATATACCGAACCTCAACTGCGCGGTTCAAAACAGAAGAATTTAAGGTTAGTGCGGGAGGAGTTAACAATCCTGGTGGATGAAAATCATGGTGGGGTTATTGAAGAACTTGATTCCGGCGTCTGGCTCAAAGCGCTAAATGATTTGCGGATTGCCTTATCAGTCCGATTGGAGATATCTGAAAATAGCTTCGAAAAATTTGAATTACTCGGCGAAGATGATCCACAGAAACCAATTTATGCCGTCTATTTCTGGCTAGGGTGGTTGCAGGAGAATTTGCTAGGCTTACTTCAATGACACTTCGAATCAGCAGGGAATTTGTGAATGCAATTTTGGAACAGTCTCGTTCCGAGTACCCCAATGAGTGCTGTGGCGTAATCCTGGGCCCGGAAGGCAGTGATCTTCCGCAAGAGTTGAAGTTGATGGCTAACGCGGCACAATCTCCAACTTTCTACGAATTTGATTCAAAGGCGCTCCTGGCCCTCTATCGAGAGATTGATGATAATTCTCAAGAGTTAGTAGTTGTCTATCACTCGCATACCGAAACACAGGCCTACCCATCTCGCACCGATATTTCCTATGCATCTGAGCCGAACGCACATTATGTAATTGTTTCTACCCGCAAAGAGATTGCACCTGAGAATGAATTTCGCTCATATCGAATTATCGACGGTGCCGTGACTGAGGAAGAGGTCGAAATTATTTCGACCTAGCCCCTCGATTGGTAAGTAAGGCTAGCTTCAAGGATACTTAGCGCTATGTCATTGCCAAAGATCGAAGTTCGAATTCCAACAATTTTGCGTCCTTATACAAATAACCAGAAAATAGTTTCGGTTGAAGCTCTTACTTTGGCAGATCTGGTGTCAGAACTTGAAAAGAACTATTCCGGACTTGGCGAACGTTTACTTGAAAATGGCGAACTGCGCCGCTTTATTAATATTTACATCAATGATGAAGATGTCAGATTTATTGGTTCGCTCACCGCAACGCTTCAAGCTGGTGATTCAGTAACAATTTTGCCTGCAGTAGCCGGCGGTTGCTGATGACAAAATACGAGTCACTTGAAGATTCTCTAGGGCACACGCCGCTAATTGGTCTGGCAAAGCTTTCACCAAAAGTTGGAAATGACAATCCGCCAGTTCGACTCTGGGCAAAACTAGAAGATAGAAATCCAACTGGTTCGATAAAAGATCGTACGGCAATCGCGATGATTAACGATGGGGAAAAAACTGGAAAGCTAAAACCAGGAGCAACTATTTTGGAGCCAACCAGTGGCAATACTGGAATTTCACTCGCCATGGTGGCAAAAGTTCGCGGCTATAAATTGATTTGCGTGATGCCAGAAAATACAAGCGTCGAGCGGACTCAAATATTAGAGATGTGGGGCGCTAAAATTATTTACTCCCCAGCTGCAGGGGGTTCAAATGAGGCAGTTCGAGTTGCCAAGGAACTGGCCGAAAAAAATCCGGATTGGGTCTTTCTTTATCAATACGGAAATCCAGCAAACACTATGGCGCACTACACGGGCACCGGACCGGAAATTTTTGAAGACTTGCCAACAATCACCCACTTCGTGGCTGGACTTGGAACTACAGGGACCCTCATGGGGGCAGGGAGGTATCTCCGGGAGAAAAATCCAGAAATTTCAATTATTGCTGCCGAACCGAGGTATGGCGAAGTCGTTTATGGGTTACGAAATTTAGATGCCGGTTTTATTCCAGAACTTTATGATGCCTCGCTTATTACTCGAAGATTTTCAGTTGGTGCTGAGGATTCAGTCCGCCGCGTAAAACAGCTACTTGAAATCGAGGGAATCTTTGCTGGAATTTCAACCGGAGCTATCTTGCATGCAGCTCTTGCTATTGCCAAAGAGTGTGTTGACGCTGGTACTGGGGCAGATATCGTTTTCATAGTTTGTGATGCGGGTTGGAAATATTTGTCAACGGGTGTTTACGGAAATGACGGCGATCCCGAAGTGTTGGATGACCAACTTTGGGCCTGATAGTCATAATTAATTCCCAGCGAAGGTAGGCTTGGCTTCGTGGCCACCGCGAAAGTATCAACCAATTCACCAATCGGAATTTTTGATTCCGGTGTTGGAGGATTGACTGTTGCAAGATCAATTATCGATCAACTTCCGGGAGAATCAATTCTCTATATTGGAGATACGGCAAGAGGGCCATACGGTCCAAGATCACTAGCCGAAGTTCGGAATTTTTCACTAGAAATTTTAGATAAGCTCGTTGCAACTGGAGTTAAAGCGATCGTCATTGCCTGCAACACAGCAAGTGCCGCGATGCTTCGTGATGCTCGCGAACGATATTCGATTCCAGTTATCGAAGTTATCCAGCCAGCAGTTCGTAGGGCAGTGTCGGCTACCCGAAGTGGTCGAATTGGCGTAATAGGCACTTTGGCAACTATCGACTCGGGCGCCTACCTCGATGCATTTGCTGCCGCTCCACAACTAGAAATTACATCTGTCGCTTGTCCGCTTTTCGTTGACTATGTAGAGCGTGGTGAAACTTCTGGAACAGCGATTACTAAAGTCGCAACTGACTACTTAAAGCAACTTGGCGAGAAAGATATAGATACCCTGGTACTCGGTTGTACGCATTATCCATTGCTCACAGGAGTTATTTCATATGTAATGGGAAATGAAGTTACTTTAGTTTCAAGTGCTGAGGAAACCGCAAAAGATCTCTACAGGGTTTTAGTCGAGAGCAATATGTTAAATACGTCAGGAAAACCAACACACAAATTTGTATCGACTGGGGAAAGTGCATTGTTCAGCAATCTTGCTAAGCGATTTCTTGGCCCAGAAGTTACAAAAGTCGAATCGAGGATCTAATTGTCTAGTACAAATTCCCAACGCATTGATGACAGAAACCCGGACCAACTTCGCCCGATTAAATTCACGAGAAATTGGTTGAATAATGCAGAGGGTTCAGTTTTAGTCGAATTTGGAAACACGAGAGTTCTTTGTGTTGCCTCCTTTACGCCGGGGGTACCGCGATGGTTAGTCGGTAAAGGTGGTGGTTGGGTAACAAGTGAATATGCAATGCTGCCTCGAGCAACTCACACAAGATCCGACCGAGAAAGTGTCAAAGGTAAACTCGGCGGACGCACTCAGGAAATTTCTCGACTTGTGGGCCGCTCACTGCGCGCAGTTGTAGACACCGCAGCACTTGGAGAAAATACGATTGTCATTGATTGTGATGTCCTGCAAGCAGATGGCGGAACCAGGACTGCTGCGATTACGGGCGCCTATGTTGCCCTCCAGGATGCAATCACCTGGGCAAAAGATAAAGGGCACATTCCAGCTAATCGCAATCCAATAACCCAAGGCGTGTCTGCGGTCAGCGTAGGAATTATTGCTGGCATTCCAATGCTTGATCTTTGCTATGAAGAAGATGTCACTGCTGATACTGATATGAACATTGTCTGCACTGCTGATGGAAATTTTGTTGAAGTTCAGGGAACTGCGGAAGGAAAACCTTTCGATCGTGGCCTATTAAATTCTTTATTAGACCTCGGCGTCTCGGGGTGTGGCCAACTTTGGACGATGCAGCAGAGCGCTCTTGCGTAAAATAGTTTTAGCAACTCAGAACAAAGGCAAGATCGCCGAATTTGAAAGATTGCTCGCCGAATTTGCCAAGGATATTGAAGTCCTGGGTTTGCGTGATTTTCCAGAGATGCCAGAGATCGATGAGACAGGAACTACATTTGCTCAAAACGCACTCCTAAAGGCACAAGGAGTATGTGAATACACAAATCTACCAGCGCTTGCGGATGACAGTGGTCTCTGTATTGATTACTTAAATGGCGCTCCCGGAATCTTTTCCGCCAGATGGGCTGGGACTCATGGCGACGATGGCGCAAACATTGTAAAAGTTTTAACTCAACTAGAAGGCGTCAAGGAGCAAAATCGAGGAGCAAATTTTGTCTGCGAGGTGGCATTAGTTTTTCCGTCGTCCCATCACTGGGCAGAAATATCAGAGATAGAGAGTGGTAAATTAGCTGGTTTCATCACCTTCTCACCTCGTGGAACCGCTGGCTTCGGGTATGACCCCATTTTTCAACCTACGGGTCAAGAGCTGACGCTTGGCGAATTTGGCCATGGTGAAAAGGACAGGATCAGCCATCGCGGAATTGCCCTTCGAGCAATCGCTCCCAAGATTAAAGATTTGCTCTAGTTTTATCGAGCCCTGAGGTATCCTTTCGTTATTGAGTTTTACATGTAGTTTTCGATTATCAACCTAGGAGTGAACCAGTGGCAGTTAAAAAAACCGCAAAGAAGGCCTCGAAAAAGCCAGCGAAGAAAGTTGTAAAGAAGGCCTCGAAAAAGCCAGCGAAGAAAGCAGCAGCAAAGAGAGTCGTAAAAAAGAGTGCGGCACGCAAAGTCGTTAGGAAGTCCGCTGCCAAAAAGAGTGCCAAAAAGAGTGCCAAGTCAGTTTCACCGAAAATTAGTGAAACGGTTATTCCAGCACCAACAATTCGTTCGAATTTTGTAAGCTCATCAGCAGCAAACATTCCGGCTAAAACTCCGGGCGCACGGGTCCCTGTCGCAGCTTCGTCTAAAAGTCCAAACTCCCCAAACAAGACGAATGATAAGCGCGTTTTAATTGGTGTCGTAATAGCAATCGTGCTTGTTGCTTTGCTAGTTGTTTCTCGTAATAATTCAACGAAAAATGAGGTGGCAGCTCCTGTCGAGACCAGCTCGGCGCAGGCAACACAATCAAGTGCCGCCGAAGAATCTTCTGAACCATCTGCCGAGGTATCGACTGAGGCTTCCATGGAGGAAACTACGGCTACAACCGTTGTTAATGGCGGCGGTAGCGAGCCAGTAGGAATCGTCGCGCAATATAGCGGTGGGAGTAGCAACCAAAGTGCAACTATTTATTGGAAGTCACCAATTGATGGATCAGCAGTTGCAAATTACAATTTAGAAATTCAATCCAATGGTGGAACATGGAAGTTAATTTCTACGACTTCGGCCGAAGAATTCTCGGTAGATGTAACCAAAAGTGATTCTTCCGGATGGTGTTCATTTAGAGTTTCTTCAGTACTCGAAGATGGAACAGTTGTCGGCGGAAAAGTTTTCGGACTTCCTGGCCAATGGGCTTAAATATTTAATTTCCGTTTAAGGCCTCTAGAATTGATGCCACATAAACATCACTTCCTGCTTCAATTAAGTGAACGCCATCCGGAGCAAAAAACTCCGGGTGGTTTTCTGATATATGTTCCCAATCAACCAAAGTCGCATTTGCATAATTAGCTACAACCTCACTAATAATTTTATTATTTCCACTACGCCAGGTACGCGGAACTGCGGTATTTACAACAACTATCTTCGGTTCATCACTTAGAAGCTCCATCAATTTCGTCATATCTTCGCGTGAAACAGCGTTATTGTTTCCGACATTTAGGACAACGGCGGATGCGGAAACCCTTGGCTTATCTTTTTGGACTTCGGTAATCAATTCTTGAATTTGTCGCCCAACTCGAGCATTAATTAGCGAGAGATCCTCTTTCTCGGCCAATTTATTTTTAATTCCGAGTATGACCGAGTCTCCAGTAACCCAAAGCCCGGTTCTGCTTTCTGATATTACCGTCTGCGGAAGTTCTAGCTCAGGCTTTAACTCCAAGATTATCGAGGCATCTCGCTGCCACGCGACGGCTATAGAGGATCCAGTTAGAGTAAGAATAAAAATAAGAACGGAAGAAACAAATATTTTCTGACGTTTTTGCATAATTTTCGTGCGGTATTTCATCCCCCGAAACCAATTTTGAACATGGCCTCTGCGAATTGGAATTTCAATTATCCGAAGCGAGATATCAGCCAGGGTTAGCACCAATAAAATCCTGGCTAAATTAAGGGGAAGAAGTGAACCTGCTAAATCGGTGCTGGGCCGAGTAACTTGGAAAACTATCCAATGCCATAAATAGATCCCATAAGACCTCTGACCAATCCAAAGGAAGGCTCTATTGCTTAGTAGCGGAGAAAATCGTGATGCAGGGTGAACAAGTGAGATTATGGTCGCGCATCCAAAGATTCCGGCGAGAGGAAAAGCCAACTGGTAAAGAGTTGCGTTTGTTTCATCGATGAAAAGAAAAATTGAAATTAGACCGATTAAGCCAAAAACACCGATCCCGTCAATAAAATCTTGTGCGCGCTGAGAGATACCAGCACTTAGATTTTTTGGAATCCAACTAACTGCGAGAGCTGAACCGAGAAATAGGCCGATACTGTGAGTGTCTGTTCCAAAGTAGATATGGCTAATTCTCCCAGCAGTTGCGTTATCCGCCGCAATTGAAAAGAGAAATAGTGCTGCGCCGGAGAAAGTGGCAATTACTAGCGCCGCGCTTCGCACGAATCTTTTGCCAAATCTTTTCCAAACGAATACCAAAATAATGGGCCAAAGCAAATAAAACTGGGATTCCACACCCAAGGACCATGTGTGCTGCAATAGTGGTGGCCGGCCGATTGCTTGGAAATAGTCTTGGTGTAATGCAACCAGATGCCAGTTATTGATTCCCAGCAAAACATAAGGGACATCGGAAACATATCGGCGAATTGCATCAGGGGCAGTAAGAGCAATAATTAACGAGGTAGCGATTAATGCAACGACCAAAGCCGGCAGTAATCTTCTGATCCGCGCTGAGTAAAATTCACGGAGGTCAAGTCCGTTGGCGCTCTCAATTGAATCAAGAATGAGCCTTGTGATTACATATCCGGAAATAACAAAAAAGAGATCAACGCCAAGAAATCCGCCAGGAATCCAATTAATTCCAAGGTGATAAAGAATTACGGCAGTAACGGCTAAGGCGCGGAGCCCATCAATGGAAGCAATATGCGCGGTCGTGAATGGTGCTCGCTGCATCGCCCCTACTTACGTTTTTTGGCAGGACTTTTCTTTACTGCTTTCCTCACTGCTTTCTTCGGAGGCGCTTTTGGAGACTTGGCTATTGCAGTCTTCTCTTTTGCCACAAGTGGCGAAGGAGAATTTTGGCGAACGAAAGTTTTCTCTACAGGCCGGTTACTCTCATCAAGATTTGCATCTATGTCGCCTTGAAGTGAGGCCAGTCTTTCAAAAGCTTGTTTCAAACGCAGACGTGTCTCGGCTATCGCTTGCTCAGCTGCATTAAGCGATTGAGTTTGGACTCTGTACAGGCGTTCAGATTCAGATATCGCACTAGTAAGCCAACTACGAAATTCACTAATTTCCCCAGTTGCTTCAGTAATAATTTTTTCAGCTTCGCGCTTCGCACTCGAGCTAAGTTGGTTGGCCTCCCGCTTACTCTCAGTCAGAAGGTGTTCCGCTTGGCGATGTGATTTTTCTATGGTTTCGCCAGCTTCTGTTTCGGCAGCTTCAATATATTTACGCCCACGAGTTTCAGCGCCAGATAGTATTGATTTCGCTTTCGATTCAGATGAGTCTAGGCGTTCCTTGGTAATTTTGGCTGTCTCAGAAATAACTTCTTCGGCCTTTGCAAGCGCTCGTGATTCCCTTTGCTGAGCGGTCTTAATAAGACTCATGGCGGTTTCACCAGCAAGAATTTCAAACTCTTCTTTGCTCAAGCTTGTAATGTCCCGACGAGAACGTAAGTCGGCAAGCTGAGCTTCCAATTGGCGAATTCTTTCAACTGCATTCTGGGTCGGAGCCTCAGCGCTCTCTTCCTTAAACCCAACCCATGAACGGAATTTATTCCCAGCCATTTTTGCCCCTTTGCAAATTCCATTAATCCTCAATGCTGGCAAGTCTATAACAGGGTTGCTGGACAATGCCATGAGTGATTTTTTGCCACCGAGGCAGATTTGTGCTTAAGATTGGCGATATGGAGAAGACGACAGGCAGTTCACTCAAACTTCTGGCGCAGTTCATAAAAAATGGCGAGGATTTTCTCGCACAGGCGCGGGCAATTCCTGCAGGCGCTCTTGGCAAGACCCCTATTGCAGATGAATGGTCAGGGGCTTATGTAATTCACCATATGTGCGATGGCGATTTGCACTTTCTAATTCGTTATCTAAATAATTTGGCTGAAGATTCTCCGCCTATTTTTCCGTTCAATGAAGAGATTTACCCAGAACGTATTAATTATTCAAAGCGCGACCCAGCTGCATCCTTAGCTGGGATTGCAGGTAATTTTTTAGTTGCTAAAGATATTCTCACGACAATTCCAAGTGCTGATTGGAAACGAAGTTCAACTCATCTAGAGCGCGGGATAATCACTCTTTTTGACATGGTAAAGATTGCTAGTGATCATTCCGAGGCACATGCCAAGCAGCTACAAAAAATTGTCAGCGCTCTTTAGATTTTTAGTATTGGACTAGAGCTTGAGCCATCTAGCTAGATGGCTAGATCTGGTGCGGGAGGCGGGACTTGAACCCGCACGTCCGAAGACACAAGTTCCTAAGACTTGCGTGTCTGCCATTTCACCACTCCCGCTGGAGAGATGAGAGAAGATTAAGGGAACTTAGGCAAAAGCACCAAACTGGGATTAAATTAGGATAGCCAATAAGGCAATCAATTGAATAAGGGAACCAAATAGGAGGAGCCAGGATGTCATTAAAACCAAGCCCAGCAGATAAGTTCACTTTCGGTCTTTGGACAGTTGGATGGCAAGCGCGTGATCCATTTGGAGATGCAACTCGAGCTCCACTTGATCCGGTACGTAGCGTCACAGAATTGGCCGAGCGTGGTGCATATGGGGTGACATTTCATGATGATGATTTAATTCCTTTTGGATCAAACGAGGCAGACCGAAGTGCACATATCACTAGATTTAAAAAGGCGCTCGCAGAGACTGGAATGAAAGTTCCTATGGCAACCACGAATCTTTTTACTCACCCAATTTTTAAAGATGGAGCGCTTACTGCAAATGAGCGAGACATTCGCAGATTCGCAATTTCAAAGGTAATGCGCAATATTGATTTGGCTGCGGAACTTGGAGCCGAAATTTATGTTTGTTGGGGTGGCCGAGAAGGCGCGGAATCCGATGCTGCAAAAGATGGTTACGTCGCGCTCGAGCGCTATCGTGAAGGTTTTAATATTCTTGGTCAGTACGTAATCGATAGGGGTTACAACATAAAGTTTGCGATTGAACCAAAACCGAATGAGCCAAGGGGCGACATTTTCTTGCCCACAATCGGGCATGCTCTTGCTTTTATTAATTCACTTGATCATCCTGAAATGGTTGGCGTGAATCCTGAAGTTGGCCACGAGCAAATGTCTAACCTCAACTTTGTTCACGGAATCGCGCAGGCACTGTTCCATGAAAAGTTATTCCACATAGATTTAAACGGCCAACATGGTCCAAAGTTTGACCAAGATCTGGTATTCGGCCATGGCGATTTGAAATCCGCATTCTTCTTGGTGGATCTCCTTGAGCGCTATAAGTACGCAGGGCCAAAGCACTTTGATTACAAACCTGGTCGAACAGAGGATGATCGTGGAGTTTGGGTTTCAGCCACATCAAATATGCGCACCTACCTTGCGCTAAAAGAGCGGGCACTGGCATTTCGAGCAGATCCCCGAGTGAAAGCAGCCATGGAGGAATCCCGAATAAATGAACTTGAAGTTCCAACTCTTGGACAGGGAGAAACTTGGAAAGACCTTACTTCAGTAGATATTGATGTAGATGGCTTAGCTGCCCGCGGATATCAATACGAGACTATTGATCAATTAGCAATCGAACACTTGATGGGCCTGTAAACTCTCCTGGATGAGCGCCGCGCTAAGTAGTCTAAGTATTCAGGACGAAATTAGCGCGGCAATTCTGCAAATATTGCGAGCGGCCAAGCCAGAATTAACTTGTGAAATTCCAGAAAAGCTCGCTCTTGAGCGGCCTAAGAATCGTGACCATGGTGATTACGCGACATCAATTGCACTCGCATTAGCCAAACCATCGGGCTTGGCTCCAAGGAAAATTGCCGAAATTATTCAGGCGGGACTAATTGCTCGTAGGGATATCGACTCGGTAGATATTGCTGGACCTGGATTTATAAATATTACTTTGGCCAAGAGCAGTCAAGGTGGGGTTATTGTAAAAATTCTGCAGAGCAGGAAAAGCTTTGGCCAAGGCAACGTTCTTGATGGCGTGAAGGTAAATTTGGAATTTATCAGTGCTAATCCAACTGGGCCATTGCACTTAGGTCACACCCGTTGGGCAGCGGTAGGTGATTCGCTTGGACGTGTACTGACTGCGGCCGGAGCAAAAGTTACTCGCGAATTTTATGTAAATGATCGCGGAGTTCAGATGGATAAATTTGGCGCTTCCTTGCAATCTGCAGCACTTGGACAGGCTCGACCAGAAGATGGTTATCACGGCGCTTATATTGATGACTTAGCCAAGGAAATTATCACGGGAAACCCTGAAGTTCTGAAATTGTCTGGCGAGGAGCAGACTAACTCGTTTCGCGACATCGGATATAAATTGCAATTAGCGCAACAGCAGAGCGTTCTGGACTCTTTTGGGACACACTTTGACATTTGGTTCTCTGAAAAAAGCTTATATGACAATAATTTCTTCACACATTGCCAGGAAGTTCTTAAATCAAAAGGTCACGTCTATCAATTGGATGGTGCGACTTGGCTTCGCACGACAGATTTTGGAGACGATAAAGATCGAGTAATGATTAAATCCGATGGTTCTATGGCATATTTTGCCTCAGACTCGGCTTATTATATTTCTAAGCGGGAGCGCGGGTTTGATATTTGTATTTATATGCTGGGAGCAGATCACCACGGATATGTTGGGCGCTTGAAAGCGCTTGCTGCTTGCAATGGTGATGACCCCGAATACAACGTGCATATTCTCATCGGACAGATGGTAAAAATTATGGAAGGCGGCGAAGAGGTAAAACTTTCTAAGCGTGCTGGCACGATAATCACATTAGAGGAATTGGTAGAAAAAGTTGGCGTAGATGCTGCGCGCTACACGTTAATTCGTTATCCAGTTGATACCCCCATGGTGATGGATGTCGATATCTTGCGCAGCCGAACAAATGAGAATCCGGTGTATTACGTGCAATACGCCCATGCTCGAATTTGTGCGGTACTTCGGAATGCAACTGACGTTGGTGTCACCTATGGTGCGGATCAGATTCATCCCGAACTTTTGCTCCATGAGCGAGAGCGCGAATTAATTGGCGCACTTGGCGAGTTCCCTAGAGTAGTCGCAGGGGCAGCCCAACTTCGTGAACCCCATCGAATCGCAAGGTATGTTGAAGAATTAGCCGGGGTTTATCACAGGTTTTACTCTGACTGTCGAGTATTGCCACTTGGCGATGAATCTCCAAGCGAGCTCCACAGCGCCCGCGCTACCTTATGTTTAGCAACCGCTCAAGTGATTGCAAACGGCCTTGACCTACTAGGTGTTAGCGCACCGGAAAAGATGTAAGCAATGAATTTCTTACCTGAAGTCTTTTCTATAAATTCTGCCATGGCCAACGGGGAATTAGTTATTGGCGGCTGCAAGGCGACATCGCTAGCCCGAGAATTTGGAACTCCACTATTTGTAGTGGATGAAGAAGACTTTAAAACTCGCGCAACTGCATGGAAGAGCGCTCTAAATGACAATTTTGGCGCAAATGCCGGTCAGGTTTATTACGCATCAAAATCTTTTTTGTCGATTGAGATCGCAAAATGGATTGCCGAAACTGGAATTGGAATCGATGTTTGCACAGGTGGCGAACTGGCCGTGGCACTTGCAGCGAATTTCCCAACGAATCGAATTGAGCTACACGGAAATAACAAATCCGAGGAAGAGATTTCAAAAGCCATCGAAGTGGGCGTTTCAAAGATTGTTATCGATTCAATGCAAGAAATTGAAAGAGTAAATCGCCTGGCCGCCGCGTCGGGAAAAATTCAAAAAGTATTGCTTCGCATAACTCCGGGAGTTGAAGCACATACTCACGAGGCTATTTCGACAGCTCATGAAGATGTGAAGTTTGGCTTCTCGATTGCCAGCGGTATTGCATGGCAGGCAATTCAGGAAGTTCTCTCGTGTGCAAATCTTTCACTCGAAGGTTTGCATTTTCACATCGGCTCTCAGATATTTGAAAGCGAAGGATTTATCCTTGCGACAACTCGCTTGATTGAACTAGGAGCAAAATTTCGCGATGAATTCAAATTTGAATTAAACGAGTTGGATTTGGGCGGTGGCTATGGCATCGCATATATCGCCGGAGAGGAAACGTATAATCCCAGTGAAGCAATGGCTGCGATCGCTAAGTTAGTTAAGAGTGAATGCGAACGCCATAATTTAAATATCCCAAAAATTTCAATTGAACCGGGACGGGCAATTGTTGGACCAACGACCACAACAATTTATGAAGTAGGAACAACTAAAGATGTTGAGTTAGATGATGGAAGAACTCGCAGGTACATTGCTGTTGATGGCGGCATGAGCGAGAATATTCGTCCTGCACTTTACGGAGCCGAATATTCAGCAATTCTGGCTAGTCGAACATCTATGGTGCCTGCAATCAATTCGCGGCTGGTTGGCAAACATTGCGAATCGGGTGACATCATTATTCGAGAGATTGACCTGCCGAGTGACATCTGCCCGGGAGATTTAATTGCAGTTCCAGCGACTGGGGCATATGGCCGAAGCATGGCAAGCAACTACAATCACATGTTGAAGCCAGCAGTAATAGCAGTCATAAATGGCACTGCCCGCTTAATTTTGCGCAGGGAGACAGAGTCGGACTTACTTTCGTTAGATGTTCTCGAAGTGGCTCGAACCATTAGGTAG
>CALEGP010000022.1 GCA_937876245.1 uncultured Actinomycetes bacterium | reverse complement strand
AGTATGTTTACTTCCCGCGCACGCGATCATCGAGGGAGTCCAAATATCCATTCCTCGATTTCCTGGAGACTGACATCAAAAATGATGTGAGGGGAAACGAGCAAGGCGATTCCTTGCATTCGGACGAAACAAACAGGCAGGAGGGATAGTTGTGGGACCAGGAATTCCAATAGGGAAATACATTCCAATCAGCGTAATGGTTGATGACATTAAAGTCTCGGGGCAATACATATTGGCATCGAGCATCACCACCTGGATCGAAGTGCAAATGGTGAAACCATATCAAGGGTCGTGGTTCGTTCGGCCATGCTTTCATCATAGATCGCCTAATTGGATGATTTTGCAATGCAAGGGCTGGGCTGCGGTTTTGAAATTGGAGCTGGAATATCGAAAAATGAAAGCAATTGATGATCATTATCAAATCAACCCCCTTTGGCCACCCGCAAGCCCATGCGGATATCCGGAGATTTAGAGGTGAGCTTCACGAAAGAATACCTCGAATTTACCTACAAGGATGAAATCACATTTCGTGGATTCTACCTGCATGAATCCCACCATCCATGGCTTCTCGTTGTCATGGAGAAGCCCTACTACAAGGTTCTTCTTGAGAAAGAACTATTTGTCAATCTCGCCATCATTTCAAAGAAATTAGATAGAAGTCAAGTGGGCATGGCGCAATGGGCGCACAGTAGGCGAGGTTATTGCGCCGGGAGGCTTGCGAAACAGATGATGGTATTGGATTACTTAAACGATGCTGCCAGAGAGTATGTTTACTTCTCGTTCGCGCGATCATCGCAGGAGCCTAAATACCCATTGTTCGATTTTTTGGACTCTGACATCAAAGATGGTGGGAGGGAAGAACTCTCGGCGAAAGTTAAGGCGGGCAAAGCCGCTAGTGAAACAGAGATCCAATGGAGAGTAAATGACGTTTTCAAACAAGTCTTTAATGGCTCGAACTTCTTGAAGGATTAAGTGCTTTGCCGTTCTTCCCACCCTACTTCCTGCTGACTGATCGCTGGCTGCCCGCCAACATTTGAAAAGTCGATATC
>CALEGP010000021.1 GCA_937876245.1 uncultured Actinomycetes bacterium | reverse complement strand
AGAATATTTTGAGTTATTTGTACATGGCAGGTACGCATTTCATTCATCAAGCCAACACCCATCGACGCTTCATTAGTAGATGAAAGATGCCTTGCAGCCAAATGATAAATTCTCTCAGGTTTGATTTCATCAAGAGTCTTATTAGATTCCAGGATACTCTCTAGAGGAGCGTTGATTAACTCAATGCCAGCGCGGCTTGTCAGATGGCGGGGAGAAACAGATCCCCAAACCTCGTCGCCCTTAGCGAGATGCTTTTCAGCGAGTATTGAGCCATCTTGTCCATCTATTCCCGTGATGAGTATTCTCATAGAGATATTATGTCGGTAGTTCGGTAACTTCAATCCAATCTATACAATAAAGGCATGTCCACATTAGTTGAAATTGCCCAGGAATGCAGAATTTGTGGATCAACAGAGCTTAAAGTGGTAATTGATTTTGGTGAATTAGCATTAACTGGAGTCTTTATTGAAAACGGGCAAGAAGTCCCTAGAGCGCCTCTCAAATTGATGCATTGCAAAGTATGCGGATTAGTACAACTTGGTCATAAATATGACCAAAATTCGCTCTATGGTGAAACTTATGGTTATGAGTCACATTTAAACAAATCCATGGTTGAACACTTACAGCAAAAGGCCAGACTCCTTGAGAGAAAATTTCTGAAATCAAGAGAAAAACCAATTGTAGTTGATATCGCATCAAATGATGGAACTTTACTGAGTGGTTACCTTTTAGACAAAGTAATTAGAGTTGGGATTGACCCACTAATTGAAGTGGTAGCGAATTGTTATCCTGCGGATGCGATTCGTGTTCCTGAATTCTTTAGTGCAAGTGCTTTCACGAACCTGGGGTTAGGTCCGGCAAATTTAGTCACCAGCCTTTCAGTGATATATGACCTTGATCGGCCAATTGAATTTGCTAATCAGATCTATGAAATACTAGAAGAAGGGGGAATCTGGCATTTTGAACAAAGTTACCTACCCTTAATGTTAGAAACAAATAGTTATGACACAATTTGCCATGAACATTTGCTATATCTTTCACTCACAGACATTCAAAGAATTTTGAAAGCAGCCAACTTTCAACTCCTTGACGCCAGTATAAATAGTGTAAATGGAGGCAGCATTGCTGTTTCTGCAATTAAGACTAATGAAGTTGTTAAAGCATCGCCATTTGTCACGTACCTCTTAAGAGTAGAAAATGAAACTGGAATTACTGACGGAAGTCGACTCAATGTATTTGTGGCACAATTTAGGGAGCATGCGGTTGCAATAAAGTCACTTCTTTTGGAATATCAAGAACTAGGGTTCGACATAATAGGTTTTGGGGCTTCAACAAAAGGTAACGTGCTTTTACAAGCTGCCGAAATTGATTCTCAACTGATAAGAGCGATCGGTGAAGTAAATCCTCGAAAATTTGGCAAACAAACCCCAGGTTCAGCGATACCTATTTTGTCTGAAAGTAGCTTAATCAAGAGCGCATCCGACATGACAGTAGCCATTGTTTTGCCTTGGCATTTTAGGGAAAATTTGCTTCCAAAACTCGAGCAATATCTGAGTCAAGGTGGAAAGCTACTGTTTCCACTACCTAGAATTGAAATGGTCTCATCCTAAATTGGCTCAAAGTACTTTTGGATCTAGAGTAATTCGAAGTAAGATCTTTTGTTGGGGCTTCGAAATAATCGGTGGGGTATGTGCAATTGGCTTCACGTCTCCAATCAAAGGTAACCAATATGTATATATGGCGCGACTCAAACAAAGTATTTCGGGTGCACCCGAGAATGATTGGTTTTTAAGTACCCCTGATAGTAATCCAATCTTTACTGCGATATGCAAGATACTAGTTCTCGGAAATACCTTTGTATTACTAAATATTTTGAATTTAGTTCTAATATTTATTAGTTTTCATTTTTTGAACCAAACAGCACGAGTCATTTTAGGAATTGAGAATAGAAGCAGAGATCACTTGCTTCTAATTTCTATTTCAATATTGGGCTTTTGCGTTTATCGGCCAGATTTTCACAATGGCATTGCAGGAATGGGAGTTTTTAGCCCTCAGTTCCAACCATCAAGCTTTGATGGACTTTTGCTAATTTCAATTCTAAGTGTCGTCAAAACAACTTTCTATCCAAATAATAAGTCAAATAAAGCTCAAATAATGCTGCCATTAGTAATCGCGGTAGCAGTCCACCCTTCGATCTTCGTGAGTGCTGTGATTGTGCTAATTGCATTTTTCCTTAGCAAAAGTAAGATGCTCATATCCGTCCAAAGGAAGCGGATTTCATGGCTTCATTGTCTACTTTTTTTGATTCTGATCGTATCTCCTTTTTTACTAAAATTTATTTCGCTCGAAAATCTGATTTATTCCAAGTCAGAGATAATTGCATTCGAATATCTTGCACATGATAGAATTCCTTATCACGCAGTGCCTTCAAACTTTATGAATTTCCTTGAAGGTGTAAGGCTATTAATTATTTTAGTGGGAACATACATAGTCTTTGAGTCAGAAAAGCTGAGTAGGAGGCTGAAGTATTTCATATTGTTCTTAACGGTATGTTTTATGTATTTGTCTATTGGCGTAATTCTGATCGATAAATCAGTATTTTTGTTGGCAGTACCTTGGCGAATAACGGGAGTTATGTACCCGCTATTTTCAATGATCTTACTTTGGAAATTAGTGGTTAAACTCTCAGAAATAAAACAAGCAGGCTCTTTAAAACTTTGGAGTTTTCAACTATTGAGCCTTTCAATATTCCTAATTATTCAGAATATGTCAAAATTCTTAGCTATTTACTTATTCATTTTGGTTATACGAACCAACTTCTTTGAAGGCAAGAATGTTCTATTCGCTAGGATAAAAAATAAGAGAGAAATTGGCTGCTCAATTGTTATTGGGGCCGCAATAGCCTTAGCGCTCACAGCACAGGCTTCAACCAGCCAGGCTTGGCAAGAGAATTCGGAAGGTTTTCCAGATGGCGACCAATTAGTCAAGGTAGAGCTAAATGGCATTGGTGTTGTTCCGCCGCAATTCAATAATTTTAGGGTGGACTATGGGCTAAACATCTTCGTGGATTCAAAAGCTCCCCCTTTTGATGGTGACTACCTTGCCGAATGGATGAGGCGACTAAAAATCGCCGAGAGCGTGCAAATTCATCCCAAAATGCTTTGCACAGATAGTTCTTTGGCAATAATTTCTTGGGCTGTTGTGCCTAATGGCTTCGATCCACCGAGTTGTTTCGGCAGCAGTACTGACTTAAGTAAAGACTGGCTGCTCCTTCAAAAATAAATAACTCCCATCCAATCTATTCCTCTAAGCCCAACATAGAAAAAGCGCTATGTTAGTATTGAAAGTACATGGTTACCACTCTGATTACTCAATTATCTAAATTGTTGTAGCAGAGTTTAAAAGTTACTGGGAGGCATATGGGCGAGAGTAAGGCTCCATTTTCTCTTCTTGAATGTGTTGATGACGCTACATGGGATTCTTTGGTTGCATCATCCCGAGAGGCAAACCCATTCTTAATGTCTTCCTTCGTAAAAAGTATTGGAAAAAGTAAAAGCAGAAGAATTCTCCTTGAAGGTGATAAAGTAGCGCTTGGGACAATTATTTTTCAAGCGACGCAATATGGAGAAGATTCTGCAAATGAATTCTCCTTGTACCAAGGTGTCTTTTTCCCAGGAATCCATGATTCAAATTATCAAGATGACAATGAACGCTTACGTCTTTTAGGAGCATTGATCAATAGTTTAGACGAACTTGGAAACCCTACTGTACTTTCATTTCATCCAACAATAAAAGATATTAGAGGGCTAGATTGGTTCTATTATCAAAATTCAGAATGCAAATTAAATGCAACCCAAAAAATCCAATATACGGGGCAAATTAGAACGGATGATTTTCTCGACTTCAGTGATTATGCGAGGTCAATACGCAAAGTGCGATTAGATGAACACAAGAAGAGTCATCAATTGGGCTTAAAGATAGTCCGAGGGTCAGATCGAATAGATCATTTTATGGAACTGTACCAATTGACATTTAATAGGCAATCCATTTCAATCTCAGATTCAACTCTAAGCCAAGTGGAGGACGTTATCAGAGGCTCAAACTCACTGGGTTCTCTTGATATTGCATATTCGGACTCAGGGACTCCACTTTCCTCTGTCTTTATCTTGTCAGATCTCAACACAGACATATATCTATTCGGTGCAACTGACCCGCAATACAGAAAAGATTTTGGTTCAACTAGACTTATTCTTGATGCAATTGAGAGGTCATTTGAAGGGGAAAGAAGGATATTTGATTTGTGTGGGATGAATTCGCCTAAGCGTGGAGCTTATAAAGCATCCTTCAACGCGCGAGTAGTACCATATTTTGAAATAGAATTAGTCTCAAAAAATTGCTAGCGATACATTTTATAAAACTTAAGATGAAGAATCTAAAAAGAAGCCTCTTAATTGTGTCGCTTCGCGAAATTATCTCGGATGTTATGGCAGCACTAAGGAATCTTAAAATTAGTGGTACTGAGGAATTTGAAACACTGAGCGATACCAGCAACAGCAATCGAAACGGAGTAAAATCTCGAGAAAATCTTTCGAATGAGCATGGTAAGTACGTTGTTTTGGATCAATTCCCCGTACCACAGTGGTTAGCAATTAATTCAAGTTTAGCTCAGGAAATTGCACGCGAACTGACTGCCAATCCCAAAATCTTTGCATTCAGAAGACCTTCAAAGTCGAGCGTGAAAATTCATGGCTTATTCGGACTATGGGACTTTCTAATAATTCGTCTAAATCTATCTTCTTGGAAAATTCTACGAAAGGAATACGCGAGAATTCTGAAGTATTTAGATACCAAGTCAAAATTAATTGATTACAAGATTGGAGATATACCTTTAGGTTTAGATATTTACGAATCTATCTTGAGGCTTGGTCGAGAAACTGTATCGCTAAGAGATCAACAAACTTACAGAGTCATTTACTTGGCACTAAAGCAGTACTGTTTTTTTGAACCCTTATTCGCCTCAAAAAGGATTGTTGCCGTGCTCGTAAGCCATGACAACTACATTGGACCGGGCCTATTGGCGCACATGGCATTCAGTTTCAAGACACCAGTTATCTTGGCAAATAGTGTTTCTCTTAGCATGCCCACAGCCCCTTTTCAGTTATATGAAAAGCTGAGGCGGTTTGGCATTTATGCAAGAGAAATACCACCAAGTGAATTATTGGCTGGAATGAGCTGGGCAGAATCTGAACTTAAAGAACGAATCGTCGGTAAAATTGGAGTTGGGATGGACTATCAATTGAAGTCTGCCTTTACGATAGACAGATTGAATAGACAAACCTCAGAAACTGACAACACAAAGGTTTTAATCCTCACGCACGATTTCTTTGATAACCCACATGGATATGGCAGGATGCTCTTCGATGACTTCTATCTATGGCTAGAGTTCTTATCCGAAGTTTCAACTGAAACAAATTATGAGTGGCTCATTAAGCCACACCGAGATTATTCTAATTTAGAATTTCAGATCATAAAGGATTTTGTAGACAAATTCCCCAATATTAAATTAGTTGATCCGGAAACGTCGTACCATCAACTTAGAGAAGAAGGAGTCAAATTCGCACTCACATGCTATGGATCGGCAGGGCATGAGCTTCCGCTTTTAGGATTTACTGTGATCAATGCTAGCTATAATCCTCATATTGCATATTCTTTCAACATCCACGCTAAAACCATTGGTGAGTACAGACAAATCCTGATGGATTTGCCAAACAAGGCCTTAGATTCAATAGATCTCAAAGAGGTATACCAGTATTACTTCATTCACAAGAGATTTATAGATCAAGACGCCGTGATGGGATTATCACAACAAAGACTTACAAGTGTGAGCCAGGGAAATCTCTTTGGTGGTGCAACTATTAAATACTTACAAGAAAATTATCAGGACATTAACGCAGCCGCCATTCGTGTCTTGCGTAAAACGGTATCATCCAAGTTAGTATATTCATTTGAATATGAGATTTCTGCAGAGTTTCAACTAAAAGTCGAGATTAGTGAATCAAATCAAGAATTCTATGAGAGATTAAATTTATGAAATTATTAAAGAGTGAAGTTGAAACACCAATACTCATATTGGGATTTAATCGACCTGAAGACATGCGCCGATTGATTGAAGCATTGAGGTTGATTAAGCCAATGCGAATCTACTTTGCTGTAGATGGCCCACGGAATCATATCGAGGGCGAAAAAGAACGAGTGTTAGCCACCCAGAATTTGATAAAAGAGTTTAATTGGCCCTCAAAAATTGAATCACGATTCCTAGAGACAAACGCTGGATGCAAGATTGCAATTAGCTCTGCAATAAATTGGTTCTTTGAAAAAGAAGATTATGGGATTATCCTGGAGGATGACTGCATTCCAACCCTTGAATTCATCACTTTTGCTACAAGAATGCTTGATAAATACAAGAACGAAGAACAAGTGATGCATATTTCTGCGAACAGTTTTTTCCCCGATTTGCCTGACTTTGAATTCAATCACTATTTTTCAAAGCTTCCCGGTGTTTGGGGTTGGGCAACTTGGAAAAGAGCCTGGAATAAATTCGAATTCAATACACAGTTTGATTCAACGATTAATGCTGATAAAATAATAACTAATTTCTACCAAAATAAGGCAATCTCAAAATGGTTTATTCGCTATTACCGTGAGTCTCTCGATCCTAACGCGAGTGCGTGGTCTCCTCATTGGATATTCTCGATGATCAGAAATAATGGTCTCTCTGTAACCCCAATGGCTAACTTAGTCCGGAATATTGGTTTTACATCTGATTCCACACACGCTTCTTCAAAGAGCTTTCAAGCTTTTAATGATTTTAAAATAGGTGGATTACCTGATTTGCCTGATCCAGAAGGCATTGCTGTCGAGAATTTTTTAGATAAACTTCGATTTCAAGTTACAAGAAAAACAGATCCTAATCTATTTATCATGCGCCGCGCCAAAATATTTATTCTGCCTAAGATATATTCAATTTCGTCCCACCGAATGAAAAAAAGAGTTAAGAAAGTGACTGCAAGACGCAATAGATTAAAGAAATTTCTTCAGGAATAATACTGTCGTTTTTCTAAGTGATGATAGTTTATAACGTAGAATCCGATATTCTAAGAAAAAGTGTTTCAAGTTAAGGAAAATCAACTTGAATACCAGCAGTGAACGCCCAAGGAAGCTCCAACCTGATGAAGTTTTCAGGGCCTCGATTGTAAATTGTCGAAGGGGCAAAATTCGCTTCCAGCCAGTTAAGCCGTAATGTGCATAGATCCCCTTAGATGAACTTAAGCCATTGGATCCAGAAATAAGGTAAGTGTTTTGCGCTAACCCCATGGGTCCCTTAGAGAGCAAGTAAAGAACCAAGCACCAATCCCAAGCGAAGAAATCGATTGAAAGCAAAGGACAGGCAGTTAACAAATCTCGATTTATTAATGAATATACGAGTCCATGACTTCGTCCTGGAGACCGAAAGAAAGAGTTAATTCGGGAAAATTCAGATCCGTCCAATCGGAATGTAACCGGTTCTGTGCTTGACTTTGCCTCAAAGTCAAAAAGATGAGGTGTGGAACATGCGATATTTCTTTGAAACTCCTGAAGGTTAGTGACACTACAGGAGATTGAGTTATTTGAAATTATGTCATCTGTAGCCAACCATTTGAAATATTCGCCTTTTGCATTCTCTAATAAAAATGTGAAATTTCCTAGCACTCCGATATTTTCGGTTTGTTCATAGAGTGTTATTCGAGAATCGAATCTCTGGTACTTTCTACAGATTTCGGCAGAGTTATCTGTTGATGCATTATCTGAAATGAGGATCTCCATATTGACATAATCTTGAGCTAAGGCACTCTCGATTGTCGCAGCCAAAGTGAGCTCCGAGTTATAAACAGGTATCCCAATAGAGACCAATGGACCTGAAATATCAGTTGAGAAAGACAAACTCATTCACCCACTTGATTTTGATAATTGATTTCGCTCTCTAGTCCAAAGTTCTTGATTTCGGCACTTACCAATGCAAAATCTCCCTGCGCTGCAATCCTCCCATTTTGCATGTAGATAATTCTATCTGCATCTCTAATTGTTGAAATTCTGTGGGCAATCACGATGCGTGTTAGAGACTTCATCTTCATTAAAATATTTTCAACGATCTCTTGCTCGGTTGTTGAGTCTAACGCTGAAGTTGATTCGTCCAAGATTAATACTCTTGGCGAAGAATACAACGCTCTAGCTATACCAATTCTCTGCTTTTGCCCACCACTTAGATTTGTTCCTAAACTGTTAATTTGAGAGTCCCACTTATTTTCAAGAGATCTCAACCAGTCACTTAGCTCGACCACGTCAAAGAGCTCCCAAAGAGCATCATCAGTCAGTGAAGTTTCTAAGTCGGGCCACATTATATTTTGGAGAATTGAGCCTGGAATTAATTGGACATCTTGAGGTACGTAGCGAATATCGTTCGGCCATAACTTCACCGCTTCTTCTGGTAGCACATCAGAAATTTCTACGACTCCGGAGTCAGGAGTGATTATCCCGAGCATCAAATCAACCAAGGTGGTTTTCCCAGACCCCGATGGACCGGCAATGGCTAGGAATTCACCCGGCTCCACATTCAGGGTTATTCCAGTTATCGAAAAGTCTGATTTCTCTGAATGTCTTGCAGTTACATCCCTAAGTGAAATTCTGGGATTCATAGGCCGTGTAATTTCATCTGCAGCCAGAGTTTGAGTAATTGAATCGCCTCTCTCAATAGCTTGCTTTCCTGCCAAATTGAATTCCTCGAGGAAGTTCTTTGCAGCCTCACTACTTCCTTTAATCTGTAGGACGTCAACTTGAATGCGCAAGAAGGCAGGGAGCAACCTTGAACTAAGGGCGATGAATACAACAAGACCGGTTATCGCTTCTTTTGCATCCTTAATCATGAACTGAAATCCAGCGATAAGGACTCCACCGACAATCATTGTAACTTCAGACACGTACTTTGGTATCAAAGAAACCATCGCTCTAGTGCGCACTGCACGGTAATTCCTAATCCGTTGGTCGGCAAAATGCGATGTCGACACGCCTCTTTTATTTGATAAATAGAGATCACGAGAACCCACAACGATGTTTTTAACCAATTCATTACTTGAAATACTGAGCAAGAATT
Organism: uncultured Actinomycetes bacterium; assembly: GCA_937876245.1. Classification (GTDB taxonomy): domain Bacteria; phylum Actinomycetota; class Actinomycetes; order Nanopelagicales; family Nanopelagicaceae; genus AAA044-D11. The sequence continues at coordinate 1,066 of CALEGP010000021.1, read as the reverse complement.
GTTCTTTACCTGCTTCCCTAGTACGCAATGACAAGAATTTAACAGACAACCAGCCTGAAGTCACAAAAAAAATGAAACTTGGAATAGTGATAGTTGGGTCAAGAGTTGAGATACCTACAAAAATTAAACTTATCGAGAGAATTTCAACTATTAAATTTACTAACTGCCCTAGGGACAGCGTGATTGCGCTATTCGCCCCTTCAATTGCAACCCCCGAGATATATTGGGGAGATTTATCTAATTGCCACTTGGGTGAAGTGTTAGAAACATTCACTATGTATTGACTAGAGATTTTTGCCTCACGGAGGGAAAGAAACCCAGTTATCTTGCGCATAATTAGTGCACTTGCAACGGTCTTAAGAATCAGGAGAATTGCCCCGATTAATGAGAGGCAAACCACAAGTTGCTCTAATGGAAGACTCCCAATTAGTGGGATAGTAAATATGAAATTTAAGGATCTTGGAATTGGGATCAAGGAAATTATATTCATCGCTAAAGATGTGACTATGCCGATTGTCAATAGGCCAATCAAGTCAAAAATCGAAATGAGAAATTGCACAATCCCCAAAGAGAATAATTTTTTCCTGTCAGCAGAAGGTAGAAGTCGTAACACATCGCCTAAATAGCCGTATCTTGAGAGGAGATTGCTTAACATGAGAACAGTCTACATACTCAGTCAAACAGGAGTAGTACCTTACGATTCCTGAATCACCATTTGTCTAATCATCTCTTCGAATGTCAATCTTGAGCGCCAATTTAGTTCTAAGCGTGCTTTATCAGCAAGTCCGATTAGTCCACTGTTTTCAACTTCGCGATAAAGACTGCGGTCAGACTCAACGAATTCTGTAAAATCACCAAGTCCTTTTGCTTCAAATGCGACCCTGCACATATCCTCGAGTGAGTGCAGCTTTCCTGTAGCAATTATAAAATCATCCGTGCGTGTATTTTCAGCAATGATCTTCATTGCATTGACATAGTCAGGTGCGTAGCCCCAATCGCGAGAAATACTTATATTTCCAAGAGTTAATTTCTTTTCAATGCCCTTTGAAATCAAATATGCACCATG
>CALEGP010000020.1 GCA_937876245.1 uncultured Actinomycetes bacterium | reverse complement strand
CATCCAATACCCAATAGTCATTCCCGTCTATGTCTATAGATAAGGTATCGACGCCCCCCATTAAGTCTTTCGCATTTTGCAAATGCTTCCGCGCTGTATCGGGCGTTATAAAATCTTGAACAGGAAATATTGAATTTCTCCAATAAATATCTAGCGATTTCACATTTCTCAACAAATCCTCGCGCATATCGACGACGTAAGTACTGGCATTTCTATATTCTGCAGCAAATCGAGAGTTACATTCTATAAAATTCCCCGCCCCAAATTCAATTATCTTTGGTTTCGCTATTCCTATAACGTCAAATAAATAGTCTAATATTCCGTCCTCTCCCCACTGTGAAAAAACACGGACTTCTGCATCCCAAAGATTCTTATAAGTATTTCTTGCCGCTTTAGATGCGTTAATTGCTGCGCTTGCTTGCCTAATAATTTCCGCTAAATCTTCTTTTGAATTCTTGCTTCTCGCGGGAGAAAATAAGATCTTTAATCTGCCCAGTAAACTACTTAAAATCGAATCCTTCATCTACTAATTGTAGTGATATTTGAGCAAGTTGGAGCCACTACGGGAGGATGCGCCAGACTTCCGTAGTATCACTAGGTAATTCGAATTCCACTTGGGGTGAGTGGGTTATGAGATGTGGATAATGCAGTTGCAAATTCGGTGGTTCAATTTTTGGGAGCACGGCGCGCTGCCGATACAGTACTGGGGCTAGAAACTCGCCGCGTCTATTCTGTCTTGTGACTAGGCTAAAACATCTCAATTATTCTTTTAATGTTGTTTTCATAAGAATAAAGCTTAATTTTTGACTGAGCATCATTAACCATTTCAATTTCTTCTTTCTTGCTTTGGCCGAGTCTTTCACCAATTAATTTATCAAGATTGTTGTGAAAAATACCTTTGATTTTTAGAATTTCAGACAGATCTGAATTAGAAGATGGAGGTGTACCTGCGGCTATATTCTTAAAAAATCTACATGGGATGTATTCATTTTCTCTTTGCCAGTTCCCGATTATTGATGCCCCAATCGGAGAACTATTAATCAAGTGCATTGATTTCTTACTACTCACACCATTTCGCGTGATCCATCTTGTTCCGCCCACTTTCCGAAATTGAATTTGGTTCTTTGAAAGAATCTTTTTGTACTCACTAATGATTTCTGCATTGCCTTGATTATTTTCATTATTCCAAACAGCTCCCACCCAATACTCTCTATTTCCCTTTGTAGATGGTTTAAGCCATGAATTTGGATTTTCAGGAATTCCCCATGGCTGAAAAAGAGTATTCGAATCTTGATCCCATAGAATTGCTTCGCTTCCTAAAGGCTCGCCTCGCGCAGAATTTGTGAAAACTTGCAGATTGAGAACATTGCCACTTTCCTTGAAGTTATCATCCAAGATATTATGCAATACCCAGTTAGCACCTTTAATGGGCTTCAAGTTTTTTGATGCAACATTTACGGCAAAGACTAAGGAATTTTTCTTGATATATTCCAAGTTTTTTTCGTTATCATTCACCCAAATAGTTTCATAACCAAGACGATCGAAGTTCTCAAAAAAACCCTGCCAGATGTAACGAAATGAATTTCTCTGTGATTTCAATCCCCACAAAATAACCCGCATGTTCAAAAGGTAGTCGAATCTGTAAAAATCTGGTAACAAATCCGCCTTTCAGCCGTAGGAAGTTGATAGATTCTGCACATGAGAATTCCATTAGCCTCGAGCGGGTTACGCGAAATTGATATTAAGGCTGCAACCGAAACTTTGAATTCTGGGAACTTAACTATGGGTTCAAGGGTTAAGCAGTTCGAGGCTGACATAGCACAATATCTGGGCGCTAAGCATTTTGTAATGATGAATTCAGGCTCTTCGGCGAATCTAGCAATGATTGAAGCACTTCTCCGGCCGGCTAAGGGAAAGCCAAAATTGATTGCAGGTGACACGATTTTGGTACCCGCGATTGCTTGGCCAACAACTGTTTGGCCGATAATTCAACTTGGTTTGAATCCGATTTTTGTTGATGTAGATCCATTAACATTGGCGCTTGATTTAGAAAGCGCCCAAGAAGCAATTAACCAACACGGAGTGAAAATTCGTGGAATATTTCCTATCCATTCTTTGGGGCGTGCCATGTCGCCAAATGGGTTAGAAAAATTCATAAAGAAGAACGAGTTGATCAATCTCTTAGCGGTATTGCTTGCGCAGACTAGGTATCAGACACTTATGGTTGCCAGGGTCATATTTAGAGAGGCCCTTGAGCGTGATCTCATTACACAGAGCCCGGCAGCATCAATAAAGTCACCAAGGATCGATGTTAAGCCTGGAAAGTTCTTAACTTGGGAAGACCTGTTAGGCATTGATTTTGGCAAGCAGACTGTCCGCATCCAATTCCTAGCGCTTCATGGGCTGCGATGGGCGAAGCCGCTGTTATGACCGGAAGACATATCTGACAATCTGGTCCACATAACCAAATCAGTTGCAGGTGAGACGAAAACAGTGGCTGGAAACAGGGAGGTACCACTCTTATCTTGCTCTTATGGTTTTGGGATATCCCGAAGTTGCAACATTGCCATCACTGAAGAATGTATTTAGTACGCTCAAAATGTAACTATTTTGTAGATACACTGTATTTATGGTGTATCGAAAATGTGAATACATAGAATGTAAGTAACATCAACTGACAATTTTTGTACGGCTCTTGTTTCGGTAAAACAAAATAAGGCGCGTACAGTTGAACTCATGGCAATAACTCCACCACGATCAGTGCGTATTCCTGATGTCTTATGGAAGAAAGCTAAAGCTAAGGCGAAGGTTCAATACACCACCGTGACTGCCGTGATTGTTAATACGCTCTTCGAATGGGTGAATGAAAAGCAAGGGCTTATAAGTAAATTTTGAGCATGCTCCCACCTGCCGTATCTTATTCTCAGATTTCTAGGGTTTAATTAGGGGATGAGCACGCAAATAATCGGCAAGAGATCAGGGGCCGATTGGGCGTCGATAGTTTTAGGTCTTGGCCTGGGATTGACCGTGGCAATGTATGTCGAGACCACTACGCGGGCTGACTGGAATTCGGTATATGCCGACATAACCTCCATCTCCCGAATTGCTGCGCTGGTTGGTTCATATCTTGCGCTGGTTGGTTTGGTTTTAGTTTCTAGAATTTCTTGGGTAGAAAAATCGGTAGGCCATGATCGACTGGTTATCTGGCATAGAAAACTTGGGCCTTATTCGATGTATTTAATAACGATACATGTGCTCTTTGTTATTTTAGGATATGCCGGCGTGGATCAAATTCCACTGGCTGTTGAAATTTGGCATATGATTTTGCGTTTTCCTTGGATGTTGCCGGCGGTAATTGCATTTCTGTTTTTTGTGGCTGCCGGAGTAACTTCTTATAAAAAGGTGCGAACCAAGATGTCTTATGAAACTTGGTGGACTATTCACCTTTACACATATCTTGCTATCGCGCTCTCATTCATGCACCAGATACTTACTGGTCCAATGTTTATTGGCCATCCCCTAAATAAGGCCTATTGGGAGTTTCTCTATATTTATAGCGCGGCAATTATTGTTCTCTGGCGTTTTGTTATACCAACGGGGCGCTCTCTTCGCCATAACTTAAAGATTGAAGAGATTGTCAACGAAGGCCCTGGGGTCACATCGATAATTATGAAAGGGCGAAAGCTGGACAAACTTGGCGCCCAAGGCGGACAGTTCTTTGGTTGGCGCTTTATGCAGAAAGGACAGTGGTGGATTTCCCATCCATATTCACTTTCAGCGGCGCCAACTGATCGATATATGCGCGTGACGGTGAAAGAACTTGGTGATCACTCCAAGATGGTTAAGAACTTAGAGCCCGGAGCAAGAGTATTTTTTGAGGGCCCATATGGAACTTTCGTTGCTGCCAAAGCCTCAAAGGGACATATTGTTTTAGTAGGCGGTGGTGTTGGCATTACTCCACTGCGGGCTCTATTAGAAGAATTTGATGAATCAAAATCGATTGATGTGCTTTTTCGGGCATCAAAGGATGAGGATTTAGTTCTGCGAAAAGAGTTGGATGAACTGGCTAATTCCAGAGGCGCCCGGTTGCACTATCTAGTTGGTTCTCGCAAAGTGCATACGATGGATGCGAAATACATCAGTAAGTTTGTGCCCGCATTTGCCGACTCAGATGTTTATGTTTGTGGCCCAACTCCTTTGGTGGAAGCGGTTCGCGAAGCCTGCAGAGCGGCAGGAATTCCAAAGAATAGATTCCATGAAGAAGCCTTCGAGTTCCATGCAGTTTAAAGGAGAGATATGAAACGCGGATTATTAATTGGCGTTGGAACCCTTGGCGGCCTAGGGGCTGTCTTTGCGATCACGCCTCCGCAATTTGGCACATCAGGGCTAACTGGTCTTGCGGCGCTGCCAGGCAATGCGACAAGTGCGGCGCCAGCAGAGACCCAATCGGCTAGCGCCCCAGTAAAAACAAATAGCGCTCCGACTAAAAAAGCAGAGCCTAAGCCAGCTGCTAAGCCAGCAGCTAAGCCAGCAGCTAAGCCAACAAAGAAAGCTGCGGCGCCAGCACAACCAGCGGCCCCAAAGCCAACTCAGCCGGCGGCAACCCAACCTGCCCCAGCAGCGCCTGCTGCTCCCGCCGGAATAAGTGGCACTTTTGATGGCAATACTTCACAGACCAGGTGGGGTCCAGTGCAGGTTCGTATTGTTGTTAAGGATGGCAAAATTGTTTCGGCCTCTGCCTTGCAGTCACCAAATGGTGATCGCCGTTCAACAGATATTTCAAGGCAAGCAGTTCCATATTTGGTTCAAGAAACATTGGCGGCGCAATCTGCAAATATTTCTGGGGTTGGTGGAGCTTCATATACCTCAGTGGGTTGGTTTAACTCATTGCAATCTGCACTTAAGAAGGCCGGGCTTTAGTATTTTGATTTAAGATTAAGCCGTGGTCAAAGTGCAGCGCGAAATCCCAATCTGGGGAACCATTATTTATATTGAATGTGATGGGGCCAACCAGGGCCAGCTAGAGGTCGGGATTGATAAATGTACGGAATTTTTTGGTGAAGTTGATGAGATTTTCTCGACTTATAAAGAGGGGTCGCAAGTTTCGAAATTGCGGCGCGCAGAAATTAAAATTGGTGATTGTCACCCAGATCTGCAATTAGTCTGGCAAGAATGTCTTTTGGCCAAGGAATTAACAGAAGGCTCCTTTGATCCGTGGGCAGTTGAAGGGGGCTTTGATCCTTCAGGATATGTGAAGGGCTGGGCATCGGATCGGGCAGTAGAAATATTGAAGGAGCACGGTGCGGTATTTGTTCAAGTAAATGCTGCCGGTGATTTATCACTGCTTGGTGGGCCACATCGAATAGGAATCAGATCTCCTGATGATGGCAATGTAATACTTAAGATATTCGAATCAGCTGGTGGCGCAATTGCAACATCTGGAACTTACGAACAAGGGGCGCATATCAGGGACCCACATACCTCTTTGATTGCCATAGGCGCCAGAAGCGCAACTGTTATTGGCCCAGATGGTGGCTTGGCCGATGCATTGGCCACGGCGCTGGTTGTCTCGGGTCGGGATGGGGCGCATTGGTTTGATACCAAGGCCCTGGCCGAGTATTCGGCTTGGGTGATTGATCGCCATGATGCAACGGCTTGGTCGATAGGCTACGGACATGACCGAGATTGATGACAAGATAAATGGAACTACTGGCGGATTTACTAGCGCTGGTTTAAAGAGCGAAGAAGAGTTATTAGTACTTCCAGATTTTGGTATTGCCCAGGGGCTCGAAATCGGGCAGATTGCTTTTGAAATTGCGACATCGCGCGCTCTCAAAATTGCTATGGAAGTTCGTATTGGTGAATGGACAGTTTTCCACGCCTCACTTCCCGGATCTGATAGCGAGAATGATTGGTGGATGGGGCGAAAGGCCCGAGTAGTTTTACTTACCGGGCGCTCATCAATTCACGAAAGAGTTCTAGCTGAAGAAACTAATATTGATTGGT
>CALEGP010000019.1 GCA_937876245.1 uncultured Actinomycetes bacterium | reverse complement strand
TTAACTACCTTCTTAGGTTTAGTAACGGCGGGCTTCTTCTTAACTACCTTCTTAGATTCGCTGGCGATGGGCTTTGGGGTTGCTTTTTTTGTCGCTGCTAGTGAGGTAGATGGAATAAGTAGAGTGGCCGCAATTACTAAGGCAACGAACTTTTTCACTTATCTGACCACTTGAATGTACGAAGCGCTAAGTAGGTTCCTGCGATTGTCCAAATAATTAATACGATGGCAATCTGAGCAATCTCCCAACTGCCACCAACTTCCCGCGTCGCAAAACTATCTGGCAAAAATACTGATCGCATCCCTTGGGTAAGCCATTTCAGAGGGAAAAGGGCGGCAAACTGCTGCATCCAGACTGGCAGTGTAGAGAATACGAAGAAGACGCCGCTGAAGAATTGAAGAATTATAACTATCGGTGAAACCACGGCTGAAGCACCGCGGCCATTCTTTGGAATTGCTGAAAATGCAATGCCAAGAATAGTTGAACAGACACTTCCAAGAAGAACTAGCCAAAGAAATCTGAACCATTTGTCTGCTGTGGTCGGAAGATTTAACCCAAATAAAGCAGCGCCAAAGCCAATTAACATTCCAACTTGAGTAACCATTGCAGCGAAAACCACTATGGCCTTACCGATGAAATATGAAATTGGAGAGATCGGAGTACCGCGAAGTCTTTTGAGAGTTCCAAAATCACGTTCTATTGGAATCATTATGGCAAGCTGCTGGAATCCGGTATTTACAAGTCCTGATGCAACCATCCCGGCGACAAAATATTGGCTGAAGGTAACACCAGGTGAAACATTTCCCTTAAAAACTGATCCGAAAATGAATAGCAGCATCACGGGGAAGAAGAGAGTGAACACTACGGATTCGCGTTGGCGCATAAATGCTTTGATTTCCAGACCACCTCGCAGGAAGCCAATTTTGATGATGCTTGGTCTCATGATTTGCCGATCATCTTTAGGTAAATGTCTTCGAGGGATGGTCTGACAACGCTTAACTCTGGGACCTCACCGCCAAACCTCGCGGAAAGTTTCTCAACTTCAGCGGTAGGAGAATCACTTGCAATCTCTTGGCGTATCCCATTTTCTAGCCAGGTAATTCGCGCCTTTGCAGTGTTACGACCACCCAGACTAATAGGGGTAGCCACTTCAACTATTTTACCTTCGACAATTACCGCGACTCGATCGGCTAAAGCTTCGGCCTCGTCTAAATAGTGGGTGGTAAGTAATATTGTGGTTCCTTCATCGCGAAGCTTGCGAATAAGATCCCAAAATGCTCGGCGAGCTTCTGGATCAAAACCTGTCGTTGGTTCATCTAGAAACAAAATCTCGGGATTCCCAATTATGCCCAGAGCAACATCAAGTCTGCGACGTTGACCCCCAGAGAGAGTTTGAATTCTGGAATTGCTTTTTTCACTGAGTCCAACTTCCTCAATTACTGAGTCAGGATCTCTCGGATTTGAATAATAATTGGCAAAATGGTGGACGGTTTCATGCACGGATAAATCTTGCGAGTCATTTGTCGACTGGAGTACAAAGCCGATCCGATTTCTCCAGGCCCAACTATTTTTTCCAAGTTTGGCCGGATCTTGACCCAGGACTTTTACAGTACCTTCATCGCGAGATCTGTACCCCTCCAGAATTTCCACGGTCGTGGTCTTCCCGGCGCCATTTGGTCCAAGGAGGGCAAAGATTTCGCCTCTAGCGACTTCAAGGTCAATTCCAGCTACTGCTGCTTTTTTCCCGCTCGCTTTGCTTGAATATGTCTTTCTCAGTCCCTGCACTAATATTGCTAACTCATTTGCCACGACAATATCTTGCCCTAAAAGTTGGGATAAACCGAAAGCAGAGGGGAGAATAGCGCTGTGAGTCCGCGTAGAAATCATCCAAAAGGAGCCAAACGGGCTCGCCCAAAGGATGACGAGGAGCGCGATATTTCGCTATCTGGCGAGATGATCGAAGAGCATTCTGAAGGTATATATCGAGTTCGAAGGATTACTGGCTCTACTTCGACAAAACCTTATCGTTGCCCGGGCTGCGATCAACTAATTCCAACGGCAACGCCTCACACAGTTGCTTGGCTTGAAGAGGATGTGGAATCGCGCAGGCATTGGCATACCATTTGTTGGAACAAGAGAAGTGATCGCAAGCCAAGAACGCTAAGGTCTAAAGGTGCACCTAGATATTAGCGGCAATTGAATTGATTAGTCTAGAAATTTTAACCGACGCCCTTTGAGTGCAGAGTTCTAATTGCAAACTTCACAAATTTATCGGCAAATTTACTTCTAGCAAATGTAGTAAATACGATTGGAATATTGAAGATGGTTTTTACAACAGTCCTTGGATAGCTAAATTCCAATAAACCTTCGGGACCATGAATTCGGCCATATCCGCTATCTTTAACGCCGCCAAAAGGTGCAGAGGCAATAGCTGCAAAAGCGATTACAGAATTGATGGAAACCATTCCGCATTGCAGTTGGCTAGCGATTTTCTCACCATTCCTCTTTGACCAGACCGAAGCGGCCAAGCCGTACCTAGTGGCATTTGCCAAGCGAATTGCCTCGGCGGTATCAACCGTACGATTAATAACCAAAGTTGGACCGAAGGTTTCTTCTGTGACAGCTGTCGAATCTTCCGGAACATCAATCATAATTACCGGTTCAACAAATGGGGCTTTGACCGAATCAACGCTACCGATTAGAAAAGTCCCGCCCTTCTCCTGCGCATTATTTAGATGGCTCTGAATAACTTTTAATTGGGTTGGCATTGTTGATGGACCATAATTCGCATCTTTACCGGGATGAACTTGCTTGGCTAATTCGGAAATTTTTGCGATAAATTGATCTGCCACTTCGTTTACAACATAGACTCGCTCGGCTCCAATACAGGTTTGTCCAGCGTTAGACATTGCTGACCAAAGTGAATACTCAGCAGCTCGATTAATATCGGCATCGGCGGCGATGATTACTGGATCTTTGCCCCCGCATTCGAGTACGACAGGAACCATTCGCTCGGCACATGATGCCGCAACTTTCTTTGCAGTTCTTGTAGAACCAGTAAAAGCAATTTTATCTACAGAAGATTGGGATAGTGATTTTCCAGTCTCCGGTAAACCTGTAACAGTAGTAAAAATATCGGCAAAGGGTGCGATGTTGTCGAATTTTTGAGCCAACCAGTGGCCAACGCCGGGAGTAAATTCACTTGGTTTAAATACCACGGTATTGCCAGCCGCCAAGGCATAAGCAATTGAGCCCATGGGGGTAAATATCGGATAATTCCACGGACCAATAACACCAACAACCCCCAAGGGAACTCGCTCCACAATTGTTTTCATATTAAACATAAGCAACCCGGAGGGCCTGCGCTGTGCTCGCAATGTTACCTCTGCATGTTTTGCAGCCCAAGCAAGATGGCCGAGAGCAAGGGTTGCTTCCAGGGTCGCATCGCTAATTGGTTTTCCAGTTTCGGCTCTCACTAATTGGGCAATCTCATCAACGTTCTTTGATATCTCTGCAGCCCATTTGAGCAGAACTTTTCGTCGACCTCGAAAACCAAGTACTTGCCAAGGAGTTGTTGCTGCTCTGGCACGTTCGACGGCAGCAGATACTTGCTCCTCGGATGTATTTGGATAACTGGCAAGAACGCTGCCATCGATCGGGTTATGGCTATCAAAAGTCGTCGTTTCCATTCGATAAGACTAAACTTATTTCGTGAAAGAGTTAATACGCCCGAGCACAGTTTTGCCAGCAATTCGCCGGCCGATCACAATTCATACCGAAGATGGCCTAAATCTTGTTGGCGAAGTTGCGACACCTAAGACAGTGCGGAAGGCTTCAATTCTCTGCCTGCATCCAAACCCAGCAGGGGGAGGCATGATGGATAGCCATATCTACAAGAAAGCCGCCAATCGTTTGCCGGACCTGGCTGGAATTGAAATAATCCGGTTCAACACGCGGGGAACCACCTCGGATGCCGGAACTAGCGATGGCGAGTTTGGCAATGGCGGCCCCGAAAGGTTGGATGTCGAGGCAGCAATCGATTTTGTCTTTAATGAGAGCAACGAAGTTCGAGCTGAAAAATTATGGGTAATGGGATGGTCATTTGGGACAGACTTAGCAATTCAGTATGCCCGTGATCCAAGAATCCTCGGACTTATTTTACTTAGCCCACCACTCCAAAGAAGTACCCGAGAGGATTTGGAATTCTGGGCAGAGGATGGACGCCCAATAACGGCTCTAATTCCGGAATTCGATGATTATTTGAAACCTAAAGAAGCAGCCGTGGTATTTGGTGTTATCCCACAAATCAACTTGATAAATGTTGATAAGGCTAAACACTTATGGGTAGGCGAGCCATCTGTCCATCGAGTTCTAAGTGAAATTACAAAGATTGTTGCACCCGAAAGATTGCCATTGCCGATTGAGTTTTAACTTTTTTCGGCCCCAGGATAAACAACCTCATCCAAAATAAGAAGAATGGCTGCGGCAAGTGGCACGGCAAGAATTCCGCCTACTAGGCCTAGCAAAGAAGTTCCAATCAATGCTGCGATTATGGTTACAAGACCGGGGATCGACAACGAGCGTTTCATAACTCTTGGGGTCAAAACATAATTTTCAAATTGAACATAAAGGATATATGCGGCAAGGGCAATAAGCGCCGTTAAGGGCGAGTCGGTAAGTGCAACAAGAGTCACTATTGTCATGCCGATGAAATGACCAATGAGTGGAATCAAGCCGCAGACAAATACTACAAGAGCCAGTGCAGATTTATACGGCAAGTCCAGAGTTAATCCTAGAAGGAAGATAAAAATACTGGCAAAAAAGGAAATAGTAATTTGGCCGCCAACAAAAGCCCCAACTCGAAATATTATCGCATCGCTGATTTTTGCTACGCGATCACGACGACTTGCTGGCACTAAACGATAGGCATCTTTGGTAACCGTCGGAAGGGCTACTAAGAAATAAAGAGTTAGGACAAGGATTGTCAAAGTAGCAAGCGCCCCAGAAACAACTGCCTTGCCAACACCTATTACGCCACCAAATGCACCAATTACAAATTTGCCATCTTTAATTGAGGATTCCACTCTATTTTGGATTGTGTCAATGATTCCATAATTGGTGTTTAGTTCATTAATAGTCTTATTGCTCTTTAAATCAGAAATCATCTGTGGTGCATTGTTTATCAGCGCATTAACTTGGTCAATAATCAGTGGAGCAGCCACCCAAATGAAGAGTCCAACAAAGCCAACGACACAAGTAACCGTCGATGCTACAGCTTGTGATCGATTCAATCCCCGACGTTCTAGAAATAGAACTGCCGGATTTAATCCCATTGCAAAAAATAGAGAAATTATGATTAAAACCATAACTTGGCTGGCCGATGCCAGTGCTCTAAGAAGTGTAAGCGCAATAATTGCGCCAGATGCAGCCAGAAACCCAAAATAGAAGGGATGTGATTGATTTAGCGGCTCTCCCATTGAACCGAAATCTTCGGGAGCCAAACTTGCCTTATTTTTCGACAAAAGTGGAGTTCGCTTCATTACAGGTTTCAACTTAGCCATGGCGCTATTTTAAACGCGTAGTTGGAGAAAATAGGAGAGAATGGCCCCGTGGCTAACCTTCGAATAACTGGGCTTGCTGAGGAAATGTCAACACTTGCCCGAATGCCATGGTCTAAGCCGCTTGAAACTTGGGAAGAAGATGCCTCACTTGCCGATATGCGAGGAATCTCGAGGCATATTGTTCGATTAGTTAAAGCTACTCAAAATTACAATGCTCCTATATATGCAATAAAAGAAACTGTGCCTGAGTTTGCAAATCGGGAATATGCCTTACTCCGTGAATTAATCAACCGAGAAGCTCCATGCGTCGAACCTGTTGCTGTAATTGAAAATCGAAAAGATGGCCAAGGTGAAGAGCTGCCGGCCGCTCTTGTTACCCATTATCTTCCTTTCTCACTTCCATATCGAGTTATTCTGAGCGCAGAAATAACGCCACATGAAGTTACGAATATGGCCAACGCCCTAGCCTTATTGCTGGTACGACTTCACCTACTTGGGTTTTGGTGGGGTGACTGTTCGCTATCAAATACTTTATTCCGGCGAGATGCCGATCAATTTGCTGCCTATCTGGTAGATGCAGAAACTGGCGAATTTCAAAGCCGGCTTACCGATGGACAACGTGAGCATGATTTAGAGATTTCCCTTTTTAACGTTGCCGCCGAATTAGAGGATTTGAAAATTGCTGGCGTCCTCCAAGCAGATATGGATCCGGTTCGGGCTAGTGAAGGTGTTATCAAGCGCTACCGAAGGTTATGGAAAGCACTTCGCGAGCCCCAAGTCTTGGATCCAGACGATCGCCATGCGGTTGAGGGTGCGATGCGAGCACTTCAAGATTTAGGTTTTGCTGTTGAAGAAGTCGAAGTTTCGATAAATGGTGATAAGGGTGAATTGAATTTTCAGCCGAAGCTAGTTGCGGCTGGCTATCACCAAAATCGATTGCTGGATTTGCTCGGCATCCATGCTGAGGAGCTTCAAGCCAAGCGCCTGCTCGCATCTTTCGAGAGGTTTCGTGGCCGCGAACCTGCTCCAAAGCCACCATTGCATGACAGCGCTCGCAGATGGCTTCGCGATACCTATCACCATGTTATGAACCAAGTTCCCGATGCGTTACAGAATCGCGTCGAGCAGACCCAAATGTTCCACGAAATTCTGGAACATCGTTGGTACCTAGGAGAGCAGGCCGGTCGTGACTTAGGACTCGATTTTGCAACAAAAGATTACATCGACAATATTCTGCCATTTAGAACCTATGTTGGGGTAACGATGCCGGGGATCCACGAACCATCAGCAAAATAATTATCTGTAAGATACCTACATGAGTTTGCCCCCGCTCCCCAAAAATTTCGCTAGCGCGGTCGACTTGAGCACTCTTGGCAAGCCTGCGGCGCCAGAGGTGGCAACTCCAGGAATTGCCGTGACGCAAGCTAATTTGGTAAATGAAGTATTGCCATCTTCTAACCAAAAAGTTGTAATCCTTATCTGTTGGTCGCCTCGAAGTACACAAGCTATTTCATTGTTGGAAATTATGGGCAAATATCAGGATGCAGATCTTTTAGAAAATGGCGAACCAGCTTGGATTCTTGGCACAGTAAATGTCGATACCGAAACTGAGGTGGCTAGCGCTCTTCAAGTTCAATCGGTACCAATTGCCATAGCGATAATTCAAGAACAGATGGTTCCGCTATTTGAATCGGTCCCAACTCCCGAGCAAATCAGATTGGTCATAGATAAAGTTGTTGGACTTGCCGCCGAGCGTGGCGTGGGCAGTGCACTCAAAGAGAGCGCTCCTATCGAAACCCCATTGGAACCAGAAGAGATTCTGGCTATGGAAGCTCTGGAAAAGGGAGATCTGCTCACTGCTAAAGCAGCTTATGAAAAATGGCTGGCACGCAAACCCGGAGATAATTTGGCAAAAATAGGTTTGGCTCAAACAGAGTTGATAATTCGCGTTAAGGATCTGAATCCAAAGGATGCCCTAGCTCTTGCTCTTGCAAACCCAGATAATATTTCCGCACAAATAAGCGCTTCAGATGTCGAGATTGCTAGTGGCTTAAATAGGGATGCTTTTTCCCGATTGATCAATTTGATAAGAAAGAGCGATGGAGATGAGAAGAAGCAGGTGCGTGAGCATTTATTGGAACTATTCTCTTTGGTTGACCCAGAAGATGCAGATTTGCTACTTGCCAGAAAAGAGTTGGCGAGTGCTCTCTATTGAAATCTAATTTCTCAAAAACTGAAAAACGCGCGCTCAACTTACTTTTCCTACCCTTTGGCATTGGGGCAATGGCGACAGCCACGCGATTTCCTGAAATTCGCGACAATTTGGGCATAAGCAATGGACTCTTTGGAACATACCTGACTCTCGGTGGAATTGGCGCACTTTTGGCCTTCATTTTCGTTGGAAACTTGGTTCATAAATTTGGCATTAAGCCGATTATTTCACTGGCATCAAGTGGATTATTTCTTTCTATGGCCGTAGTTCCACACTTCAGAAGCTCATTTTATTGGCTAATTTTAAATATTCTTATTGGTTTTTTCTGGGCTTCATTTCTTATTGCAAACAACGGCCAGGCGATTCACCGACAGCAAGAAGTGGGAGAATTGATTCTTCCTAAACTTCATGGACTTTGGAGTCTTGGCGCACTTATTACTTCAATTTTTGCAATTATTATTACTCCATTTGTGACTCTTGCTTGGCACATTGGAATATTGATGCTCGCAATGTGGTTGTTAACTATGTATGGGATTCAAAAATCAACACCTTATTTTATTGATAAATCAGATGAAGATGATGCGGTGCCGAATATCACCCTGTCAGGGCTGGTAGTTGCATTCAAATCACAACCTCTTGTGGCCACTGCCATGATTCTTGCCATGCAGATCGAATTTTCTACTCAGGATTGGTCAGCAATTTACGTGAAGGACTCAATTGGAATGAGTGCGGCGACGAGCATTTATGGTTACACATTTTTTATTGCAGCAATGATTATCTTGCGCTTGAACATGAACAGAGCGCTTCGAATATTTAGCGAGCATCAGCTACTTAATTATTTACCTAAAATTGGTGGAGCTGGCTTTATAATTTGTATCTCCGGAGCTACTTATTTCTCAGAAACCAATCAGAAGCTTGGCTTCACACTTGCTTTAGTGGGTTTTGCATTTGCCGGATTTGGCTCATCGATTATCGTGCCAACACTTTATGGCATTGCCTTTAGGCGATCTTCATTGCCAAGTAGTGTTGTTGTTGCTCAACTGGGCTTTGTCACTTCAATTATCGCCTTCTTCACAAAGATAGGCATTTCCTGGGTCGTAGAAATATCTTCAGTTACGGTGGGACTTATGATTCCAGGCTTGATGCTGGTGGCAACTGCAAAATTTGCCAACCTTGGTCAAGAGAGCAAAGTTAAATAATCAGCCAGAGCCTTCGGTATTGCCAGGATCAGCTGCGCTGATGTCATTCAAGCGATACTTATCAAGAGCCTCCTGGACAACCTTGGCTTTAATTTCACCGGCCTGAGCAAGCTGAGCTAGCGCAGCAACAGTTATTGATTCAGCATCAACTTTGAAGTGACGGCGAAGGGCGCCTCTGGTGTCAGATAATCCGAAACCATCAGTTCCAAGTGAGTAAAAATCTTGTGTTACCCAAGGAGCTATTTGATCTTGAACTGCCCTCATGAAATCACTTACTGCGATGACTGGACCCTCTTGGCCTAGAAGTTTATTGGTAATGTAAGCGGACTTACGATCCTTTGGATTGAGCAAGTTATGGCGATCAACTTCAAGACCATCACGTCGAAGCTCGTTCCAGGAAGTTACTGACCAAACACTGGCAGCAATACCCCAATCATCTGCAAGCAATTGCTGGGCCTTAATAGCCCAATTCAAAGCAACGCCAGATGCTAGAAGCTGAACTTTCTTTTTGCCTTTGACCGCCGGCGCATAAAGGTAGATACCTTTTAGCAAGCCGTCAATGTCCAAACCTTCAGGTTGTGCAGGCTGCATATATGGCTCGTTATAGACCGTTAGGTAGTAATAAATATTTTCGCTATTTTCGCCATACATTCGCTTCAAACCATCACGAATAATATGGCCGATTTCATATCCAAAGGCCGGGTCATAGCAAACGACGGCCGGGTTGGTCGATGCCAGCAAATGCGAATGCCCGTCTTCATGTTGAAGGCCTTCGCCATTTAAAGTTGTCCGTCCAGCAGTTGCGCCCAGCACAAAGCCCCGCGTCATCTGGTCGGCCGCAGCCCAGAAGGCATCGCCAGTTCTCTGGAAACCAAACATTGAATAAAAGATATAAATCGGAATCATTGGAACATCATGAGTGGAATAAGAAGTTCCTACCGCAGTAAATGAAGCAGTAGAACCTGCCTCGTTAATACCTTCGTGGAGAATCACACCCGAGGTGGATTCTTTGTAGGAGAGCATGAGGTCACGATCGACAGAAGTGTAATTCTGTCCGTGAGGTGAGTAAATTTTCAGCGATGGAAAAAGAGAATCCATCCCAAAGGTTCGTGCCTCATCAGGAATAATTGGGACAAAACGTTTGCCAATATTTGGGTCCTTCAATAAATCTTTTAGCAGTCGAACAAAAGCCATTGTTGTGGCTATTTCTTGCTGGCCCGAGCCGCGAGCGACCGCGTCATATGTTTCGATTGGTGGCTGAATCAGCGGCGTAGATTTGTTATTACGAGATGGCATCGATCCGCCAAGTTCAGCACGACGATCCATTAGGTATTTATATTCAGGGGAGTCAACACCTGGGTGATAATACGGTGGAGCCTTCGCATCAATTTGCTCATCCGCTAAGGGAATTTGCAGAGTGTCTCGGAATTTAAGCAGATCTTCGTGGGTCATCTTTTTCATCTGGTGCGTTGAATTACGTGCTTCAAAGTGCGACCCAAGAGTCCATCCCTTAATCGTCTTAGCGAGAATTACAGTAGGTCGACCATTATGTTCTGCAGCTTGCTTATAGGCCGCAAATAATTTCCGGTAATCATGGCCACCGCGCTTCAGCGCCCAAATTTTCTCATCAGACCAATCAGCAACCATGGCCGCAGTTCGTGGATCGCGACCAAAGAAATGCTCGCGTACATACGCGCCAGATTCGGCCTTCAAACTCTGGTAATCGCCGTCAGTAGTCTTGCTCATTAATTCTACAAGCGCACCTTCGCGATCCATAGCCAAAAGCTCGTCCCATTCGCGACCCCAAATAACTTTTATTACATTCCATCCGGCACCGCGGAAAATTGATTCAAGTTCCTGAATTATTTTGCCATTGCCGCGAACTGGTCCGTCCAGGCGCTGTAAGTTGCAGTTAATTACAAAAGTTAAATTATCGAGACCTTCACGAGCGGCAAGACTAATTGCACCAAGAGTTTCAGGTTCGTCACATTCCCCATCTCCAAGAAATGCCCAAACATTTTGATCACTTGTATCCTTAATTTCACGGCCACTTAGGTAGCGATTAAAGCGCGCTTGATAAATTGCGTTGATCGGGCCAAGTCCCATTGAAACTGTTGGGAATTCCCAAAATTCTGGCATCAGACGTGGATGTGGATATGACGAGAGTCCACCGCCTTCATGTGAAAGCTCTTGACGGAAACCATCCATCTGATGTTCGGTTAAGCGACCTTCTAGAAATGCTCGTGCATACATTCCAGGACTTGCGTGACCTTGATAAAAAATCTGATCTCCACCACCTGCGTGATTTCTTCCACGGAAGAAATGATTAAAGCCGACTTCATAAAGTGAGGCCGAAGATGCATAGGTTGAAATATGTCCTCCAACTCCAATCCCAGGGCGTTGTGCACGGTGAACCATCACCGCCGCATTCCAACGCATGAAGGCACGAATTCGCCGTTCGATTCCTTCATCACCAGGAAAATCTGGCTCTTGACTTGGTGGAATCGAATTTATGTAATCTGTTGCGCGAAGTGCTGGAACGCCGAGATTATTTTCACCAGCACGACCCAGCATTGCAAGCATTAAAAAACGTGCTCGAACTGGTCCGGCATTCTTTAGAACGGCATCCAGGGATTGGGTCCACTCTGCTGTTTCCTGCGGATCAGTATCAACTAGTTGATCAATTAAATGGTCTGGTGCCTGGTCACTTGTGCTCATGGGCCTATCTTTCCATGAATTCGGGGCTAACTTCCCCTCCAAATTCCCTAATTATCAGGTAGCCATTTATTGAGGAGATTGCCCAGAACCCTTGCCAAATCTCTCAAGGTTAGATGAACTTCTCTCCTGGAAGCGCAGTCCTCGCGAGGTTTAAGCATGTGAGAGAAGGAGGAGAAACCCCCATGGGGGTCGGACTAATGATTGAACGCTTTGGTTTAAGACCAGGCGACCTTATTTTGGAAGTCGGTTTTGCCACTGACTGCGATGCTGAATTTCGAAATGCAGTCGAGAAGCAGGTAGGCACAAGATTTGTTATGGATAATGCCACCGAAGTTGTGGATTGCGTTCTCATTTGGTGGCGAGAGAGTGATGGCGATCTCATTGATGAGTTGATGGATGTCGCTAGTTTCCTATCCGAGTCCGGACCAATCTGGTTATTAACACCGAAAGTAAATAGAGAAGGTTATGTTGAGCCAAGTGATATTCAGGATGCGGCTCCGATAGCGGGACTTTCACAGACCGTATCTTTTGCAATCGGTGTAGATTGGGTAGCGACCAAACTTGTAGCTAGGAAATCAAGTCGCAAGTAGAGACCATATTGGAGAATCCCATGACACTAGAAATTGGATCACCAGCACCAGAATTCGCACTCGTTGACCAGCATGGCGCGACGATCTCACTCTCATCTTTCAAGGGCGCTAAGAATGTAGTAGTTCTCTTTTATCCATTCGCATTTTCTGGAATTTGTACCGGTGAACTTTGCGGATTGCGAGATGATCTGTCAGCTTTCCAAAATGAAGGCGTGCAATTGATTGCAATCTCTTGCGACCCAATGCACAGCCAAAAAGCATTTGCCGAAAAAGAGGGTTTCAAATTCCCAGTACTGACAGATTTTTGGCCACACGGGGCAACAGCAAAGGCGTACGGCGTCTTCAACGAAGATAAAGGCTGTGCCATCCGAGGCACCTTCATTATTGATAAGCAAGGAATTCTTCGCTGGCAGGTTTTAAATGGCCTGGGAGACGCCCGTAATTTAGTAGATTACAAGGCTGCGCTCGCCAGCTTGTAATTAGGTGGTGTGAATTTCTAATACTGCCAATCTGCAGGTAGAGTGCGGCAGTACGTTTGGGTGGTTAGCTCAGTGGTAGAGCGCCTCGTTTACACCGAGGATGTCGGGGGTTCGAAACCCTCACCGCCCACCAGGATTAGCTAATTGCGATTTTTCCCAGTTTTCAAATGACCACAAATCAATCTCATCTAGATTCAGGACATCCATCTTGTTTGCTGCCAGAATGTCTGAAATTTGTGCTCGATGCTCTGTTGCGTGATTAATTGCCTGTGCCAAAATGGTTGAGGTTAAGAATGAAGCTTCATTTCCATTTCGATTAAAAGTTCTTATTTCATCTGGTGTGTTGGTGAGTAAGAGAAGTTGGTCGTCGCGCTGCTTGCAGATAGAGATTAATTCTCTAATATCCTGCGCTGTTGTTGGTGATTGGGGCTCTTGGCCAACAGGTTGTTCATTAATTCGGGAAATAAGGCGTCCTTCTGAGAGGACAATATGGTGAGCAATTTTTCCAACGGTCCAATCTGGGTTCCACGCCGAAAAATTTATTGCTTCATCGGGCAATCCACTAACGATCCTGAGCATTTGGGAGTTTGCCCACCCCATGTGCCTAAAAGAACGTTCAATTATTGGATTACTCATGGAAATACTCTATTACCGCAATCAATCTTTCACTCACGGTTGGCTTAAAATCACAGACATAAATTGGCAAAAATTAGACTTTCTGGCTGCACATGTAGTGAACAAGAAGGTCGTCTACGAGTTAATGATAAAATTCTCAACACGTACCATTATCGAACAATTACATAAAGCTCAAAAGAGAATTTCGCGAATAAATCGATGAAAAGAGAGGTCTCAATGAAAGCCTCTGTGTCAGACCAAAATAACTTAATTGAACTGCAACGAATTGATACGGCAATTATGCAGGCGACACATAAATTGAAGACATTGCCCGAACATGAACAATTAACCGCAATTCAGACGCGCCTGGCTGGAAGTGCTGAACTACTAGCCACAGCAGAAGTGCAATTAACTGATGTAACAATTGATCTTCGACGAAGCGAAGTGGATGTCGAATCGGTGGCCGATCGTATGGCTAAGGACGAGGCAAGAATGTCGAACGGAAGTACTTCGCCAAAAGAACTTGAGCAATTGCAACATGAAATTGCTACCCTGGCTAAGCGCAAAGCAGAGTTAGAAGATAGCGAACTGGAAATTATGATGAGCGCTGATGGCGCGAAAGAAAAAGTTGAAATAATTAAAAGAGATGAAGAGGGCTTAAAGCAATTAGAGCTCGAGATAAATGTCCGACTAGAAAATGGCGTGGCTGAATTAGAACGTGAAATTCAGTTGAAGAAATCTGAGCGCACACTTTTGACGCCAAAGATAGAGATTGGCTTAATAGATTTGTATGAAAAAATAAAGAGTAATGGCGGCGGAATTGGAGCTGCACTCTTAATTGGCAGCACATGCGATGGATGTCGATTGGTGATAAACGCGGTTGAAATGGAGCGGATAAAATCTTTAGAAGCTGACGAAGTATTGCGCTGCGAAGAATGTCGACGTATTTTGGTGAGGATTTAGATGGCCCGCGCATTTGTGATTTCAGCAGATGGTGGCTCTCGCGGGAATCCGGGACCTGCCGCATATGGCGCTGTTGTCACGGAGAATGGGAAAATTTTGCATGAAATTTATGAAACCATTGGAATTGCAACTAATAATGTCGCGGAATATAACGGCCTGCTCGCTGCGCTTCGCAAAGTAAATGAAATAGATCCAACGGCAACCGTTGAGGCTCTGATGGATTCTAAATTAGTAGTTGAGCAAATGACGGGGCGATGGCAAATAAAGCACCCCGATATGCGCAGCCTTGCGAAATTGGTGCGGGATTCTCATCCTCAAGAATTGGTTTCATATAAATGGATTCCAAGAGATCAGAACTCACATGCTGACCGGTTAGCAAATAAAGCCCTAGATGGTGAAGTAAGCACTAGCCCCCCACTTCAGAAGAATTTTCTGCTAGAACGACTTGTTTCGGGGGAGAAGCCAACTGTTATCTACTTCGTAAGACATGGCGAAACTATCTTGACGCCAGAGCGTCGGTTCTCAGGTGGTGATGGTTCGGATCCTGCGCTTAGTGAAGAAGGATGCGCTCAAGCAGCAGCAGTCGCTACGGAGCTAGTCGCTCGTAACGCAGATTTACTTATTGTTTCGCCGATGGTGCGCACAACTCAGACCGCAGAATTTATTGCAAAGGCAACTGGGCTAGAAATAGTTTTTGATGAAGTATGGCGGGAGGCGGCATTTGGCGAGTGGGATGGCCTTAATCTCCCTGAGATTAAAGAGCGATATCCGAATGAATGGCAATCCTGGGTCTCAAATATTTCTGCGCCTGCTGGGAAAACCGGTGAATCCTATGAAGACATTGCGGCAAGGTCTGAATTAGCGCTTTCGAATTTGGTCCTAGAACATTCAGGTAAAACGATCATCGTTGTAACGCATAACTACATTATTAGGTCACTCGTAACGCGAGTTATTAGCGCTCCACTTGAGAGTGTATTTCACCTTGATGTTTTGCCTTGCAGTATCACGACGATAAATTCTTGGGCAAAAGATGGGCTACAAGCACTTCGTAGCTTGAGTGAACGCAGCCATCTGAAGTAAAAAGGCGCCCTTTTTGGGGCCAGGGGTCGACACTCCGACCGCTGGCAGTGACCTTGCAAAGATTCTAAAGACTCACTACCGTGCGCAAATGGCGAGCATCGGATTAGTCGGAGCTGGGCTGGTCAGCCGAAGCCCTAGGGAATTGGCTTGGCGTCGTTTTCGCGCTAATCGAATTGGAATTCCGGCTGCAGTTGCTTCAGTAGGAATTGCTTTTTTTGCAATTTTTGCGCCCCTGATTGCTTGGGCAATAAATGTCAATCCAAATGATCGGGATGGAACTGCGATAACTGAACGCGGTCAGACCATTGGTCGATTCGGTGGAATGAGTTGGAATCACCCGCTAGGTGTAGAACCAGGAATCGCCTATGACTTACTTGCCCGTTTAATGTATGGCGCTCGTATCTCATTTATGGTTGCAGTCATCTCAACATTTGCGACAGTTGCGCTAGGGTTAATAATTGGAATCGTGTCTGGCTATTACCGCGGACGCGTCGATTCGGTTTTTGGTCGTTTTACCGATTTCCTGCTTGCCTTTCCTTCCTTCTTTATGATTATTGCTCTCAGCGGGCCAACGATTCAAAGAATCGAGCGCTCGGGTATTGCACGTGACAACAGCGCACGGATACTTTATCTAATCGTTATTTTATCTTTCTTCGGTTGGCCATATTTTTCACGAATTATTCGATCTCAAGTTTTGTCACTTCGCGAACGAGATTATGTGGTTGCAGCCCGGGCTTTGGGCGCCTCAAATCGCAGGATTATTTTCAAGGAGTTACTGCCAAACCTTTGGACCCCAGTGATCGTCTATGTGTCCCTAGCCTTGCCGGGATATTTAGCTGCAGAGGCCGTTTTCTCATACCTGGGTATAGGTATACAACCGCCCTCTGCCTCATGGGGATTGATAATTGCAGACTCAACAAAGTACATTTTGAGCGAGCCGACCTATTTCTTTATTCCTGCTATTTCACTAATCTTAGTGGTACTTTCTTTCAATTTATTGGGAGATGCAATTAGAGATGCTCTTGATCCAAAATCTGAGCAGAGCTAAAGAGTGCAATCAGCGTTAAATGAGTTTTAAAACTAGAGAATAAAAGGAGAAAGAATGGCTAGAGTAAAAAAATCAACTAGCATCGCAATTGTTGCGGTTCTAGCACTGGCAGTAATTGCTGGCGGACTAGTGAAGATGAGCAGCGGTGGTTCATCAAAGGGTGGCACGATCACTTATTTGACTCACTCCGAAGCCTGGACACACGCAGATCCAAACCGTAACTACACCGGTCAGCATCTCGCATGGTTTAGTTCATATTTGCAACGCACACTTACTTCTTATGCACACGCACCAGGTTCCGATGGATCTGCCGTTGTAGCAGACCTTGCGACCGACACTGGACGCGCTTCAAATGAGAACAAAACATGGGAATTCACCCTGCGTGATGGCGTTAAGTATGAAGATGGTTCTGCCATTACTTGCGAAGATGTCAAATATGGCGTTTCTCGTACATTTGCTACAGATGTAATTACTGACGGTCCTACATATGCAATTTCTATGTTGGATATTCCATCAGCTGACGATGGTTCATCTGTTTACAAAGGACCTTATGCAGCAGCAGACAATGACACAGCGGCTTACGATAAAGCTGTTTCCTGCTCAGCGGATAACAAGACAATTACTTTCAACTTGAGTCGTTCAGTAGGTGACTTTAACTACACGGTTACTTACCTTGCATTCAGTCCGGTACCGAAAGCAAAAGATGATGGCGATGCATATGACATGCACCCAGTATCAAGCGGTCCATATAAGATCGAGAAGTACAAGTCTAAAGATGAAATGGTTCTTGTTCGCAACGACAATTGGGATCCAAAATCAGATTCTGTGCGCAGTGCTTTTCCAGACCGCATAGTTGTTCGATTTGGATTGGCCGAAGAAGTTCGCGATCAATTAATCCTTAATGATTCTGATAAGAACTCAATGTCACTCGATTCTGTTCTGCCAACGAATTTACCTACAGTCTTTGATGATGCAGGAAACCCAAGAGCAGAATTCGCCGATCGTGCGCTAAATGTTTATGATCCTTACGTTACTTATGAGGCTGTAAACGTTAAATCACTACCTTGCCTAGATGTTCGCAAGGCTGTTTATTATGCGCGTGATTACGCTGGACTTATTCAACTTTCTGGTGGCGCAGCCTTTGGTGGCGACCCTGCAGATGGTGCAATTAAGCCATTAATGGGTCTTGATTATGCAAAGGTAACCGGTCTAGATGAATTCATCGCCGCCGGAAATGCTGATGCTGCTCAGAAATACATGACTGCTGCAAAGAGTTCATGTCCAGATGTCTATGCTCGAGCAACAGATCCAAAACGTGGTCTTACCTTCGACACGGCTGACACTGATACCAACAAGAAGGCTGCAGCAATCTGGATCGACTCGATGAAGAAGAATGCCAACATAACAATGAAGTTCAACTACATTGAAGCTGGCTCTTACTACTCAGTTGTTATGGATCCAACCAAGCAGGGAGATTTCTCTCGTGCGGGCTGGGCGCCAGACTGGGCAAATGCTTCTACTGTTATCCCTGAACTCTTCACAGAGACCGGTGGATTCGACTTATCTCAAAATGGTGCAGATCCTGCATACCAGGCATTCAAAGAGAAATCTGATGCCGCCCTTTCAGAGCCAGATCGAGTGAAGCAAGGCAAGATGTGGGCCGAGCTAAATCAATATGCGATGGATCAGATGTGGATCATTCCTCGCGTATTCTCAAAGACACAGGAAATCTGGGGCTCTGGCCTCGGCGGTGTTTTCTTCTGGGAGCCACAGGGTGCGCCATCATTTGGTGACATCTTCATTAAGTAAGTTATAAATAGAAGGGTAGGTGCGGGAGAGAAATCACTCGCATCTGCTCTTTTATGTAATTTGATTTAACGCTATAAATTAATTTTGATATACATCGTGAATGTAATAGAACCGTAGAGGAGTGTAACAACCGTGTTGTCCTATATTTCAAGACGCCTCGCGGTTTCCTTCATCATTCTTCTAACAGTGAGTTTCGCTGTGTATGTAATTTTCGCATTTCTTCCCTACGATCCGGCAGCTTTGACATGCGGTAAGACCTGTAACGACCCCGGAATAATTGAGGCTAATCGTCATCGCCTCGGCTATGACTTGCCTTTCTTTACGCAGTATTTTCTCTTTTTAAAAGGCCTATTATTTGGCCGCTCATTTGGTGAAGGCGCTGCAATGATTACTTGCCCGGCACCCTCACTTGGTTATTCATTTCAGGAACATGCATGTGTCACAAACGTAATTAGCGAGGCGCTTCCAGTAACTGTTTCTCTGGCTCTTGGAGCCCTAGTTATGTGGCTAGCCCTTGGCGTTGGTCTGGGAATTTTAGCGGCCAGATTTCGTGGTCGAATCGTGGATCAACTGAGTACAATTTTTGTTTTAATTGGAACTTCACTTCCTACATTTTTAACAGGTTTGATGCTTTTAGTATTTGTTGTTATCAAATGGCACATAATGCCTTTCCCGGCAGGCAACTACACGCCATTTTTAGAGAACCCATTTGAATGGGCACAAATATTGTTATTGCCGTGGATTACTTTGGCTTTCGCCTATGCCGCTTTATATACAAGATTTGTGAGAAGCGCAGTAATTGATACTTCAAATGAAGATTACATCCGCACCGCAAGAGCAAAGGGTTTATCGGAAGGTGTGATCTTGGGTAAGCACACACTTCGTGCTGCACTTGCACCTATTGCGACTATGGCGGGGTTAGATTTCGCCGGTTTGCTCGGAGGCGCAATTCTTACGGAATCAGTATTTAATTTACCTGGAATAGGGCGACTTGCTATAAATTCTGTGGTGAATATCGATTTACCAATCATCGTGGCAACAACACTTCTGGCTGCGCTATTCGTCGTGATTATGAATTTGCTCGTGGATATTCTCTATGCCTTCATAGACCCAAGAGTTCGAGTCGTATGACGCTCTTAAAAATTGAAAGTTTAAGCGTTGAGTTCCCCACTCCGGATGGTTTGGTTAAAGCTGTGGACCAAGTTTCTTTTGAAGTTAACGCTGGTGAAACTCTGGCGATTGTTGGAGAATCGGGATCGGGCAAGACGGTCACGAATTTGGCGCTGATGGGATTGATCCCAAAGCGAACGGCAAATATTTTGGGTTCGGCAAAGTTCGAATCCACTGATGGGGTTGTTAATTTAATTAATAGCAATCAGAAGGAATTACGGAAATTGCGCGGCAGAGAAATTGCGATGATTTTTCAAGATCCGATGTCATCGCTTCATCCTTTTTACACCATAGGTGATCAGATAATTGAAGCCCATCAGATTCATAATGAGGTTGATATAAAAGTCAGCCGTGCCCGCACTATTGAGCTACTAGAGATGGTCGGAATTCAAGGTGCCGAAAGTCGAATGGCTGCATTCCCTCATCAATTCTCGGGCGGAATGCGCCAACGGGTCATGATTGCGATGGCGCTAGTCAATAACCCATCACTCCTGATTGCGGATGAACCAACGACTGCGCTGGATGTAACGGTGCAGGCCCAAATTATGAAGCTGCTTCGAGACCTGCAAAAAGAGCTGAAAATGGCGATGATTCTCATAACGCATGACATGGGAGTGGTCGCTGGTACTGCTAATAGGGTGAATGTTATGTATGCGGGGCGAATTGTTGAAAGTGCAAAAGTTAGGGATCTTTACGCCAATCCACTCATGCCATACACGCAGGGACTTCTTGCCTCTGTGCCACGAATGGATCGGACAAAAATTGGGCGACTCAGCGCGATTCCAGGCCAGCCACCTTCGCTAATCTCTTTGCCCTCTGGATGTTCATTTAATCCGCGTTGCAATCGTAAGACTGAAGTTGAATCAGGAAAATGTGAATCACAAATGCCAGAACTTAGACTTCGGGCCGACGAACATTTAGTGAGATGTTTCGCAGGTGAGGGCGCATGAGCGTGCCGATAATGGAAGTGCGAGATCTCGCCAAATTCTTCCCACTTGCCTCGCAGGGGATTTTTTCTCGAGTCAAAGGTGACAATAAAGCCGTTAATGGCATCTCATTTTCAATTCGCCCAGGAGAGACCCTTGGACTTGTAGGTGAATCTGGCTGTGGTAAATCAACAGTTGGAAGAACGATTTTGAAATTATATGAGCCAACATCTGGATCGATTATTTTCGAGGGAGAGGATATTTCCAACTACTCCAATAGCCAGATGAAAGCTCTTCGCACCAAGATGCAAATGATTTTTCAAGATCCCTATTCGTCGCTAAATCCGCGCCACACAGTTGGTTCGATTATCGCAGCATCTTATGAGATTCAAAAAATTGTCCCAGAAGGTGGTGTAAAGAAAGCTGTTCAAGAGCTAATGGAGCGGGTTGGACTTAATCCAGAACATTACAATCGCTACCCACACGAATTTTCTGGTGGTCAGCGCCAGCGCATCGGAATTGCTCGGGCTCTGGCGCTAAAGCCTAAGTTCATTGTCTGCGATGAAGCAGTATCTGCTCTCGATGTTTCAATTCAGGCTCAGGTAATTAATTTGCTTGCAGATTTGCGTGATGACTTTGGACTTTCATATTTGTTTATCGCACATGATTTATCAGTTGTACAACATATTTCTGATCGAGTTGCCGTGATGTATCTTGGGAAAATCATGGAGTTGGCTGATGTAGATAGCATCTACAATTCACCGCATCACCCATATACCAAAGCGCTGCTATCTGCAGTTCCTCTTCCAGATCCACTTTTAGAAGAGAAACGCGAACAAATAGTCTTATCTGGTGATTTGCCGAATCCGGCAGATCCTCCTGCGGGATGTGTTTTCAATACTCGTTGTTGGAAGGCTAAAGAGGTCTGTTTTGCTACACAACCCGAGCTTCTACAAGTAGGTTCTTCGCAAGTTGCTTGCCATTTTCCCGAATAGACCATGCTTTCAATCGCCTTGAAGGCACGATATTCTCACCAAATGAGCGATCCAAATTATTCGTCCCGAGTTCTACGAGCAGCAACTGGCTCAAACTTAACGGCTAAAGGCTGGGGTCAAGAGGCCGCAATCCGCATGCTTCACAACAACTTGGATCCAGCCGTTGCTGAACATCCGGAAAAACTTGTTGTCTATGGCGGAACTGGAAAGGCAGCGCGTAACTGGCCGTCATTTGATGCCATCGTTAAAAGTCTTACAAACTTGAATGATGACGAGACTCTTTTGGTGCAGTCCGGCAAGCCCGTTGGCGTATTTCAAACACATGAATGGGCGCCCCGAGTATTGATCGCAAACTCAAATCTTGTCGGAGATTGGGCTAACTGGCCAGAATTTCGCCGCCTCGAGCATCTTGGACTGACAATGTATGGCCAGATGACGGCAGGATCTTGGATTTATATTGGTACGCAGGGAATTTTGCAAGGAACATATGAAACATTTGCTGCCGTAGCTGCAAAAAGATTTAATGGCACACTTCAGGGAACTCTAACTCTGACGGGTGGTTGCGGCGGAATGGGCGGTGCCCAGCCTCTGGCAATAACCATGAATGGTGGTGTCTGTTTAATTATCGACGTTGATAAGACGCGACTGGAGAAGCGAATCGAAACTAGATACTTGGACGAGATAGCAGATAACCTAGATGATGCAATTGCTCGAGTATTGAAAGCAAAGAGCGATCGTCGTCCGCTCTCGGTAGGTCTTGAAGGAAATGCTGCAGAATTATTTCCCCTACTGCTTTCGATGGACGTTCCGATTGATATTGTTACTGATCAAACATCTGCTCATGATCCATTCTCCTATATTCCAATTGGGGTTGATGTACATGAAGCTGAACAACTGGCGAAGGACAAGCCAGAAGATTTCACAAAGCGCGCAAAAGAATCGATGGCCAAGCACGTTGAAGCTATGGTTGGTTTCCTAGACAAAGGGGCAGAAGTATTTGACTACGGAAATTCAATTCGCGACGAAGCTCGCCAAGGTGGATACAGCCGAGCATTTGCATTCCCAGGCTTTGTCCCTGCCTACATCCGCCCACTTTTCTGCGAAGGAAAGGGACCTTTTAGATGGGTTGCACTTTCTGGTGATCCAAAAGATATTTATCGCACCGATAAAGCCGTTCTAGATCTCTTTCCAGAAAATGAAGGCTTGCATCGTTGGATAACAATGGCGCAGGAGAAAGTGGCCTTTCAAGGATTACCAGCGCGAATCTGTTGGCTCGGATACGGCGAACGTGACAGAGCTGGGCTGGCATTTAATGACCTAGTCGCAAAGGGCGAAGTGTCGGCGCCAATTGTTATTGGCCGAGACCACCTAGATTGTGGCTCGGTTGCGTCACCATATCGAGAAACTGAATCAATGTTAGATGGGTCTGATGCAATTGCAGATTGGCCACTTTTGAATGCCATGGTAAATATTTCATCAGGAGCATCATGGGTCTCTCTGCATCATGGCGGTGGAGTCGGGATGGGACGTTCAATGCACGCTGGTCAGGTTTCAGTCGCAGATGGCACAAAACTAGCTGCTCAGAAACTTGCTCGAGTGCTTAGCAATGATCCGGGGATGGGAGTCATTCGTCATGCGGATGCCGGATATGACCACGCAATCGAAACTGCAAAAGAGCGCCATGTTCATGTTCCAATGTTGGATATTGAATGACAAGCACACTGGTCCACAATATTGGGCAACTTGTCACCAATGATCCAGAGCATGATGGCACGAAATTAGGCCTTATCGAGAGGGCATCTTTTCTAATTGAAGATGGAGTTATTGCCTGGGCTGGACCAGATGACCAGGCGCCAATCCACCACATCAAGAAGAAGATTGATGCTCAGGGTAAAACGATAATTCCTGGTTTCGTCGATAGCCATACTCATATGATTTTTGCGGGGGATCGCAGCAAAGAATTTCGCGCACGAATGCTGGGCGAGAGCTACACATCAGGAGGCATAGCTCTTACGGTTGAAAAAACGCGAGCGGCCAGTGATGAAGCGTTACGCTCTAATGCAAAATCCTTATTTGTCGAAGCTCATGCCAGTGGTACGACCACGATTGAATGTAAGTCCGGATATGGGTTAACTGTCGAAGATGAGCGCAGATCACTTGAGATTGCTCGTGGCTTTACGGAGGAGACTACTTTTCTCGGTGCTCACGTTGTTCCTGTTGAATATAAAAAGAACCCTAAAGATTATGTGGATTTAGTTTGCGGCCCGATGCTTGAAGCCGCCCTTCCATTCTCTAAATGGATTGATGTTTTTTGTGACAAAGGCGCATTTTCTGCAGAAGATGCTCGCACAATTTTAAAAGCAGGAATGGCGCGAGGTTTACTGCCTCGCCTACATGCAAATCAAATACAGGAGGGACAGGGTGTGCGCCTGGGTGTCGAGCTCGGCGTGGCTTCAGTGGATCATGTCTCTCATGTAAGTGAAAAAGATATTGAAGCGCTCTCAACTTCCAGTACGGTGGCAACACTTTTACCCGGAGCTGAATTTTCAACTCTTTCAAAGTATCCAGATGTTCGTCCTTTGCTTGAAGCCAGCATCAAGGTTGCTCTGGCTTCAGATTGCAACCCAGGAAGTTCATACACAACTAACATGCCCTTCGTGATTGCGATTGCGGTACGGGAAATGCACTTCTCGCCAGAACAAGCTCTCTGGTCGGCAACGATGGGTGGCGCAAAAGCTCTGCTTCGTGATGACGTGGGTCACTTAGGAGAAGGAGCTCGTGCCGACTTCTCCATTCTCAGCGCAGATTCGTATATTCACTTGGCATATCGCCCGGGAGTTAATTTAGTAGAACAGGTGTGGCGAGATGGCCTCAAAATTAAATAGGACTGTCATGCTCTCGACTTCGGGAGTGAGTTTTGAAGATGTTATAGATGTTGCAAGATTTGGCGCAAAAGTTGAGCTCTCCAGCGAATCTATCGCTGCCATAAATACTTCGCGAGAATTTATTGATGGCTATGCCGCTGGCAATACTCCCGTTTATGGTGTTTCTACCGGTTTTGGGGCTCTTGCTAATCGTCACATCGATGTGAAAGATCGTTCCCAGTTGCAGAAGTCTTTAATTAGGTCGCATGCCGCAGGAATCGGCCCGGCAGTCGAACGAGAAGTTGTTCGTGCCTTGATGTTTTTGAGACTTAAGACGATGGCTACGGGTCGTACTGGCGTTCGAGTACAACTAGCCCAGCAATATGCGGACTATTTAAATTCTGGAATCACGCCAATTGTTCCAGAGTTTGGTTCATTGGGATGCAGCGGTGATCTTGCTCCACTTTCACATTGCGCCTTAGCAATTATGGGCGAAGGAATGGTTCATGATGCTCAGGGAGTTGAGATGTCGGCGATGCAAGCCCTAACGAGTGCTGGCCTAAAACCTATTGAGCTTGAAGCAAAAGAAGGTCTTGCCTTAATTAACGGCACCGAAGGAATGCTTGGCATGTTGATCATGGCATGTTCAGATTTATATCAACTGGCAACCGTAGCCGACATTACGGCGGCAATGAGTATCGAGGGACTGCTTGGAACTGACCAAGTATTCGCTCCGGAACTTCATGCACCACTGCGACCTCAAATTGGTCAGGCCGTAAGTGCATCAAATATATTCTCACTTCTAAAGAATTCTGGTTTGGTCGCATCACATCGAGAAAATGATTCGAGAGTTCAAGATGCATATTCACTTCGGTGCGCGCCACAGGTTGCAGGAGCAGTACGCGACACAATTGATTACGCATCAACTATTGCCTCACGTGAATTAGCAAGCGCAATAGATAATCCCGTCGTATTGCCCGATGGGCGAGTTCAATCAAATGGAAACTTTCATGGCGCGCCAGTGGGCTATGTCTTAGATTTCTTGGCGATAGCTGCGACTGATCTTGGTTCTATTGCGGAACGACGTACTGATCGCGCTCTTGATCAAAATAGATCAGCAGGATTGGCCCCATTCTTGGCACATGATCCTGGAGTTGATTCAGGCTTAATGATTGCCCAATACACGCAAGCAGGATTGGTTAGTGAAAATAAAAGACTTTCGACACCTGCGAGTATCGATTCAATCCCGAGCTCAGGGATGCAAGAAGATCACGTTTCTATGGGTTGGGCAGCGGCACGAAAACTTCGCAAAGTTGTCGAAAACTTAGCAAGGATATTAGCCATCGAACTTGTCACCTCAGCACGGGCAATTGAAATGCGCGTGGGATTAGAGCCATCACCTGCGACAGGTAATGTAATAAAGAAACTTCGTACCAAAGTTGCGGGAATTGGGCCGGATAGATTCTTATCCCCAGAACTGGAAGCAGCTTTTGTATTAGTGGCTAGCGGTGAGATTTCAAAAGCTGCCCGAGAATTATTGCCTGATTTAATTTAACGAGAAGATAGTCCGGCCGCAGCTTCTAAGACTAGAAGCGCCGCCAAACGGATAGTCCTTTGGTCGGGAGTGTCCATGCTCGAATCGATTTCTGTTATATCGATTGCCCGAACTCTCTTGTCACTAGCAACAAGGCGCGTGGCTTGCCGAATTTCATCGGCAGAAATTCCCCCGGGCAGTGAAGCAGGACAAGCGGGTGCGACGGAGCGATCGCAAACATCGACATCCAAGTCAACATAAATCTCTCGGCCATTTGCTCCAGCAATTTCTAAAGCGCGCTTCACAATATTGACAATCGAATTATCGCGCATCTCTTCTCTTGAGATAACGGTGATTCCAGATTCGACTGCCCGTTTGGAATATTCTGCGCTATTTGCAAAGTCAGCAATTCCAATCTGCACAATATTTGTACCTGGTAGTCCTGCCTGAATCAGTCGCCAGACCGGAGAACCATTTGAATTACCATCTCGTAAATCATGGTGGGCATCAAAAGTTATCAATCCAATTTTTGATAAGTCCGGCCAGAGGCCAGCCGCTACCGAATAGGTGATTGAATTGTCACCACCGAGGGCAACAATCATTTTATGTTTCCCTAGCAACCCAGAAAGCGCGGCAGCAACTTTAACTTCACCTCCAGCCCCATCAGGTGACGGAACGTCGCCTAAATCTGCGCATGACAAATTCCGAAGATCAATATTGCCAGAAATTGTGAAGGTTGAATATCTGGCTAACGCTTCTCGGATGGCAGTTGGAGTTAAATGTGCATTAGTCGCCGAAAGAGAAGTTTCATGGGCAGGGATTCCGATCAGGGCAAAATCAGCAACGGAGTCAGAAGAGGAACGCTCCCCGGCAAATAGCGAGTTGGCCCGAGGCCAGTTCGGGTCAGTAGGAAATTTAGCTTCATTCACATTACATATGGTAACGGTGTTAATTCGATAGGCTAGTCGCAAGAAGAGTCGCCCGGATCACCGCGTTGTAGAAATACACCGAGGAAAGTCCGGACTCCGAAGAGCAAAGTGGTGGCTAACAGCCACCCGGAGCAATCCGCGGGATAAGTGCCACAGAAAATAAACCGCCGTTAGCAATAACGGTAAGGATGAAACGGTGGTGTAAGAGACCACCAGCAATTGCAGTGATGTAATTGGCTAGGTAAACCCCACTTGGAGCAAGACCAAAAAGATGGCGCTTGAGAGCTGCTCGCTCTAGTCATCAGGTAGGTTGCTTGAATCTGTTAGCAATGGCAGATCTAGATGGATGGTGATCGTTTCGCAAGAAACACAGGATCCGGCTTATAGGGCGACTCTTCTTTCAATTAGGTGGGCGCAGGTTAAAACTGCGCTCACCTTTCTGCATTTTGGTTGTACAAGTTGTTACATAACCTGTCGCAGATTTGAATGTTTTTATGGGGAATCGATGGGCAAATATGGGCAGTTTTATGGGCAAGTTTCAGCTGCAAACAACTTAGTAATTTCGATCTGAAGAGATCAACTTCTTCGGCTTATAGGGCGACTCTTCTTTATACTCAGTAAATGACAGATTACCGTTGGTTGATATACGCATTGATCTCTGCGGTAGCCGCTTCTCTTGTGGCGATTTTCGGAAAAGTTGGGTTGAGCGGAAATAGCGGAATTGATTCCACAGTAGCGACAACGATTAGAAGTCTTGTCATGACTGGATTTCTAGTTGGAGTTCTTGTTATCTCTGGATTGAGCACAAAAGTCTTACATGTCAGAGGATGGCCTCTATTTTGGATAGGTGCCTCAGGGATTGCAGGCGCCGTCTCATGGCTCTTCTATTTCAAAGCAATTCAAATTGGAAGCATTTCTAAAATCGCTCCGATAGATAAACTCAGCATGCCACTTGCTGTGATCTTGGCTGTAATCGTTCTCAACGAGAAGTATTCGAAGGTAAATTGGCTTGGCTTAACTCAACTGCCTATGCACCAGGTGGCGGAGAGTCTTATGACGAAACATCCATACGTATTGAAGAAGCTTTAGAGAAGTTAGTCGCTGAATATCCTGGAAAGAAAGTTATTGTTGTTACCCATAATGGAGTCATTAAGACTGCTGCAAAGCTAGCCGTCGGAGCTCCAGCGAATGCGGTCTTCCATATGGATGCCACACCATGCTCAATTTCATCTATTTCAATCTGGCCATCCGATGGCTTGCGCGCACTTCGCTCATTTAATGAGCGAGGGCATTTGCGCTAATTCTCTCCCTCTCGCAAACGATTTTTTGAGGGAATCCTGGTCATAAACTCAGAGACCTGTGTGCTGTTCTTATCCATATATACATTGATTTTTGCTTGCTGAAGTAGTTGATTTTTATGGCCAAATACTCGTTCGAGCAGTCCCACGCGTAGTTTCGGATTTAACGCTCTAAAAGCTCGTGGCGTGATGCCCATTTCGCGAAGGAATTGGCGATTAAAGTTTGAAAGATTGGAAAATCCACAATCTTTTGAGATGGCTGCAATTAAGAGATCGGTCGAGCCAAGTAGTTTGCAGCCATGCTCAATCCGTAGTTTTCTAATCATTTCGCTAAAAGTAAGACCAGATGCCTCTTTAAACACTCTTGAAAATTGTGAATCCGACATAAAAGAAATTTTGGCAGCATCTTGTAATCGAATCTTTTTATCAATGTTATTGAATATGTATGCAACACCTTTTTCGGCTGCAAGACGTGCCATAGGTCCACTGTCGTTTTGGTAAGGATCTTCAAGAATGTACTCACGTTCACTTTCCGGGGCGCGGCTCATGATTAGCAGTACTTCCATAAGTTTCATTACCTGCTCAATACCCGAATAGCGAGTAATTGTTTCCAGAATTTTACCGGCAGCAGCAGAACTTTTATCATGAAAGATGATTGCTCTCTGTGCCTGATCTAAAAGTTGTTCAAAATCGGTGATTTCAGGAATTGTCTTACGTACCTTTTCAAGCCACTCACGCGAGAACTGAATAACCACATCTCGATCACGAATAATTTGATTTTTACGTAGATCGCTCACCCAGTCGTGAGGAACTCGTGAACCTACGATCGAAACTTGGCCCGCCTTAAACTTTCCAATCTTGTCTCCAATTTTGTAGTGTCCTGAGCCTTTCCGAATCAAGTGAATTTCGTATTCGATGTGTACGCAATAACGGGCGCCAGGAGCTGGATAGTCGTGCATGAAACATCTAAATGATTGAAAAGCATTTACTGGCAAGATTTCAAGTGTTACCTCTTGAGAACGAGCACGTTCGAGGCTGGAACTACGCTTAGGCATATCCACCTCCTAAATATCGATAACATTTTGAGACCTAGTTCACACAAGGAACCCTGCAGAAAAGTACCATTGTTCGAAATAAAAAAGTACCTATTTTCGCGAGAAACTCAATAATCTCTGCCAAGATTCGGCACAACTCAAAGGTCTCCCTCGCAGTAAGCCTTTGAAGCAAGCCGTTCACCTACCTATAGGAGATTACATGAATAACAAAGTAAAGGCGCTGATTGCGATCGTAGTAGTCGCTATTGCCGGCGTTGTAGTTGTTCAGCAACAGTCAGGCGGAGATGTCACTCTCACACTTGCCACAGTGAACAACGGCCAGATGAAGGACATGGAGTCGCTCAAGAGCGAGTTCGAAGCAGATAACCCAGGTATTAAAGTCAACTTCCAGGTAATGGAAGAAGGCGACCTACGTTCTGCTGTTACTTCAGATGTTGCTAACAAAGCTGGACAGTATGACATCGTCACAATCGGTGCATACGAAGTCCCACAGTGGGGAGCTAATGGTTGGCTAACAGATCTCACCTCAGATCTTGCTGACGACGCTTATGATGTTGGCGATATTTTGCCTCCAGTAAAGGATGCTCTTTCAGTAGATGGAATGCAGTACGCAGTTCCATTCTATGGAGAGTCTTCAATTCTTATGTACAACAAGGAAATCCTTGATGCTAAGGGTGTAAAGCTTTCTAACAATCCAACATGGAATGAAGTTGCCGCTGCAGCGAAGAAGGTAAACAGTGCAAATACCGCAGGTATCTGCCTTCGCGGTAAGCCAGGTTGGGGAGATCTCTTCGCTCCACTGACAACTGTCGTTCAGACATTTGGTGGAACTTGGTATGACATGAACTGGGATGCAAAGGTAAACGCACCTGAATTCGTTCAGGCAGTTACTTTCTACAAGGATCTTCTTGCATCAGCAGGACAGAAAGACCCAGTTTCATACAGCTTCAATGAGTGCCTAACAGCCCTCAAAACGGGCAAAGTTGCAATGTGGTACGACGCATCTGTCGCCGCATCAATGCTTGAAGCAGATGATTCACCTGTAAAGGGCAAGATGGGCTACGCACATGCTCCAGTCGCAAAGACAAAGGAAGCAGGATGGCTCTGGTCATGGAACCTTGCAGTTCCTGCAAACACTCAGAATAAGGAAGCTGCAGTGAAGTTCATCAAGTGGGCAACAAGCAAGGAATACCACAACCTCGTGGGAACCAAGCTTGGCTGGTCACTAGTTCCACCAGGAGCTCGTACTTCAACTTACTCAATTCCTGAGTACAAGGAAGCAGCTGCCGCATATGCTCCAATCACATTGGAAGTTATGAGCGCAGTGAATCCAAAGCAACCTGGTGTTAACCCACAACCATGGGTTGGTATCCAGTATGTAGCGATCCCTGAATTCCAGGATGTTGGAAATCAGGTTGCACAGCTTGTTGCTGATGCCATTGCCGGACGCATAACCGTTAAGGAAGCGCTCGACAAGGGTCAAGTAATTGCACAAGCTGCAGGAGATGCTCAGAAGTAATTCAGTAATGCATCAACTCAAGTAAGAGAGATGCTGTGCAAGGTTTACGATTTTCCTTGCACGGCATCTTTTCTTGAAACCTTATAGAATTAGTAAAAAGGATTGAGAATTCATGGCCTCGGGCACAAAAATTGAGCAGCAAGCGAAAAGTGCGACTAAGGAGAAATTCCTTCCGCGCAAACTGATTGCGCCAGCTCTCATTTTCAGTATTGCGCTCACACAGGTCCCATTTTTGGTCACAATCTATTTCTCCCTCAGGGAGTGGAACTTACTTAAGCCGCAAGAAAAGGCTTTTGCAGGAA
This sequence comes from uncultured Actinomycetes bacterium, assembly GCA_937876245.1. Lineage (GTDB taxonomy): Bacteria > Actinomycetota > Actinomycetes > Nanopelagicales > Nanopelagicaceae > AAA044-D11. The sequence goes on along the minus strand of CALEGP010000019.1, from coordinate 5,575 downwards.
TTGATAACTATATTTATGTCTTCAAAACTGGTGACTTACTGCCTGCAATTATTGCCACCGTTGGCTTAACGGCATTCTCTGTAGTTTGCTCGTTGCTGGTAGGACTTTTCTTTGCAGTATTACTTGATCGAAAGTTTCGTGGCCAAAGCATTGCTCGAACGCTTATTATTACTCCATTTTTGATTATGCCAGCAGCGTCTGCGCTCATTTGGAAATTTTCGATGTTTGATACCAATATTGGTATCATCAATTTTGTCGTTCAAAAGCTTGGTTTCTCAGCAATTGGTTGGAGTACTCAGTATCCATATATCTCAGTAATTATTCTCCTTACTTGGCAATATGCACCGTTTATGATGCTTATTCTGCTATCAGGACTGCAGTCTCAGAGTCGAGAAGTTTTGGAGGCAGCATCCGTAGATCGCGCTGGTGTCTTGCGCACCTTTGCTTTCATCACGTTGCCACATCTGCGCCAGTACATTGAAATCGCGATTCTGCTCGGCACGATAATGTTGCTGCAGGCATTTGATCCTATAGCCATCATGACCAAGGGAACCGGTGGAACTAAGACGCTGGCCTACCTGCTCTATGAACGCGCCTTTGTGGGCATGAATGTTGGGCAGGCTGCGGCCTATGGAGTAGTCACAGTAATTCTGACAATAATCGTGGCCACGATTTCACTTCGAAGTCTCTTCAAGGTCTTTATCTCAGGAGTTAGCAAATGAAATCAACTAAGGCCACCCTAATTACGGGTGCAACTTGGATAATCGCTGTCACTTACTTCTTTCCTGTTGCCTGGATGTTTATAAATTCCTTCAAGACGGAAAATGATGCTGCCAGCCTGACGCCAAAATTTATTTTTACGCCAACACTTGAGGGATTCTCTCGCTTAGCAGATAGAGGAATGGTGGATTATCTCACCAACTCCTTGATGGCAAGCGTCATTTCTACTGCGTTGGTTTTGTTGCTGGCCATTCCTGCCGCCTACGCGCTCAGCGTGCGTCCTATCGTCAAGGTTCAGGATGCTCTCTTCTTCTTTATCTCCACCCGTTTTATGCCAGCCGCAGCTTCAATTCTCCCGCTCTTCATCATCTTTAAAAATTTGCGCGTCCTAGATAATATTTTTGCACTTTCTCTTGTCTATGCTGCAATGAATTTGCCTATTGCAATCTGGATGATGCGATCATTTTTAAGTGAGGTTCCTCACGAAGTAATTGAAGCTTCAAGAATTGATGGAGCAAATTTTGAGACTGAATTGTGGAGCGTAGTTTTACCCATTGTGCTTCCAGGAATCGCTGCAGTTGCACTTATATGCTTTATTTTCTCGTGGAATGAATACTTCTTTTCTGTTCTGTTAACAAGTGCAAACGCTAAAACTACTCCACCATTTTTGGCGAGTTTCGTTGATGGGCGCGGGCAATTTCTTGCAGTACTGTCAGCGGCTTCGACAGTAGCAGCTCTTCCTGTAATTCTTGCAGGATGGTTTGCTCAGAAACAATTAGTCCGTGGCCTAGCAATGGGAGCTGTGAAATAAATATGACTCGACTCTCAAACCAGGTTCTTTCAGCACTACCTAAAGATGTGCTTGTCCCAACTTATGATCGCAAAGCCGTGACTCCGGGAATTCTGCATTTTGGAGTCGGGGCCTTCCATCGCTCTCATCAAGCGCTCACTATCGACTCATTGCTGTCGCAGGGACTGGCACAAGATTGGGGCATCGTGGGCGTGGGGCTACTTGAGTCCGATAAGCGCATGTCTGAAGCCCTTAAGCGACAAGACTGTCTGTACACACTCATTACCAAGCATCCCGATGGCAAACTTAACTTTCAAGTTATCGGTAGCATCATTGATTATTTGTTTGCACCCGAAAACCCACAATTGGTACTACAAAAGTTAATTGATCCAGCAATTCGAATAGTGTCTCTTACTATTACCGAGGGTGGTTATAGTTTTGATCGTGTAACTGGAGATTTTGATCCAACTACTCCAGGTGTAAAAGAAGATTTAGCTGGGGCCACACTACCCAAATCTGCTTTTGGTTTTATTGTTGAAGGCTTAAAGCGTCGTCGTGATCTAGGAATAGCACCATTTACAGTGCAATCTTGTGACAACATTCAAGGTAATGGCGATGTTGCAAAGAAGATGATTGTTGAATTTACTAAGCTGAAGAGCCCAGAACTTGCAACTTGGATTTCTGGAAATGTGGTGTTTCCGAATTCTATGGTGGATCGAATTACTCCTGTCACGGCACCAGCCGATATCGAGCTAGCCACTAAAAAACTTGGGGTTGAAGATATATGGCCAGTTCCGTGCGAACCTTTTTTTCAGTGGGTAATTGAGGATCATTTCCCATTAGGCCGTCCGCCATTTGAAAAGGCAAATGTACAGATGGTCGAAGATGTGATGCCTTACGAATTGATGAAGCTGCGCTTGCTCAATGCCAGCCACCAAGGTTTATGTTACTTTGGAAGACTTAGCGGTTACACATATGTGCACGAGGTTATGAAAGATCCCTTAATCGTGAAGTTACTGCGTCGGTATATGGATGAAGAAGCAACGCCAACCCTACTTCCTGTGCCAGGAGTTGATTTAGATGAATATAAGGATCAGCTGATAGAGAGATTCTCAAATTCACAGGTTCTAGACACAGTAGCTCGCTTAGCCGCAGAATCATCTGACCGAATTCCCAAATGGTTGCTCCCGGTTGTGCACCAACAACTCAATGCAGATGGTCAAGTCACCTTGAGCGCAGCCATAGTTGCCAGTTGGGCTCGCTATGATGAGGCCACAGATGAGCAAGGAAATCCAATCCACGTTGTAGATCCCCTCAAGGATGAGTTGATTGCCATCGCAAAGACTCAACGACAAAATTCCAAAGCTTTTATTCAAAACTCCAAACTTTTTGGAGATTTGGCGCAAAATCCTCGCTTTACAGAGCCCTATCTGGTAACTCTTAACTTACTTCATAGCGTGGGTGCTCAAAAGACTCTGGAGGCGATTCTTAATTGAAAGCCGCCTTTCTAAATAAATCAAATCGTATCTACACAGAAGAAATTGCTCTTCCAGATTTGGATTCTGATCAAGTTCTCGTGCAGGTCGAATCTGTTGGTATTTGTGGAAGCGATGTTCACTATTACAAGCACGGAGCTATTGGGCCATATGTTGTCGAAAAACCCATCATTCTGGGCCACGAACTCTCAGGTGTCATTACGGCAGTGGGTTCTGGAGTCTCCATGGAACGTATTGGTTCACGTGTTGCAGTTGAACCCCAGCGAGCTTGCAAAGCGTGCAAGCAGTGCAAAGCTGGCCGTTACAACCTTTGTCCTGAAATTGAATTCTATGCAACCCCACCAATTGATGGAGCTTTCTGTGAATTTGTAAAGATTCAATCACATTTTGCTTATGACTTGCCTGCAAATATTTCATTTGATGCTGCAGCGCTCATCGAGCCTATGTCAGTTTGTATTTGGGCTGCACAAAAGGCTCAGATTGAATCCGGTACGACTGTGTTGATAGCTGGTGCTGGACCAATCGGAGTCATCATGGCGCAGGTTGCCCGAGCATTCGGTGCAACTGAGGTAGTTGTCACTGACGTTCAAGACAAGCGTTTAGATTTTGTAAGAAAGTATGGAGCTACCCGCACGATAAACACATTGACCAATTCAATAGGCCAAGAAAAGTTTGATGTCTTTGTTGATGCTTGTGGCGTCCCCTCCGCCGTGCATGCAGGCATTTTGGCAACAGGTCCTGCTGGCCGCGTACTGCTTGTTGGCCTGGGAAGCGATGAGATGCTTCTGCCGATTTCTCACATTCAAAACAACGAAATCATTGTTACCGGAGTGTTTCGATATACAAATACCTGGCCTACCGGAATTGATTTTTTGGCTTCAGGCAAAGTGAATCTCGATGCAATTGTTACTCATCATTTTGGATTGGATGAAGTTGAAGAGGGACTAAAAGCCACTTCTTATCCAGACGCGATGAAAGTAGTGATTCACCCTCAAAAATAGCGATTTAAGTGCGCTTAAATACCCCGTACAATTTCCTACTGAGTCGCCCGGATCACCGCGTTGTCGCAAGACACCGAGGAAAGTCCGGACTTCACAGAGCAAGGTGGTGGGTAACGCCCACCTGGAGCAATCCACGGGATAAGTGCAACAGAAAGCAAACCGCCAATAGAAATATTGGTAAGGGTGAAACGGCGGTGTAAGAGACCACCAGTACGTGTAGCAATATACGTAGCTATGTAAACCCCACCTGAAGCAAGACCAAGAAGATAGTGCGTTGCTCGCGCTCAAGCTATCGGGTAGGTCGCTTGAATCTGTAAGTAATTACAGATCTAGATGGATGGTGATCCGTTCGCAAGAACGACAGGATCCGGCTTATAGGGCGACTCTTCTTTCAATTAGGTGGGCGGAGGCAAAATCTCCGCTCACCTTCCTGATTTATTTGAAACAATTTGTGACATTACCTATCGCAAGTTTTCCTAAATTTACGGGCAGGAAAATCGGGCAATCGGGCATGAAAGTCGGGTAGAAATTCCTACGTAGATCCTCTCCGGCTTATAGGGCGACTCTTCTTTAACTTAAAGTCTAGCGATTTCAATATGGCCTACTTTTAAGCTTTATGTGGTTTACTTCTTAAATGCAATCGGGTAGAAACACGGCTGGCCTATTCCTGGCCATGATGTTTACAATTTCAAACTTGACCCCTGCTTACGCCCATCAGCCAATTAACCTCACCGCAGCTAACTCAAGTGCTAAAAAGGGACCAATCATTGTTGATGGCAAAGTCTCTTTTGTAATAAGAGCAAATTTCACAAAGCCAAATCAAACTCAAGGATTTCGGGCAGCATTACAAGCAGGTGAGACATTATATTTTGAGTACCTAATTATTGATAAAGCACCAGAGAATAAATTAGCTAAAAACAAATTACCGGTTGCCACAATCACCGATCCGGCTGGGAAAAAAATGGTAATCAAATTTACTGAACGTACTAAATTCTATTATCCATTTCTCGACACGAATTTCCTGTATTTAGCAAGATATGATCAAACAGCTCTTGATGGAATATACAAATTTACTTTGCAATCAAAGGTAAAGGCGGCAATCCAAGTTGTAGTTGGCACTCTAGAGACTTATGGTGAGGTTTTATCACCTGCTACCTGTCCAGCATGGGTGGCACCAATAGATGAGGTAAAGATTCTGCCAGCATATGCCGAAGGGCTAGTTGGTATGAAAAAAGAGGCTGCTGCATCTTGTGCTGAAAAATTAGGTTGGCAGTATCGAATTGGTCAAGAGGATAATCAGATGTTTGCTTTAACTAGAGATTATCGTTTGGATCGCATAACTGTTTCAATAAAGAAAGGCGTAGTAACTCGAAGTTTAGTTGGTTAGGTAGTTTCCTCTGGTTTCTTAGTTGTTTCTATGGGGAATCTGCGAGCAATTACTTTTTTTGAGCGTGACCTCACGCATAACAATGCCGTCTCCGGCTTATAGGGCGACTCTTCTTTATTTTTACTTTGCGCAGAGTCAATCTGCGCTTAGTTTGCCTAAAAATGTTTGTACAAGTTGTTAC
>CALEGP010000018.1 GCA_937876245.1 uncultured Actinomycetes bacterium | reverse complement strand
TTCGCCATAAGTCAATGAACCAACTTTGTGTTCCGAATCAATCAACACGCGAAATGGTCCATCTCCTAATTGGGCTCGTTGATCATGAGTTAAACAGAATCCCCATGTTTCTCGGTAATACGAAGTTACGTAGGGAATTGCATGCGGAAGCTCGGGAAGAGAATAAAGATGTTCATCCAATTCCGCTTTACTTAACACAGCATCAACAGATGTCGAATAACCAACGATATGCAAATTATTCGTATTGAAATCCACCAACCGATTTCCATCTACATCAGCAATATAGGCATCACGAATCACCCACTCTCTCGGAACTTCCCAGTCGAACGCACAAGTCCCACTTGGGATCTCAAAAGTTTTCAATGAAGGAAGTAACTGCTGTAGATAGCGCAGCGTAGATCGAACACCATCCCCTGTCAGGCTTCTACAAATTGGAAACAAATCTGTAGCCCACTGGTGCATGTCTGCACCTGTATCAGAAGCAGGTGATTTCAAATAAAATCCTTTTAACTAATCGGTTCGACGCGCTTGTACAACAAATGCAGAGCACAAAAACATGCCGCGCCATCCCGCAGAGTCACCTTCAAGCCGAACAGCTTCCTCGCGAAATAGCAATGGGTTGACATCGTTAAGCAAAGGCATTGCGGGATGAAAGTGGTACCACAACAGTTCAATGTCACTAAAACCAAGTCTCTTAAATTGGGAAGCCATTGAAAGCGGATTGTGAAACTTAGCCAAAATAGCGTCATAACCCGCCTTGGATTCGTCCTCATCATGGTGAATGCGAGGAGTCGGTTTATCCATCTCTAGTTTTGGTTTCAGAAAATTTCCAACAGTGTTTTTCAACTCATCTGAAACACCTTCGAGTAGGTCATCCATAATGAACTCATATGTATACCTATTAAAAGTGAACATGGAAAATAATTTGTTGCGAAACTCAATAAACACGAGTCCGCCTGGTTTTACCATCGAACGCATATTCAGAAGTGACTGGTCATCATTCTTCACATGAGGCATCACCCCCATTGCCATCAATGCATCAAATTCGCCATTCTCCAGTAACTTTGCATACGACAACGGATCCTCGACATCTGCCAAAATAATCCTCGCTGGATCTTGGCCAATTGCATCAACCGATGCCTTTGCCCTCTTCACCATCTCTGTACTGATATCGAATCCGGAAACATCAATGCCTGCTGAAGCAAGTGTCGCTAAAGGGGTGCCTTCACCTACGCCAACCTCAATTGCGGTTTTCACATTATTTTCAGTAAAGGACTGCAAAAGAAGTTGCAACCGAAAATAATTTGCTGGATATTCCTGAGTTAAGTCCCTCAATGTCTTCTCTTGATATTGGCGGTGATAATTCCCCGCTGATGCGTTGTAATGCTCAGAAACACTCACTAAATACTCCTTTTTGTCTATTTTTCTTTTTTGAAGTGACGACTAACAACAATATCAGTCAACATATTTTTAGAGTGGGTAAAGTGTTTTCGTGCCCCTTTTGCCCCCACGACAACGCAAGTTATTGATCGCT
>CALEGP010000017.1 GCA_937876245.1 uncultured Actinomycetes bacterium | reverse complement strand
GCGAGTCGTGGCGTTGACAGCAAGTCCGCCCCTTCTCAGATCACAACAGTTCTCCTACTAAACCCAGGCAAGACTCAAATTCTTGGGCAGGCTACCTATGTGGCCTAAGGAGAATAAGAAAAAGGTTTCTGGTGCAATCCGGATATTGCAGCAGAAAAGAGATGCGTCAGCACGTGCGACTCATCTCAAAGCCGAGAGCTGGAAGTTCCAGTCCTCGACAATCGAAAGGAAACAAATGTCTACAAAGACAAGCTTTAAGCGCATTGCGCTTGTGGCAACTTCTGCGTTGGCTATTGCTGGATTCTCAGCAGTACCAGCAGCAAATGCTGCCGTCGGAACTGCGACAACAATCGTCGTTTCAAAGTACACTACAATAGGACCAGTTCTTACACCACTAGTTGCTGGGTATTACACAGCAAGCACAGTTCTAGATTCTGCAGGAGTTAGCTCATTCAGTGTCACAGCAGGTGACACATTTACTTTGAAGCTGATTCCAACTGTTGGCGGCATCGGCAGCGATGATTCAGTCACAGTAACTCTTCGTGGTTATGGTAACTTGACTACAAATTCAGCAGCAGCAGCAGCAGCAGTAGGATTGACTTCAGATGTTACTCCATTGACTGCAACATCAGTTCCTGGTACATACACCTTGGATGTATCCGTTAATACATGGACAGCCTCAGGATATGTAACTTCAGCAACGACAAATGTCACCATGGTTGTTGCCGCAGGATCTAGTTTGGATATCGGTCAATCAACTGCATACATGACAGCCGGAACCGCTGGTGGAGCAAGCGCTTCTTCAACAACTAACGCAATTCCAAGAACTGGATCTAAGGTTGCTGGAACTCAAATAGCACAAATTAAAGTAACTCTTCTTGACGATGCTGGAGTTGCGGATAATAGTGCACACACTATTAGTGCATATGTCACCGGTGGGGGTTACGTTGAAGTTAACACTACTGCGAATACAGACACAGCTTTCACTACTCGTGTATCTGAGGACTCTGCAACGAATAATTTGCGTTATGTTCACATTGAAGCAGATGGAACTGCCGGAGTAGGTACTGTTACGGTTTCTGTTACAGATGCTGCTACTTCAGTTTCTACCGTTCTTGGAACATTTAGCTACTCAACATTTGGTGATGTAACTGCGTTTGCTTTAGCAGCTACTAACTTTACAGTTGGTGTAGCAGGCGGAGACACAACTGGATACGGCGGTACAACACGTACTGCAGCTGGAAATCTTCTGTCCCCATTAGATGCAGGTACCACAGTTCCTGCCTTTATTGTTAAGGCAACTGATGTTTCTGGAAACGTAGCAAACCTAACTCCAACAATCTCTTCAAGCGCAACTTCGGTTGTTGCTAGTGGCACTTGTGGCCTAGATGGCGGTATCGTTGATGTCGACAATGCTGCGGCAACAAGTAGCACAAATGGTATTGGGTACTATAACTGCTCATTTACAACAGCTGCTTCTGCCAAGACTGGCGATAAGGCAACTCTAACAATCCGTGCGTTAGACCCTGCGGATGCAACTGTTTATATCTCGACCACAATTAATGTAACTGTTGGTTCAACTACCGCAGCTACTGAAACACTGACTCTAGACGCTGCAAGTTACGAAGCTGGCGCACCAATGCTAGTCACACGTACAGCCGTAGATGCCTCAGGCAATGTTGTGGCAGACGGAACAGCTTCTCCAGCCGTTTCTTTCACTAAGGCAACTGGTGGAACTACTCCAGCTATAGGTTGGTATGTAAATGGTTCAGACCTTACATCTGCTGATGCAACAGCTCCTGCAGTTTTTGCGCCAGCCGTTTCTGGTTCTTTCGAGGCATATGCAACATCTGCCGCGGGAACAACCATTAAAGCAGTAGCAACCATCGATGCTGATCCGTCAGCTTCTTTAGCACTTGATGCAGCAAACGCTGCAACAGATGCTGCTAACAATGCATACGATGAAGCCCAAAATGCAACACAGGCTGCATCAGATGCGCTAGCTGCTACTACAGCACTTGCAAAGCAAGTTAAGAAGCTAATCGCAGAGGTTAAGAAGCTTGCTAAGGCAGTTTCTAAGCTATAAGTAAGTAAATAGAGCTTAGATTAACTCTTCGGAGTTGATATAAAGCACTACAGAAGGCCCGGCTCCCTTCAGGGGACCGGGCCTTCTGTAATTGTTGTGCTGAATTCTAGATTTTTCCCAACTTTGAAAAAATAGAAAGTAGTATTCTCTGGTGAACAGAACAATAGATGATACTTTAATGAGCAAGATATTATTATTTTCCGGCCCTGCAATTTGCTTATTAATAACACCATTTATATCTGCAGATCCATTTAATCAATCTAAAATGACTTTACTTGTACCGTGTGCGCTGTCAATTTTTGCGATAATGGTGACAAATTTTAAAATCTATTTAATACGAAATAATTCGATATTTCTGATTTTGATATCTTTATTTATATTGCAACTATTTTTTGTTCTTTTTTTCGCTCCTGCTCCATTTAATCAAAAGTTTTATGGAACCAACGGCCGAAATACTGGGTTCTTGACATATCTGAGTTTTTCTATTTTTGCGTTATCGGCATCGATAATTTCGAGCACCCGGGTTCTTCGCAAAATGGCCTTGGGGATACTCGGGGCAGGATTAATTTCGGCGTTTTACTCGACACTCCAAACTTTAGGTTTAGATCCTATCCCTTGGGCTAACCCATACAACAACATAATTGGATTTTTGGGTAATCCAAATTTTGCGTCTAGTTTCTTGGGGATTTTTGGTATTGTGGGGTTTAGTTTCATCTTGCAACCACAATTGAATAATAGAGTAAGAGCAGTATCGGTGTTTTGTTTTATCGGAAATCTATTATTGATAATTAGAAGTAATTCTTTACAAGGTATTCTTGTATTAGGCTTAGGCTGTACGATTATTGCTTTTTTGTTCTTGCTGGGAACACCAAAACTCGCACGAACAGCTATTTTATTACCTTTTCTGGGTCTTGCATCAATAGCAGGCTCGACAGTCGGCTTGGCTATGTTAAATATTGGACCACTTTCAGACTTAATATATAAATTATCAGTGCGGCAGCGAGGGTACTATTGGCACGCTGCGATAGAAATGTTGAAATCTCATCCTTTTGTGGGCGTGGGATTTGATTCGTATGGCGATTGGTACTTATCGTTACGTTCCGCGAATGCAGCATTTCACACAGCTTCGACCAATAGCAATGAAGCCCATAATATTTTTCTAAATTTTGGTGCTGTGGGCGGGTTTCCGCTTCTTACTATATCGTTGTTACTAAGCATTTTCACCCTGTGGTCGGTTTTTAAATATGTGATCCGGGCTCGGCAATATAATTGGGCTTATGCAGGATTAGTAGGAGCCTGGTTAGGATACATAGCTCAGGGCATCATTAGTATTAACCAAATTGGACTCGCAATTTGGGGGTGGATCTTGATGGGCGTACTTGTCGGAATTGAAATTCAATCAAGAGAAGCCAGTCACAAGGCAGTCCAAAAATCTGAAGCTAAGAATTCCCTCATCAAAGAGCGCGTTTCTGTAGTTGGTAGACGCTGGAAGTTAGTTGCTTTTGCCGGTTTGGGAGGATTACTTACGGGACTAATATTAGTCGTGCCTAATTTTAGAGCTGATTCTAGTTTTAATTCCGCCATTGAGGCCCGAAGCGCTGAAAAGATTATTGATGCGGTTCTTTTAAGTCCTCATGATAACAAGAGAATAATTCAAGGCGTTCAAGTTTTGGCGACGAATGGGCTAGTTGATCAATCTAAAAGATTGCTAGAAATAGTTTTGAAAAATAATCCCAGAGACTATAATGGCTGGGAATTAGTGTTGAAGATTGAGAATACCCTCATGAAACCTAATCCCAAAATTGTTGCGCTCGCGAAAAAGAAAATGCAAAAACTAAACCCAGAAATTACAATTAAATGACAAAAATAGGAATAGTCGGGCAAGGTTATGTGGGATTACCACTTGCTGTTGCTTTTGCAAGTGAGGGTTTTAATGTAACTGGATTTGATATTGATGTCAGCAGGGTTTCACAATTGAATTCCGGAATTTCCCCTATCGAAGATATTGAGTCCCAAGATTTAAATGAATTAATTATTCAAGGAAATTACTTGGCCTCGTCGCGACCTACGGATATTTCAGACTGTAACGTCGTTATTATCGCTGTTCCTACGCCACTTAACAGATTGCGTGAACCTGATCTTTCATTTGTGATTGCAGCATCCGAAATGATCGGAGAAGTATTAACTCAAGACAGTTTAATAATCAATGAATCCACTTCCTTCCCTGGGACTTTGAGAGATGTCATAGCGCCCACGGTTACCAAGAAATCCCTACCGGGAGTAGAACATACTTTTGCTGTCTCGCCCGAAAGGGTTGATCCCGGCAATTTGATTTGGAAGATTTCAAACACTCCGAGGCTGATTGCTGGATTAACTCAAGATGCAACGTTAATGACTAGGAAACTGTATGGACAAATTTGTGAAAATATAATTGAGGTTTCAAGACCGGAAGTGGCTGAGGCGGCGAAACTTTTCGAAAATACGTTTCGGCAGGTAAATATTGCATTAGTGAATGAATTTGCTACAATAATGAACGCACTTGAGATTCCCACTAATGAAGTCTTAGATGCCGCAAACACTAAGCCCTATGGATTTATGAAATTTAGCCCAGGGTTAGGCGTCGGTGGCCACTGCATCCCCGTGGACCCTAGCTACTTGGCTTTTGTGGCATCAAAGGCGGGCGTTCAACCAAGATTCATTGAGTTGGCCAATGAGGTTAATTTGCACATGCCGGCGGCGATCGTAGGGATTGTTAAGGCTGAAAATGGAGGGTCCCTGAAAGGAAAATCAATTTTAATTTGTGGGGTTTCATATAAACCAAATATTGCAGACACCAGAGAAACGCCAGCAAGGGTGCTTATTACAGAACTAGAAGCTGAAGGGGCGACAGTGGCTTGGCATGACCCGGTAGTTGAAAGTTGGAATGGTCAAAACTCTGTTTCCTTGGACCAAACGAAATATGATGCAACAATAATAACCTTACATCACGGTATTTTTGATTATCAAGCAATTCTTAATTCAAGTGACTATGTTTTTGACTGCTTAGGCCGAATAGCTGGTACACACACTCTTTAATTATTTTGAATTGAAATAATCAGAAACATCTTGAATTATGTCTTCAAGCAACTTCACAGGTTTCCAGTCGACCGCACTTTGAATCTTCGAGGTATCTGGAACCCGGCGCTGCATGTCTTCAAATCCAAAAGGATAAGCCTGATCATATGGAATATGTCTTATATTGGACTTGGATTTAGTGATCGAGGTTATCTTTCCTGCAAGTTCATTTATTGAGATTTCGCCAATTCCCCCAACGTTATAAACCTCACCTATGGTTGACTCCGTTTCTGCCAGTCTTATGACTGCAGAAATTGCATCACTGACATGACAAAAAACCCTTGTTTGGTTTCCGTCTCCATAAACTTTAATGTCTTCGTTACGAATCGCGCTTTGCACAAATCTTGGTACAACCATTCCATATTGTCCGGTCTGTCTTGGCCCAACTGTATTAAAGAACCGTATGGTCGTAACTTTGAGACCTTTTGATTGATGCAGCACGGTAGCGGTCGCTTCCTCAATCGCTTTTGCATCTGAATAAGTCCATCTAATGTTTTGTGGGCTTCCAATTACTCGATCATCGAGTTCGCCAAGAGGTTGTTTTGGATTCTTGCCATAAATTTCAGATGTACTCGCAATAATGATTCGTTTTCCATGTTTTGCGGCGGCCATCATTACTATCTCGCTACCATGAATATTTGTTGAGATGGATTCAAGCGGAGAATCTAAAATAGTTGAGACTCCTAGTGCCGCAGCCATGTGTAGGACTAAATCTGTCTTCTCTACTAGGTCATCAACAAGTTCGGAATTTCTAATATCTCCATTTACGAGTTTGCAATTACCTCGACTATTTCCTAGATTATCTTTTGCTCCAGTAGATAAATTATCAAGCAAAATGACTTCATCACCTTTTGACAAGTAGCTGTCTGCAAGGTGCGATCCAATGAATCCAGCCCCGCCCGTAATCAGAATTCTCATTCGAGAAGAGTACCTCAAGTGAAATTAAAGGGAGAATTTCATCTAAGGCCACAGTAATTAAAAATTTGATTGTTAGAATTCTTCAGTGAAAATCTTTCAAGTCATCGCAAGGGTGAACCAAGGTGGTACGGCCCGCTGGCTTGAAGCGCTTGTTTTGGAGCTTCGAATTGCAGGCCATGAAGTTTCACTATTTGCTGGGAGCGTTCAAGAAAATGAAATTGAGGATAAGTGCTTTCAAGATTTAGGTGGGAAAAGAGTTTCTGGCTTGGGTCGATCAGTTAATCTGGTCAGTGATATAAAAGCGATATTGATTATTAGAAGTGCTATAAAGAACGAAGCACCCGATGTGATAAACACTCATACTGCAAAAGCAGGAGTTATTGGTCGCATTGCCGCTATTGGGACTGGTATTAAAGTAGTCCATACATTTCATGGTCACTTGCTCTATGGGTATTTCCCGCCCCAGAAAACTAAAATTATTATCTTAATAGAGAAATTTTTGGCACGTTTCACAGACCAAATAATTGCAGTTGGAAGCCAAGTCAAAGAAGATTTACTGGCCGCCAAAATCGGAAGCGAATCTCAATATTTTGTGATTCCACCAGCAATACCATCCCCAACTTTCTATTCAAAGATTGATGCTCGGAGAACACTTGGAATTGAAAATAGCGCTGTGGTGATTGGTTGGTTGGGAAGATTGACAGCAATCAAACACCCAGAAAGAGTGGTTGAATTGGCTAAACGTCACCCTTCAATAACTTTTATTATCGGTGGAACGGGTGAGCTTTTTCAAGATATTTCAAAATCAAATCCTGGAAACATTGAAATGCTTGGTTGGGTGCAACCCGAAATATTTTGGCCAAGTTGTGACATTGCTCTTCTCACTTCAGACAATGAAGGGTTGCCAACAGCGCTAATTGAGGCAGGGCTGGCAGGATTGCCTACAATTGCTGAAAACGTTGGCTCCGTTTCTGAGATTATTAAGGATGGAATTACTGGGATTTTAGTAAGAGGGGATACTGAAAGAATTTCCGCCTTGAATAGATTGTTAACTGACTCAGATTTGAGTTCACAAATGGGTGTTTCTGCACAGGAATATTGTAAATCCCATTTCGGGGTGCAGAGTTTTCTTTCGGCTCATCTACTGGTTTATAACCAAAAGTAAAGTTCTAGGTATCCTTTCCATATGAAAACCTATATTGCCGGAATTAATGGGATGGTTGGATCATCAATTTCGCGAAAATTTCGCGATGAGAAGATTCAAGTATTTGGAAAATCATCCAAAGAGTTAGATTTCACCAATCGGGAAGACACTTTTAGAGAGTTAAATGCAATTTCTCCTGACGTATTAATTATTGCAGCAGCCAAGGTTGGTGGTATCGGAGCAAACTCAACTTATCCGGTCGAGTTTTTAACGCTAAATTTACAAATTCAAACCAATTTGATTGATGCAGCCCATGAAGCTAATATTGGAAAAGTTATTTTCTTGGGATCTTCATGTATTTATCCTAAGTTCGCGCCTCAACCAATTTCAGAGTCTTCCCTGCTCACAGGGCCACTTGAACCAACTAACGAACCATATGCAATTGCAAAAATATCAGGAGTAAAACTTATAGATGCTTATCGCAAAGAATATGGTCATAATTGGATTTCTCTGATGCCTACAAACATGTACGGGCCAAATGATAACTTTGATATTGAAACCTCTCACGTTTTACCTGGCTTACTTCATAGATTTCACCTTGCCAAGATTGAGGGGCAAACAGAAGTCAAGCTTTGGGGAGATGGGACCCCACTTCGCGAATTTATGCACGTGGATGATCTATCCAAAGCCATTTTTCATCTCTTGGAATTCAAAACTAAGGAATCTCTTTTCAACATCGGGAGCAGTTCAGAGCTTTCAATTTTTGATTTGGCTAACTTAATTGCAAGAACTGTCGGATTCGAAGGAAAAATAGCTTTTGACGCTAAAAAGCCAAATGGAACTCCAAGAAAACTTCTAGATTCTTCACTCCTTCAGGAAACAGGTTGGAAAGCCGAGATTTCGCTAGAAGAAGGCGTTAAATCTGTTTATGATTGGTATCTTAATAATCATCAAGAAAAGGTGTCATAAGTGAAGCGTGCTCTAATTACGGGTATTACCGGACAAGATGGTTCTTATCTTGCCGAACTTCTCCTTGAAAAAGGCTATGAGGTTCACGGCATGATTCGCAGAAGTTCTTCTTTCAATACAGCCCGAATTGAACATCTATACAAGGATCCTCATGACACTGCGTCAAACCTTTTCTTGCATTATGGTGATATCACAGACGGAGTAGGAATCTCAAACCTAATTCGCGAATTACAACCTCACGAAATATACAATTTGGCAGCTCAAAGCCATGTCAAAGTATCTTTCGAGATGCCAGATTTCACAGCTCAAGTAGATGCTCTGGGAACAATTCGAATGCTTGAAGCAATTCGCTCCGCGAAGATTGATACCAAGTTTTATCAAGCTTCGACCTCTGAACTATATGGAAGTACTCCTCCTCCTCAGAGTGAACTTTCTCTCTTCGCCCCAAGAAGCCCATATGCGGCCGCGAAGCTCTATGCATATTGGATCGTTCGAAATTACCGCGAAGGCTATGGAATCCATGCAACAAATGGCATTCTCTTCAATCACGAGTCACCCCGTCGGGGTGAAACCTTTGTAACTAGAAAAATAACGATGGCCGCTGCCCGAATCAAACTTGGGCTCCAAGAGAAGCTCTATCTTGGGAATCTGGATGCCGTACGAGACTGGGGATACGCCAAAGAGTATGTAGAAAGCATGTGGCTAATGCTTCAGCAAGAAAACCCAGATGATTATGTTGTTGCTACAGGCGAAGGTGCAACGGTACGAGATTTCTGTGAAGTTGCCTTCGCGGACTTAGGTCTTGACTATAAGCAATATGTGGAAACCGAGGATCGCTACATTCGACCTACGGAGGTCGATGCTCTTATTGGGGATCCGTCCAAAGCTCAAAAGGTGCTTGGTTGGAAGGCTAAAACACATTGGAAAGAACTTGCAAAGTTGATGGTTCAAGCAGATTCTTATCTGCTTGAAATAAAAAACTAAAATGGCCAGTTCTTGGAAGTCATTCCTCGGAAATTATTTGCCCGCAAAGTTAGGAATGCCTTTAAGAAGCAAATTTGGAGATTCTCCTGAAAGGGAAATAAAGATTTTAAAATTTTTGGTTAACAAAGAAGAGACGTCTATAGACATTGGGGCTCATCGAGGTACGTATTCATATCCGATTTCACAATTAATAGGTAATACTGGAAATTTGATAGCAATAGAGCCCCAGCCAGAGTTAGTCCATTATCTTAAGTCGGGCATTCGGCGAAAAAACTGTTTAATAATACAAGCGGCAATTTCTTCACAAATGGGAGAGGTGGAAATAAAAACAGAAATTGCCAATGGTAGGCTGGCAACGGGTGGCGCAAGTATCGATTCTAAATTCTCAGATTTCCATTCCTTCGTCGCGAAGAAAATCACATTGGATTCCTTATCCTTAGATAAAGTGTCGTTTATTAAGATTGACGCGGAGGGTCATGAATTAGAGATTCTTTACGGGGGCTCTTCTACGATATCTAATTGCCTTCCAAAACTCTTGATAGAAATTGAGTATCGATTTGCTGGAGATAAACAGATCAAATTATATGACAGGTTGACCGAACTAGGTTATGGTGCATACTTTTATAATGGTTTTTACCTTGACGTCGTGCGTCGCTCTGACTTCATTGATTCCAAACTAAATTACCCAGAAGACGATTTTTCAAAATTTCGGAATAATTTCTTATTCTTGCAACCTCCGGATCATAAAAAACTACTGAACGAAATACGCAATTAAAGTTTTACCACTCATCATTTACAAGGCGAAGAATCCGTTCAAAACTAGCTTTATAAGTGTAATTTATCGTCAATTTTTGTGCGGCTCTTGCACGTTCGTTTCTTGATAAATTTGATTCGAGCATTGATAATTCAACTAATTCTCTTATGTTTTCAGAATAGAGTAGCGTGTCGCCGTAAATTGCTCTTGCATCTAAATTAGAAATTGGAGGTATACCAAAACTAGCTGCCTTAAATAAGCGACATGGGTAGTACTGATTATTTTTTTGCCAATCTCCAACTACAGCTGCTCCAAGCCGACTCGATCTGACTTTTTCTGCATTCTTAGTCTCGCTCAATCCTTGTAATCGAATTCTGCTTCCGCCAACACGTTTGAACTTAACTCCGTACTCAGCTAGTACTTTCCTGTAAGTATAGATATTATTTCGATTTCCTTGACCTAGTGAGTCATCCCAAATAGCTCCCACCCAATACTCGATCTTAGAGGTGAGTGTATTTATTTCAGGTGAATAGAAATCCTCCTCAAAAAGGGGGGTACCCCAGGGCATAAAGAGTGTTCGCAGGTTTTTATCGAGACGTGAGACAGAACCAAACCTATCAATATCGCCTGTGGAGTGATTCGTAAGTTCCTGTATTTTGAACCAATTTTTGGTGTTTTCTAACTTCGAGCCTAACATCGTTTCATTTGTAATATTTAAAGTCACGTATTTTGCGCCTTCAACAAAAGGCAAGTACTTACATGCCACATTCACTCCAAACACCAAACTATTTTTATTTATCATTCCCGCGTTGGCCGGAAGATCATCAACCCATTTTACATTTGCACCTTGTCTTAAGAGTGCTTGGTAAAAACCACCACTAATAAATCGAAAGCTGTCCCTTTTCCTCACTAGCCCCCACAAGATAATCTCACAATTTGGATTATCGATTTCAAACTTCATATTATTCCTAAGCTTTTGCACTTTGACGAAATAATTTCAGAGATTTTATCAACATCAGTAAGCTTCATTCCTGTTCCAGTTGGGACATAGAATCCATAGTGCCACAATTTTTCTGATACAGGACAGTCGGTAGTACCAGCAAAACCAAACTTCCCTAATAACGGTTGAAGATGAAGCGGATAAAAAAATGGTCGAGTGCCGACGCCGGAAGATTCTAAGTGGCTTCTTATGACATTACTATTCACAGTTGTATCCTTGAGAATAATTCCTACCACCCAAAATGAATTTAAACTATTTTTGTCAGATTCTGGTTGAAAAGTAATATTTAGGTTTTGCCCTAGGTTATAAATATATTTTTTAGCGATTTCCCGTTTGTGTGATAAGTGCTCATCGAGTCTAGAAAGTTGAGAGAGACCGAGGGCAGCTTGCATGCCAGTCATCCTGAAGTTATAGCCAAGTTCGTTGTGCTTAAATCTAGTTTCTGGCTCAAAAGCTAAATTGCGCAATTTTCTCAGCTTTTGATCGAACTCTGGGTTGGATGTAACACACATGCCACCTTCACCCGTCGTAATCAATTTATTGATAAAAAAACTGAATGTAGAAATATCACCAAAAGAGCCACATGGTTCGCCTTTATATAAAACGCCGTGCGCCTCAGCGCAATCTTCGACTAAAAAAATTTCTTTTTCTCTGCAGATTTGTAAAATTGAGTCCAAATCCACCGCAAGTCCGTAGGTATGAACTACCAATATGGCCCGAGTTCTCGGACTTATTTTTTGCAGGACAGCCTCGACCGACATATTCCAATTAGACGGATCCGAGTCCACAAACACTGGCACAAGTCCCATTCGAAGCAATGGTGCTAAGCAGGAAATGATTGTGAATGAAGGAAGGATAACTTCATCCCCTGGTTTAAGATCCAAAACAGCGAAGGCAAGCTCCAAAGCATTACTTCCATTTGAAACAGCGATTCCATATTTAGCTCCAACCTTAGCGGCAAAGGCGAGTTCGAACTTTTCGACCATTTCACTTTCGCCAGTAATCCAACCACTTTCTAGATTTTTTAGAACTGCCTGCCTATCCTCACTCGTAATAAGAGGAACGTTTACAGGAAATTTCAATTTTTGCCACTCCGAAGTAGGCTAGGTATTTGGGATTTATCCTCTTCTTGGGTGTAGGGTCCTTGCTTAATCTCGAGAATTATACAATCATCTGAAAACGTTATCTCATGCCCCCCAGAAATAAGCAGAATTGCGTCCCCCGAACTCAAGTTAAATTCTTCAATTATATTCCCAGAAGGTTCGAGCAATTTTACAAACATAGCACCTTGCTTTACTAATAAAAATTCTTGAGTCCCCAAGATAGTTCGAGCAATTTTATTATGATGGTGGGCTGGCGCAGGACTCTCAGAAGATCGTTTCATCAATCCGATTTGAAAAAGATTGTCTGGTTTAGTAATAAACTCAATTTTTGTAGGTGAGTAGCTTCCAGGAATTAAAATAGCCAAATGTGAACCGTTTTTGTCATAAATGTTTGTGGGTTCATTAAACTCAATCATTTCTACCCTCCCTAATTTCGCTACCGAACTTAGATTACACCAAGATCTTCAGAGGGAAAGTGAATTTTTATCATTCCTGACGAGAATGTCAAACACTCTACGTTCCTATTAACTTTGCCTGCTGATCAAAGTCAGGAACCTGAGCCCTTACGTCTTCGAAAGAGCCGGAAGCTATCAATCTGCCCATATCGATATAAACCACCAAATCTGCGCTGCGAGCAGTAGAAAGTCGATGGGCAATCATTATTACTGTAACCGAACCTTTGAGGGCGTTGATCGCTTCTGAAATGGCAAACTCGGTAATCCCATCCAAGGAACTTGTGGCTTCGTCCAAAACCAAAAGCTTAGGATTTGTAAACATGGCACGAGCAATTCCAAGTCTTTGTCTTTGTCCACCACTCATCCTTGTTCCACGGATTCCAACCTCAGAATCAATTCCTTTGTCGAGCTCAGTCACAAAATCAGTAAGTTGAGCGATTTTTAGCGCATTAAATACGATTTCATCAGTAGCAGCATCTATCAGGAATCCAAGACCAACATTCCTCCGGATTGTTCCGTTTGAAATCACAATATCTTGCGGAACATATGCAATCGCTCCAGGCCAGGAATTAATAGCTAGAAGGGGTGGAAGGCCAGAAATATTAACCTCACCAAAATCTGGTTGAAAAATGCCCAATAATAAATCAACGAGCGAAGTCTATCCTGCGCCAGATGAACCAACTATCGCTACTCTCATCGCTTCTTCTATTTTTAGTTCTATATTTAAAAGAGCCGGCGTAGTACTTTCTGGATAAGAGAACTATATGTTAGACATTTCAACCTCAGATTCAAATCCATGATGCTCAAGATCTAGGTTACCGACAACCTCATCGACAGAAACATAAGAATCTAAGGAGTCAATCAAATCTAGAGTAGGGGCTTCTACCGCGGAACTATTTCTAATTGTAATTGCTCCTTGCTGGATTCTCATGATTGCTGGTGCCAGTCTTGTTCCAGTTGCAAGGAAAACGGCAAGTGTTCCTATAGCATGTCTGGAAGCTTGAAAAGCGAACTGGGTCGCACTAATTAAAAGAGCTCCCACAATTAAAGTGGACTGCATAAAGTATTTACTAATGTTCGGCATAAGTTGCATTTCAGCCTGAACTTCTGCTAAATCAAATCTTCCTCTACCGAGTATGCAATTGCAAAAATATCAGGAGTAAAACTTATAGATGCTTATCGCAAAGAATATGGTCATAATTGGATTTCTCTGATGCCTACAAACATGTACGGGCCAAATGATAACTTTGATATTGAAACCTCTCACGTTTTACCTGGCTTACTTCATAGATTTCACCTTGCCAAGATTGAGGGGCAAACAGAAGTCAAGCTTTGGGGAGATGGGACCCCACTTCGCGAATTTATGCACGTGGATGATCTATCCAAAGCCATTTTTCATCTCTTGGAATTCAAAACTAAGGAATCTCTTTTCAACATCGGGAGCAGTTCAGAGCTTTCAATTTTTGATTTGGCTAACTTAATTGCAAGAACTGTCGGATTCGAAGGAAAAATAGCTTTTGACGCTAAAAAGCCAAATGGAACTCCAAGAAAACTTCTAGATTCTTCACTCCTTCAGGAAACAGGTTGGAAAGCCGAGATTTCGCTAGAAGAAGGCGTTAAATCTGTTTATGATTGGTATCTTAATAATCATCAAGAAAAGGTGTCATAAGTGAAGCGTGCTCTAATTACGGGTATTACCGGACAAGATGGTTCTTATCTTGCCGAACTTCTCCTTGAAAAAGGCTATGAGGTTCACGGCATGATTCGCAGAAGTTCTTCTTTCAATACAGCCCGAATTGAACATCTATACAAGGATCCTCATGACACTGCGTCAAACCTTTTCTTGCATTATGGTGATATCACAGACGGAGTAGGAATCTCAAACCTAATTCGCGAATTACAACCTCACGAAATATACAATTTGGCAGCTCAAAGCCATGTCAAAGTATCTTTCGAGATGCCAGATTTCACAGCTCAAGTAGATGCTCTGGGAACAATTCGAATGCTTGAAGCAATTCGCTCCGCGAAGATTGATACCAAGTTTTATCAAGCTTCGACCTCTGAACTATATGGAAGTACTCCTCCTCCTCAGAGTGAACTTTCTCTCTTCGCCCCAAGAAGCCCATATGCGGCCGCGAAGCTCTATGCATATTGGATCGTTCGAAATTACCGCGAAGGCTATGGAATCCATGCAACAAATGGCATTCTCTTCAATCACGAGTCACCCCGTCGGGGTGAAACCTTTGTTACTCGCAAAATTACTATGGCCGCTGCCAGAATTAAATTAGGACTACAAGAAAAACTTTATCTTGGAAACCTCGAGGCAGTTCGCGACTGGGGTTACGCCAAAGAGTATGTAGAGAGCATGTGGCTAATGTTGCAACAAGAGAAGCCAGATGATTACGTTGTTGCCACAGGTGAAGGCGCAACTGTCCGCGATTTCTGTGAGGTTGCATTCTCTGAAGTAGGACTTGACTATAGGAAATATGTTGAAACGGAAGATAGGTATATTCGCCCTACCGAGGTTGATGCATTAATAGGAGATCCTTCTAAGACAGAAAAAGTTCTAGGCTGGAAGGCTAAGACACACTGGAGTGAACTTGCAAAGTTGATGGTTGCCGCTGATTTAGAACTCTTAACAAGCGGGAAATAATTACAGCCCCATTAACTTGGCTTGATTATCGAAATCCGGGACTTGATTTCTAACTTCTTTGAAGGTGCCTGATGCAATAATTTTTCCAGCTTCCATATAGACCACTAAATCCGCATTTCTGACTGTCGAAAGCCTATGGGCAATCATTACTACTGTCACAGAACCCCGTAAGCCTTGTATAGCCTCCGAAATATTTGTTTCAGTTTCGCCATCAAGCGCACTAGTAGCCTCGTCAAGAACCAGCATCGAAGGCTTCGTAAACATTGCTCGTGCAATTCCTAGGCGTTGTCTCTGACCACCACTTATTTTGGCTCCCCGTTCGCCAACTTGAGCATCAATCCCCTCAGGCAAACTCCTAACGAAACCATCCAAGTGAGCAATCTCGAGTGCTGAATCAACCAACTCATTGGTTGCTACTTCAACTGGGTAGCCAAGTGCAACATTCTCTCTCACCGAACCCTTTGAAATAGCCACATCCTGAGGAACATACGAAATGGCACCCGGCCATTTAATGATTGCTTGGATTGGGGGAAACCCTGAAATCCTTACAGACCCCTCCGTAGGTTCTAAAACTCCAAGTAGAACATCAACTAATGAAGTTTTGCCAGCGCCCGAAGGACCCACAATCGCAATAGACTCACCATGATTGAAAGCCAGATTTATATTTTCTAGCGCGGGAACTATTTTGCCAGGATAAAGTAAAGTCAAATTATTAATCTCAACTTTGCCTTCAAAATTTTCATGATCAGTTATTACATTGTCAAAAACCCTATGGGCTAATTTCGTTTCCGCCAAGGACTCGATCAATTGAAGAGTCGGAGTAGCCGCACCCAAACTATTTCTGATCTGAATAGTTCCTTGTTGAATACGCAATATTGCAGGCGCAATTCTTGTTCCAGCAGCTAGGAAAACCGCAAGGGTTGCAACAGCATGTTTTGCATCCTGTATGAGAAATTGAGCTGCACTAATTGAAAGCGCACCAAGCACGACGGTGGATTCAATTACATACTTACTTATGTTGGGCATGAATTGAATTTCTGCCATAACATTCGCAAGTTCCATTCGCGAATGTGCTATCTCTCGCGCGTAGTATTCTCTTCTGTTCCTAACGATTATTTCACGATAAGAATTCAAAACTTCAACAATTTTTTCATCACCTCTTAACGACAACTCCCAATTCCTAATACCCAAAGACTTTGCTCTAACGTTCATCAAGCGATGCATGATCAAACCTATAATTGCGAAGACTAAGAAAGTCCCAAAAGCGATTGTTGGATCAACTATAAATAAACCTATGGCCATTACAATCAGTAGAGAGGTATCAGAAATAAGAGCAACAGCTGCGCCCAAAATACCAAGTGCAATTGTTGTTACACCATAAGTTACAGCATAAATTGTTTCTTGGTTTGTACGCTCTTGAATCTTTTGCAAAGATTGCGATAGCAGTTTTGATACAAGTTCTGAAGAAATAACGGCCCCACGACGACTAAGAAAAAACAAAGTTTTCCGAGTGAAAAATACAGATAACAGAGTTCGACCAATCAGTATCACCGCCGCACCTAGACCCAGTATTGCTGCCTGCGCCTGGAAAGATTGATTTCCTATATGAAGAAGGTTAAGAGCGGAACTAACCCGATTGCCCGGCGTGCCGGATTGGATTCCACTTATCGCCAAGGCGCCTAAAATTCCAATAATTGCTACGCCAATTAAATCGAGAAAGCCTAAGCAAATTTGCAAAATAATTACTGCGAAAATCTTTTTCTGGTCCCGACGCGAAAATATGCGTGCAGATCTACCTATTATGGTCTTGCGCCACTTCTCTCCTAAATTCATCAGGTCTATCTTCTCACAGTCGATTCAAACCAGCCTTGAGCCTTGCCCAATATAACCCTTAAATAGGTCACTATGAGAAGGCGTGAAAGTTTTAGAAATCGGCGAGCATTCGATTCAAAGTTATACCTTCCTTGAATTTCTGATGTTTCAAGTATCGATTGAAATCGAAGCCTTGCTGATGTTCCGCCTTCGCTGAAAGAAGCTAGAACTTTATGTAAGCCAAGAAACTTCTCCCCAGCCCTGAAACAGCGCATAATGAATTCATAGTCAGCTGCTACTTGATATTTTGTGTCGAATTCTCCAATTCTTTTGTAGGCTTCGCTTGAAACAAAACATGTTGGGTGGAAGATCATTCGCTTGGGCAGTTCATCATGGTGAATAAAATGTACTTGATCGGGTTGACTAAAATAACTCATGGCACCATAAATGACATCGCTATTTGAATCTTTGCGAATCGCGTCCTGAACTAAATCTAGAGTGTTTGGAAAATAGATGTCGTCAGCGTTGAGTATGCCAATATATTTTCCACTTGCCAGTTTCAGGCCTCTGTTCATGGCAAAATAAAGACCCTGATCCTCTTCAGACACCGCAAAACTTACAACATCTGAATTATCTCTTATTAATTCGATAGTCCCATCCGAGGAAGCACCATCAATAATGAGATACTCAAAATCTTGAAACGTTTGCGCCTTAATACTGTTAATACATTTCTGTAAAGCGGTCGAGCCATTCCTGACCACCGTTATAATTGTAAAAAAAGGTCGTGCATTCTGTAACTTCCTATTTTCTACAATAATCATCTCTTTGATAATCCACTTTCTTGACGTAACCAATCTATTGGACTAATTCTGCCCTAATACCGCCTAAAAGAGTTATTCTTAACCAATGGCACAGTTAACTATTTTTTCAGTTGCAACGGACCGTTACCTCGATTACTGGCTTGAACTTCTTCGTACCGCTGAGCAATTCCTAGATAAAGACCTTAATGTTCAGTGGATCCTCTTTACTAATCGCGAAAACGATATCCCGCGGGCTGTATCTGAAAGACTTGGTACAAATCTTGTAACAGTTCGATTCGAAAGTTCGCCTTGGCCAATGCCAACTCTCTTACGCTATGAATTATTGGCAAAAGCTGCCGATAAGGTTCAGGGTGAAATTGTTATGCATTTGGACGCCGATATGCTTTTCGCAGGTTCACTAACTAAGAATGATTTAATCCAAGCGATTGGAAATCATGAAATTGCTTTGGTCAGGCACCCGGGATATTTCAGGCCGTCTAAATCTGCAAAAGTAATATTCTATTTAGGGAATCCAAGATATATTCTGAGTGACGTTAAATCCTGGCTATTAAATGGTGGAATTGGTTCTTGGGAGAAAAATTCTGATTCGTTAGCATTTGTGCCCAGAAAAGACAGAAAACTTTATGTCTGTGGCGCCACTTGGTTTGGGAAAAAGAATTCGATAATTGATTTATGTAGTTCTTTAAGCTTACGGATCCAGGAAGACCTTTCAAGGAATGTTATTGCCAAGTTTCATGATGAAAGTCATTTGAACTGGTTTGCGGCAAATAATACATTTTCACTCTTAAGCCCAAAGTTTTGTTATGATGAAAATTATCCACAACTAAGTGGCATAAAGCCTACGTTGATAGCCGTTGAAAAGGGCAAGGGAACTGATTGGGAAAGGCAATGAAAGAACAAGCCTGTTCTGTTTTGCTACCACTATATAACGGATCAAAATTTATAAATGGATCTATAAAATCAATTCTTGAGAGTATGAGAGAAATCGACGAGCTTGTGCTTGTAAATGATGGTTCTGAAGATATTTCAAAAGAGGAATTAAGAGAAATAGAAAAAAGGGATTCAAGAATTAAAATTATCAACAAAAATCACTCTGGACTTGTAGAAACTCTAAATTATGGAATTAGGCACTGTGAGAATGATTTAATTGCTCGTGCTGATATAGATGATAAATACAGTTCAAAACGAATTTCCAGGCAGGTTCAATTTATGGCCACAAATCCAAATTGCGCTGCCGTATTCTCTGACTACCAAATTCTTTCTGCAGATGGTCGTGATCTGGGAACTATTCCAACTTCGATCTCGCCTCGCCTTACTCGATTTTCACTGTTAAATCCCCAGCGAACACCGCATCCAAGTGTGATGTTTAGGAAAACCGCTGTAACTGGATTAGGGGGATATAGATCTGAGGATTTCCCAGCTGAAGATTTATCACTCTGGATTAATCTCTCCAAATCGTTCAAAATCGCGACGATTCCTGAAACACTTCTTTTTTACACAATACATAAAGCTAATATTACAAGCAAGCATCAGGAACAAATGATTAAGAAAACCAGGTTCTTATTAGAGGAATTCGTAAAAACCTTGTCTATCGATGCCATTCTCGATGAAGCTGAAGAAACTTTCGAAGTTTATAATTTAACAACTCAGACGATTTCCAGAAAAATTTTGTTTTTCCGAGATTTATCTAAGTATTTGAAAATGAGTCAAGCAGTTGGGGTTCGTAAACTTACAAAACACACCGGATTATTCAGACAAATAATCCAGCCAAATTCGATTCTTTCAATTATTCAGCTTAAGGAAATGCAGAAGCGTAGAAAGTCTCTTTGAGATATTAGGCAAAACCTTAAATAAGTTTCCAATGTGGTGGATATAGATTTTCATCAGCCTCAGTATTCGCATACCAAAACTTTGGCGCACAAATATGATTCCCCGCGTTAATCATTGCGGCCCAATAGGAAAAAGTAGAGTTGGCAGTAATTATCCCTTTAGCCGAAGACATTAAAATCATAGCTTCACTTGCCCGTAATCCATCCTGATTTAGAAATTCAAATCCAGCATCAGGATCAAAATAATTTCTTGCATACTCAGCATCATCACTAAAAACTAGCACCTTAATGTCGCCAATTTTTCCCCTTAAATATTTAAGCGATTCTAAATAATATCTTGCTCCTAATTTATGGTAAATATTTGTTTTATTCAAATAGTCCCCGCCTCTTACGTGAATCGCAATGAATGGTGCTGAATCTAATTCACGCCTAGTTTCTAGGAATAGTTGCGATTCAATTTTTAGTGACCAATCTTGCAAGTTATGATTCTTATTTACATTTTCGAAATATCTGTGTGATTGAAAATAACCACGAAGTTCAACTGCTGGCTCAAGGTCTATAAATTCAATAAATCCAGGGTTATTTGGTACAAATAAAGCCAAGAACTTAGCGGCAGCTTGCGATTTGCCAGCAATTTTAGTTTTTAATCGCTCTAAAATGAAATTCATTCCCCCAGATTCGATTTTAGTAATTATTTCTGTGTCTTTGAGAAACCTGAAGTCTCTGATGTCAGATTCATCCTGAGAATAGGAAGCTTCTATCCATCTAGCATCCACTCTCAATCGGGAACCAATCTTTAGTGATAAATCTAAACCAGCGAAATACTGGAAAAGTTGATTGCCCAAACCCCCGAAGAGGCGAACCTTTAAATCATTAGAGTTTTTCATAGAACCGAGGCCACCATCTCGACCAATTCGTGTTTGGCTTTGAACCCAAGCACATGTTCAGCTTTTGATGGATCTGCCACAACAATGCCGATATCGCCTTCCCTACGACCAACAAATTCGGGAACCAAATCGGATCCCATTTGCGAAATTATCTCCGTAACTATTTCTAGAACCGAGGTTCCAGTCCCAGTCCCGATATTCAAAGTTTGGTTGGAACCGCCTTTTGTTAAATAGTTTACTGCTGCTAGATGTGCACCAACGATGTCAACTACATGGATATAGTCACGTATAGCCGTTCCATCGGGCGTAGGGTAATCATCACCAAAAATCTTAGGATTAACTCCATTTCGAATTTGATCAATAACAATAGGGATCAAATTGTCTTTGGGATCATCCTGTAATTTCTTATTTAATGAGCCGGCAACGTTGAAATAACGCAAATTTACAAAATTTAAATCGAATTCTTTATTTGCTTCCTCAATCAATAATTCCGAAAGCACCTTAGTTTTCCCGTAATACGAAATTGGTTCAATTCTTGTTGACTCCGTGACAATTCCATTATCAGTTTCACCATAAACGGCGGCAGTACTCGAAAAAACCAAATTCTGCACATCATATTTTTCCATCGCCTTAAGAATATTTCGAGTTCCTTCTACGTTTGTTTCCTCATACATAGCGGGGTATTTCTGTGATTCTTCAACTGATTTCAAGGCTGCCAAATGTATAACACCAGAAAAATTATTCCCACCAAAAATTTGCTCTAAATCCCTAGTACTTCGGATATCAGCGAAATACTTGTTAACAGCATTTGGCAGTCGAATTTCCATTTTGTTTTTGTCATTATCAATTATCGCAAAAGGAATATCTAAGCGCGAAAACTCTGCGGCTATATGCGAGCCTATATATCCGGCTCCACCAGTTATTAACCAGCCACCAATTTCTCTTTGCTTCAATATCTGTCCTTCGCTTTGGTTTGCCACAACATTAGTTTATGCTATATCTGCCATGAAAAACTCAGAGTATCTGGATATTGCATTGGATCAATCAAAAAATAATCTTAATGTGTTCTTCGGTCCTGAAATATGGCCTTTACAGAATCATGGTGGTATTTCCAGGTACTACGGTGAATTGATTAGTGGCATCGCAGCAATAAATAAGAATACTCATGCATTCATTCCTCCAAATAACAATCACTATATTGAATTACTTCCTGAAGTCTGCAGAATTCAAAGTATTCAAATGAAATCTTCCGAACTGATTCGAATAGCAAAAAATAGAATTAGTAAGACAAACCAAGAATCAATTTATCACGCAACTTATTTTAGTGATACAAGTTTTAGTTCCTGGAAAAAAGCTGGATTTAAAACTGTTATTACGGTATTTGATTTAATAAGTGAAAAATATCCAGAGAAGAAATTTACTCGGCCACGTGCTAACCTTAAGAAGAAAGCAATTAAATCTGCTGATCACATAATTTGTATTTCAAATACAACCAAGTCTGACCTAATGGAATTCTACCGAATCCCTGAGGCTAAGATTTCAGTTGTCTATCTTGGTTCTGAACTTCGAGAGTCAGGGGAGATGGTAATTAAGAAAGATGAAAACAATCAATTTCTCTTATATGTTGGAAAACGATCTGGGTATAAGAATTTCAACAATTTCCTCACCGCCTTTGCGCAATCGGATTTACTTAAGAGTAAGTACAACATAATTGCATTTGGCGGGAGTCATTTTGACGAAACCGAAATTGATTTAATCAGAAAACTTCGAATTGAGAATAGAGTCTTACAAGTTGATGGGGGTGATGACAAACTTATCAAATTGTATTCAACGGCGGCCGCGTTTATTTATCCCTCGCTATATGAAGGCTTCGGTCTCCCACCGCTTGAAGCTATGAATTATGGTTGTCCCGTATTGGCAAGCGACAAAGGCAGCATTCCGGAAATTTGCAATGACGGAGCAATTTACTTTGATGCCACGAGCGTTGATGACATGCGGGCAGTTATGGAAGATTCATTAAGTGATATAGCTTTACTGGAGAAAATGAAGCAATTCGGTTTCATAAATACATCAAGATATACTTGGCAGAAAACGAGTGCAGATACAGCGGATGTATACAACAAACTATTTTGTTGGTGAAAGGAATCACTTTTCGTTCCTAGAAAATTGGTATTTATGAAATCATTAATATTTGGTGCGCTTGGTCAAGATGGAATGTTTTTATCAGAGGAACTCTTACTTAAGGGGGACGATGTCTACGGATTCGTAAGAAACGGCTCAGAAACCCAGACCCCAAATGGCATCAACGGCGTAACATATATTTCCGGAGATTTGTTAGATAGAGACTTGATTGAACACACTATCGATAAGTATGATCCTGATTTCATATATAACCTTGCTTCTTTTAGTTCCGTGAAAAGTTCTTTCGACTTTCCAGACCTATCAGAACAAATTAATTATCGTTTTGTTGAAATAGTCTTGCAAATACTAAGAGAACGACAAGATAAGAACAAGCGTCCAATAAAATTCTTTCAAGCATCAAGTTCGGAAATGTTCGGACCAAATCCACAAGGACCATTGCACGAGAATTCGGAATTCAATCCACAATCTCCATATGCGCTGCACAAATATCAAGCACATAAGAGCGCAATTAGATTTCGTGAAGAATATGAAATTCCCGTCTATACGGCAATTCTCTTTAATCATGAATCGCATCGAAGAAAACCAACTTTTGCCTCCCGCAAGATAACTCTGGGAGCGTTCGAAATAGCTTCGGGAAAAAGGGATTACTTATCACTTGGAAATATTGACTCACTTCGAGATTGGGGTTATGCAGGCGACTATGTAAAAGCGATGTTGATGATTATGAAAAACGGTATACCTGATGATTTTGTAGTAGCAACCGGAGAATTACATTCATTGCGCGAAATCTGCCAGATAGCATTTACAATGGTAGGGCTCGGGAATTATCAACCCTTTATTACCATAGACCAGGATCTTATCCGAAAAAATGACACGATTGGA
Organism: uncultured Actinomycetes bacterium; assembly: GCA_937876245.1. Taxonomy (GTDB): domain Bacteria; phylum Actinomycetota; class Actinomycetes; order Nanopelagicales; family Nanopelagicaceae; genus AAA044-D11. Next base: position 33,367 of record CALEGP010000017.1, on the reverse strand, counting down.
CTTGTTGGGAACACTAATAAAATCAACAATCTTATTGGTTGGAAGCCGATTACTTCTTTTACAGAAATGATTGCAATTATGATTAAACACGAAGGAGTGCACCGAAAATATTAACTCTAACCTAAAATGCCGAATGAATTTCGGTCTAAAACGCGTAATTCCGTAGGGACTACAAATTCCAGAAAAATTTACGATTCTTACAGGGAAGATTGATTGTAATGTTTTGAGAACTAGATTTTCATCCAGAATCCAGTTGGAGCAACAGAAAAAACTGCTCTTTTTTCAAAATCCTCCAGATTTTGGAACTGATGCGGTCTAGATTTCATGTATTCGATAACGGCTGATTTCGGGCTTGCTCCTGGTCCCCATGGTCTTTCTGGATCAACATCCAAATCATCAATGACTGTATCTAGGACTAAAAGCATGCATCCGGGTGAAACAAGATCAGCGTAAAGTCTCAATTCATCTAGAACATGGTCATGCGTATGGTTTGAATCTAGTGCAATCATGATTTTCTTAAATGGTGATGCAAATTTTTTCACTTTTTCAAAAACTTCAAGGTCTGTAGAACTTCCTTGTAATAGTTCTATCTGTTGGCTGAATTGAGATCCAGAAATTGCTTTCTTAGCGTGATCTCGAATATCAATATCCACCCCCAATACTTTTCCATCTATTCCACAAAGTTTCTGCATGGAGGCCCAAAAAATAAGCGACCCACCGCGGGCAATTCCAGTTTCAATTATTAAGTCAGGACGCGTTTTCCAAACTATTTCTTGGAACATCACAAGGTCACCAGGCATCTGAATAATTGGTACGCCCATCCAATCGAACTGATAACTAAACTTGTTATCTACAGCCTTCTGCATCCAAGCCTTAGACAAATTGCTGAAATCCTTATCTTTTGCCTGTATGTCTAAGAAACTATTTCGCCAAACTTCAAATGCTTCATCCCATGGCTTATTCATATTTTCCCTTATACATTGTTGGCACTCATCACTTTTAGGCAACTCTCTAAACCCTTTCGAATGTTTATCTTAGGACTCCATTCTAAAATTGTTGAGGTCTCATCGATTAGAGGGTTTCTTATACTTGCGATTTTCCCACCATCAATTATTACCGAAGACTTTCCAAGTATTTCATTGGCAGCAGAAACAATCTGGTCTAAAGACACCAATTCAGAGCCAGCCAGATTCAATATTTTGGTGTTAAGTAAATCAGGACCTTTTGAAGCCGATTGCAATATTCCAGCAATTAGATCATCAATGAAAATGAAACGGCGAGCCGTTTCTTTAGACCCAACACTTATCTCTTCTCCGGCATAAACTTTTAGCGCGATGCTTTCAGCAGAAGAGCCAGGAACTTTTCGTGGACCATAAACTATTCCGAATCTAAGAATTGTGTAGGGAACTAAAGATGCAGATCGAATTAAGGATTCACCAAATAATTTAGTCATAGCATAGAGAGAGTTAAGGTCAGCTAAATCCAAGCGATCACTCTCTCTTTGTTCAGTAACTTCTGGGCGCTCTGGATAAACCCATTCTGAAGATGCAAATAGAAAGTGCGCTGCGCTTGATTTCTTTGCGTTCTCGAGCACCAGTGAGGTTGCTCGAAGATTTGCATCAATTGCCAAAATAGGATTTTCTCTGCACAGTGAATCGGTAGAGAGAGACGCCAAATGGATAATTGTAGATCCTGCTGGAATTTTGTGGTAAAAATCCTGACTTGCTAGATCTATTTCTAGTTGTTTGCAATCCAGATTCATGCTTTTCTTAATATCAATACCAATTACATCGAATCCTTCAGCGATAGCCCTGATAGCGAGCTTTTCTCCGATGAAACCGGATGAACCAGTTATTACTAAAGTTTGCTTTTGGCTATTCATATTTAATTCACCGAAACAATTCGCGCACCTGCGTGATCAAGGGAGGGCCTAAAGGTTCGCCAATTATTTAAACTTTCCAATTTCTGTTCATTAATTTCATCAAAAATAGCGAAAATAAAGCCACCACCACCAGCACCTAAAAGTTTGTATCCATAGCAATTCAAATCATCAAGTCGGGTAGTTATAGCGCGGACCTCATCAGTTGAAATTTTTTCACTAAAGGACTGCTTTAGTTTCCAACCTTGAGAAATCAATGAACCAAGTTCGGTCCAGTCTAGATTTGAAGCTAACAATAATCTTTTGAAACTCTTTGCCAATTCGGTAATCTGCAATAACTGGTCGAAATTAGATTCCGCTCTCGAGGCTTGGTCCTCAAGTATCACATCTGCTTTTCTGCTCTGTCCTGTCCAAATAAGAAGTGACTTCTCTAAGAATCTACCTGTATCGGTCCTAGAAAGATACATAGGCTCAATTTTTACAGATCCATTTTCACGGAATTCGAAATAATTCATTCCACCAAAAGCTGCGGCATATTGATCTTGCTTGCCAATAGGAGATTTAAGAATTCCAATTTCGGCCTGGCATGCTTCCTCAGCAATCTGCACAGGACTGACTTCTTCACCGCGTATGGCATGTAATCCGTTAAGCAATGCGACAGCAAAGCTGCTTGATGATCCAAGTCCTGAATTTGCCGGCAAGTCAGCAGATGTTGAAATTTGTAAGGGTTCATCCATATTTAATAATTCGAGACATGCACGCACAATCAAGTTCTTTATCTCATCGCGATTCTTGGTGTGCTCGACTTCTGAATATGAAACTCTGTAACGCTCTTGGAAAAGTGGGTCATGCCTCTTAATGTGGACATAGACATATTTATCAATCGCAGCAGAAACAACGCACCCAGGGCTCTTTTCATAAAAAGATGGAATATCCGATCCACCACCGAGAAAACTGATACGGAGTGGTGCCATGCTCAAGACGCTTTGAAATTCCACCTGGTTACTCTACTGCCCCAATCGCGGCCAGTATGGACTTCAAGGCACTTTCAGTATTCGGATATTGGAAATTTCCTGAATGATCATTACCAATCAATAAGCCTTCTATGTTGGCTGCTTTTGCCGCCAATAGATCCCTATCGTCGTCCCCAATATAGAGAGTCTGATCCTTATCAATACCAAAATCAGAAATCGCATTCAATAACATTCCCGGCTCAGGTTTTCGGCAGTCACAATTATCGTTCCAGTGATGTTTGCACACATATACCGCAAGAATGTTTATCCCAAGATTCAACATTTCAGACACCAATCTTTGATGGAGTCTCAACAGGAAAGTTTCAGAGACTTCTCCCGTAGCAATCCCTGGTTGATTTGTCGCAATTACAAAATCGACGCTGGACTCGCCTAAAATCCTCAACCCATTCCAGTTCTCTTTCATCGGACGGTAATCCTCAAAATTTTTGACATATTCTCGTCTTGGCATTTTCTCTAGTAAAACACCATCACGATCCAGCAGAATAATTTTCCTATCTTTAATTAACTTCAGATATCGATCAAGATTTGAAACGCTCCAAAATCCAGCAGTTATATCTACTGCTGCGCAATCTTGTTCTAGGCTAAATCTCTGAAGAGCAAGAGGCAGGTCTTGGGTTTCATGCAGAATCTCCATGAATTTACTTGATTGAATTCTTATATTTCCAAGCTCTACATATTTGTTCTCCGGCTTTCTTTTTCCTGCATCGTATTTAGACAAGCCATATTTATTGATTGAAATATTTCCCTCAGCTCTTGGTTCGATGAGGAATGTAAGTCCAGATTCACTCTGCAAGACGGCATTTATATCGGCATCAGCCAAAATATAGTTGTCGCAATAAATGAGTAAGAAGTCATCTCCAATTTTGCTCCGGCTATAAAGCAACCTCTGGGCTGGTGAATCAACCGGATCACTCTCGATGCAGGTTATTTTCAAACTACTGACAAATTTATCACAGTATGATTTTATGCTAGATGCTAAATAACCGGTTAAAACTATAACTTCCTTAACCCCAATTCTTTCAAGCTGTTCCAGTTGATGGGCAATTATTGGTTTCCCCTTAATTGGGATAAGTGGTTTTGGTAGAGTGTTTGTAATTGGACGAATCCGTTCCCCACGTCCCCCAGCTAAAATAACTGCTTTCACTCTCTAGTACCAAAATCTTTCCAATCAACAAATTTCTTGACACCTTGCTCAATTGAAACGTCAGGAGTCCAGCCGCAAGTTTCGGTAATTTTCTTGATATCAGCAGTCAAGGCAGAATTCTCTTCAACTACTTGATCCTGAATTTCCAAGCCCATTTTAGAATTTAAAGCATCGACTAGATCTTTGACTAGGGTACCTTTACCACTTCCAATGTTGAAGATTCCACTTACTCCGGGAGTTTCAATTAACTGTGACATAGCTTTTGCTACATCATCAACATAAACAAAATCCCTTGATATATTTGGATTAGAGAGCTTAAGAGAAACGCCGTTCTTGGCGCTTAAGAATGCCGATGATAAGAGGGAATTATCGTGCTGAAAAGGTCCATAGGAGTAAAAGATTCGATGCCATTTATAAGCGACTCCGAGGCCAGCAACAAATTCGAGCAATTTTATCTTGGTATCTGCAAAATCTGAAAGATTCTCGCCAATTACTTCCTCATTGACTTGGCCAGTTTTATCACCATATTCAAGGCAAGAACCAGCGATTTGAAAATCTTCGACCCCCGAGGAAGCCAAGATTTCAAGGATTTTTTTGGAAATCTCTAGGTTTCTTAAATTATTTTCTTCTGAAAGATTTGGTAATCCTTCCCAAGCCAAATGGATGACTTGTTCAAATTCTTGTTCCGCAAGATATTTTAAGAATTCTTGATCGCTTAGGTCCCCAAAATGGCCTGTAATCCCAACTGGCAAGGATGTAGAAACTCTAGAAGTTACATGTAAGTCACCTGTTAAATTCTGTTTCAATAGGGCTCTACCGATAAATCCTGATGACCCAGTTATTAGAGTCTTCATTAGCTTCGTTCTTGGAAATTCGGCCAATTTCTATCTTGATCAGAGATTATTTCAGGCTTAACCGGCCAGGGAATACTAAAAAAAGGATCATCAAATTTAAATCCATCGTAATTATTGTGTTCAAATCTTGAACTCATTACGTAATGTATCTGCACATCATTAGACAGTGAAATCCAACCGGCAGCACAACCGGCAGGTATATAGATTGATTCACCTTGCTCAGCAGAAACTTCACTGGTAAAAACTTTTAAATACGATATCGCCTTTGGACGAAGATCAACTAAAGAGAGAAAGACGACACCGGATAGGAGGGTCATTAATTTATTTTCAGGTTCACCATCCACCTGAAAATGCATTCCTCGCAAAGTGTGCTGGTAAGGATTAGATGAGACATTGATTTGCATCGGTGTAAATCCGATACTGGAAAACCAATCAGAATCAAAGACACGAGAAAACTTTCCCCGAGAATCGCTGAATGTCGAACCTTTATATATTTTCAAGCCATCAATCTGCATCTTATTCATCTAATTCTCTTCAGATTGCATAAACTCTTGGTTGTCCAGGGAGAGGCAAGAAAACTTCTCCGTGCCATTTCAGGTCATCACGTAGGTATTTAACAATTTCGCCTTCGAAATTGAATGGGCAGATAAAAACTATCTCCGTGTCACTTTGGATTGCGATCTTAGGCGAATCAATCCTCAAATGATTACCCGGTGAAAGCTTGCCCCACTTCAAGGGATTGTTATCAGCAATAGCTTCAAGGCCTTTCGCCTTCTCGCCAATCGCATTCATTAAAGTAGAGCTTCGCGCGGAAGCACCAAATGCACGGATCTTCTTATTCGAGTTTAATGTCAGAAATTCATTAATTTCTTCTAAATTCTTAGTGGCCAATGTTGCGAAATTATGCCAAGCATCCTCACTCAAAACCCCAAGTGATTCCTCTCGTTTAATCGCACCAAGTAGTCTTTGGCTGGGTACTCTAGCTGACTTGGAAGAAATTAGAACAAATGATCCACCACTTATCGGACTTTCCATTATGTCAAAAGGAATCAGGCCAACCTTGGATTGAGCTTCCGTCATACTCTTAATTGAATGATAAAAAGTATGCTCATGATAAATCGAGTCGTAATGAATTTCATTCAAGATTCTTGATGCTTCATGGAATTCAACAATAAAAATTCCATCTTCTGATAATATTTTTTCAATACCATTCATCACATTAATCAAGTCCGGAACGTGTGATAGGACATTTCTCGCAATTACAATATTAATTTTTCCAAAATTCTTCTCGAAATTGGTTGCAAAATCGAAATTAAAGAAATCTGCATGAATGTTTATGCCATCCGCTCTCGCTGAATCAGAAATCTCTTTAGCTGGGTCTACACCATGAATCTGACCACTCGTTAATTTCCTAAACTCCCTAAGAAGAGTTCCATCGTTGCTGCCAATTTCTAAGACTCTTGCGGTATTCATCGAATACTTAATGACTTCTTGGGCCAAATTTTCACAGTGTTTACGTGCTGTCTCTGTTGTTCCAGTCACCCATAAGTAGTCCTGAAACATCAATTTTGGGTTTACATTTACTGATAATTGAATAGATGTGCAGTTCTTGCACCTTACGAGGACAAGTGGAAATTTCTTCTCATCAGATCTATCGGCAATTTCCCTAAGATTATTTGCTAGCGGTTGAATACCAAGATCTAGAATTTCTTGAATTTCTGAGGAATCACAAATCCGACACTTATCTATCGTTACGCAATCATTGTTTAAATCTGAGGCTGCCATCAATAAGACCCTTTTCAAGTAGGTATTTTATTTGCAGAAGTCTATTAGTTTTTCGGTCCATAAGATCTATACCTTCCCCAATTAACTTCTTAGATTCCAAAACAATTTCAGCTCCGCCAGCATTCAGGCCCACTTTAGCTGTGAAACCTAATTCCGTTTGCGCTCTTTCGAATGAAACTTTATAACTCCTTGGGTCAACGATGTTCTCTGTTTTAAAAGCTATAGGAATTCCGTCGAGACATTCCTGTGCTGCTTCCGCGAGCTGTTTTACTGTGAAATTTCCATTCAAAACACCAATATTGAATGAACGTCCTGAAATTTTCTCGCTATCAGCTTTTATGCATATCTCAATCACCCGAGCCAAGTCCAGAACGTGAACTATTGGCCGCCAGGGCGTCCCATCTGAATGGACATCAATTCTCTGTTGCTTAAGCCCAGTAAGAAGTAAATTGTTAAATACGATATCTGATCGAAGCCGTGGACTCCAGCCGAATACAGTCGAAGGTCTAAGTGCGGTTGATATAAAACTTGAATCACTCATAGCAAGAATCTCTTGTTCTGCTTGCCACTTACTGGAGGCGTAGGCTGTCTGAGGGTTCTTTAATGAATCATCTTCGCCTAATTCTTCATTCGATGAAGATATCCCATAAATGCTTTGAGTTGAAACGAATACAAACTTTTTCACCCCGGCACTTTTAGCCAGTTCTGCCACTCGGACGGCGCCTTTATAATTAACTTCAAATGTTAAAGCTTGATCTAGCTCGCCTATAGGGTCATTCGATAGCGCGGCTAAATGAACTACGGCTTCAACTCCATAAAAATCTTTAATCTCAATATCTCTTATGTCTTTTATATTTGTGACGACTTCATTTTCTATGGGACTAAGCAGACATTCTTTGTAGAATCCGCTGTCTAGTCCAACTACGTCAAATCCTTGATTTCGCAAATAACTAGAAGCAATTGTGCCGACATAACCTAAATTTCCGGTGACTAAGATTCTCATCAATTAGTTATTCAAGCGTTCTATTTTTGAGCCAACAAGCTCCGAAACTGCATGGCATATAGCTAAATGCACATCCTCAACTGGACCATATTTTCCTATTTCTGTCCTAATAATTATTGACGAATCAACCAACCCGGCAAGTTTCCCACCATCAAACCCAAGTAGGCCAATTGTCTTAAGGCCAATTTCTTTGCAGGCTAGTGCTGCATTAATTAGGTTTTCGGAATTCCCTGAAGCCGAAATTAGGATACACAGATCCCCAGGATCTGCCTTACGAAATAATTGTTGGGAAAATATATTTTCGTAGCCAATATCATTTGCGATTGCTGAAATTAGCGCACTATTGGATGTAAGCGCTGAAACTCGCGATTTGGGAAAAGCATTTCCCTTCCTAATAAATGACAGGTCTGTTTCAAAATGCTCAGCCGTACTAGCGCTTCCACCGTTTCCTACTACCCATATAGATCTCTCACGAATACTGGTTTCCGCAAGCATTTCAGCGATTTGATTTAATTTTTCTTCTGATACATCTAGAAGTCCTTTTAAAAAGTCAAAATAAGGGGATATTTCCATTCAAACATCTCCTTATTTAGGTTCTAGATACTGCCCGGCCAGATATAAACTCTCCTTAATTATGCCATATATAATGCCGTCTGTGCCTAACATAAACAACCAGGAAACCTTAAAATCAAAAGCTCTCAGTGCGAGACGCAATATCCTCAGAATTATTCATGCCGCTCAGGCAAGTCATTTGGGAAGTTCAATGTCGGTGGTAGAAATGCTAGTTGCAATGTATTCGGTTGCAGATGTTTCTAAAATCCTTGAAAATGCGGATAGCCGAGATCGAATCATTGTGAGCAAAGGGCATGCTGCAGCAGGAACATATTCAGTAATGCATGAATTCGATTTAATGTCAGAAGAAACTTTATTTACTTATCACAAATTAAATTCCCGACTTCAGGGGCACGTGTCCCATGGTGTCAAACATGTAGAACACTCCACGGGGGCTCTCGGGCATGGATTATCCGTAGGCGTTGGTCATGCAATTTACTTGAAATCAAAAAACCTAGATTCCCGCGTCATGGTTCTATGTGGAGATGGAGAAATCCAAGAAGGTTCGATCTGGGAAGCATTAATGCTTGCTGCAACAAAAAAATTAAATCAATTAATTTTATTGGTTGACGTTAACGGAATTAGCAGTATCAAAGGAACAGAAGAAATAATTAATACTGGGAATATGAAAGATCGGTTTGTGGGATTTGGCCTCCGTGTAATTGAAGTGGACGGACATGATGCATTTGCGATTCAAAAAGCTATATTAACCTCAAGTGAAGGAACTGAACCGCTAGTTATACTTTGTAAGACAGTCAAAGGGATGGGTGTTTCATTTGCAGAGAATCAGCCCATTTGGCATTACCGTTCTCTTAACGATGAATTATTCTCTGAAGCAATGAAAGGCTTAAAATGAGAGGAGTCTTCCTAGATAAATTATTTCAAAAAATGGAAACAGACGAAACCATCTTCTTCTTAACGGCTGACATGGGTATAAATCTTGTGGAGAGATTTGAAGAGAAATTTCCAGATAGATTCCTAAATGTTGGTATCGCAGAACAAAACCTAATTGGGATTGCAGCGGGACTCGCTGAATCTGGGATGCGGCCTTATGTCTATACAATTTCGAATTTTTTAGTCCATCGATGTTTTGAGCAAATAAGAAATGACATAGTGATACACAAATTACCAATTGTATTGATTGGTACTTCAACTGGATATGACAATGCTTCACTCGGACCAACTCATCACATGCTTGAAGACTGGGGCGCAATGGCTAATTTCCCTGGTATGAAAATTTATGCTCCTTACAACAAAACCTCAGCTGAAAATGTTTTCGATAAAACTTATTCAGAGCTATCTCCTAGTTACATTCGGATTGCAAAGGGTAATGGCCTCGAAGAATTTACGAAAAAAGAAAGTTACTCAAAAAATAAAACGGCTGCAATTTCATACGGCTCTGCCCTCAAATATGCAATGGAATATTCAAGGAATAATCAAATCGATCTATTTATATTGGAAGAACTGGGGAACGGTAGTTTTACGGAATTAGACCGCAATTGCCTTGAATTTCAGGAATTAATTGTCATCGAAGACCATTTTCCTAGTACGGGAATGTTTTCATATGTTTCTCAGTGGTCCAATAAAAGAAAATTAAGAATCCAAATTAGTTCTATAAGCCCTCAAGATTATTCCTTAAATGTGGGATACGAATTCAAAGATTTTATAAACTCGAGAAAGCCCATTGAATAATCTGACAATTTACTATTAATCATAATCCAAATACCTTTTTTACATCCGTTTCTAAGTCAAACGAGAAACCAGCATTGGCTTGTAATAAAAGTTTGGAATATCTAGATGCTTCATTTTCACTGGTATTTCGTTTAGCCAATAGATATAACAGAAAGAAACTTCGATACGTACTTCTCCAATCTGCATTTTCCGATGAGATAACTTCCGCCAAAAGTATTTCAGCACTGTGATAATTCCCTTGTGAAATTTCAAATTTCGCAGCTTCAAAATTCAATTTATTTAAAAAGTCAAATTTGAGGATTCCAAGAATCGATAATTCTTCGCGTCTAATCAAAAACACCTTACAGATGAATTTCTCCAAAATAACAAAAGTCCCAGGTTGGATTGCAATCCTTTTTATAAACTGCAAAATTCGTAATGCAAGATTTTGATTCAAACAAAGATTATTTCTAGTTTGAAGCCTTCTGAGGGTCTTTAAACCTAATATATTTACGAAATGTGATTGTTCATAAATATATATACTCCGGTTAACTGCACCCTGATCCATTACACCGTCTTTCTTATTTTTCAAAGGACTTAAAATTGTTGCTCTGTAAATTCTAAAATTTCTATTTTGCAATTTCTTGCCATACTCTTTTGTAGTTGTATGTTGCCTAACATGGGAAAAATTGTTTGCATAAAGATTCAATTTTAGCCCCTCGATATAGGGTAATTCGACAACTTGCGACAAGCTAGTGCTTCCATCGAAGTAGGAAGACTCAAATTTATGACCGTTTAAAGATGTCTTCGGGAAACCATTTTTGTTGTTGATGTATACGACGTCCTTAGGTTCAATTATTCGATTGTTATGCCTATTAAATAATACTCTTCCAATAAAATTTCTGCTTAGAATATAAGGCGGTTCATAGATTTGAGTTTCTATGAAAAGCGCAACACGTGTGATAGAACTAAGTTTTTCAGTTACCCTACTTACAGAATCAACGTGATGTAGTACTCCAATACAGACTACAATGTCATAAGTTTCTTCAATTTCTTCTAATTTTTCCTGCTTTTTTCAATTTTGCTACGTATACTTAGAAATTTCCTGGCCGCAATACCTTTATCAATGTTTTTTGGTGAGGTTCGGAAGAAACTACTTTTTTAAAGTCATATTTTTTAGATATTTCATTTGCAAACCAACCATCATAGCTTCCCACATCAATTACAGTCATAGTAGCGATTTGATCTTCAGTGAAAGTTTTCATAAATTCACAAAACTTAGAAAAAATAAACCTACTACGCCCACTGAGGAACTCCTCCTTACCAATTTTTTCACCCGTAGTAGAATTTTCCCAAACACCATGATTGAAAGGACCAAAGGAATTTAGCTCAATTCTGCTCATTTTCTCAGCATTCATAATTAAGATTATAACTATCTTTTTCAAGATTAAAAGACTTAAAGGATTCTTGCGAGGAACATTTCTTACTGAACAGATTCTGCTACCCAACGGCCAAATGGCAGCGCACTTGTCCATCCTGGTGAAACAGCATTCAGAACATGAGTTGAGTTCAAATGCCTCCGAACAATAAAGTCTTGTTCAAGTCTGCCTGAATTAATGTTTACGAGTTGTGCTCGTATACCCGGCTTGTTTTTGTGCCAATTTCCCACCATATTTATGCCTGGTACTAGTCTCTGAACATCCTTAACTAATCTTTTTGTTATGACCTTAGGCACTTCATCTCGCAGTATCTCAGGCAGGTCATATTCGCCGCCTCTCACCATGGACCACATCGCTCTTAAAGAATCTTTGAATTCTGAAAAGTCTACTCCAGATCTAATTGAGTATTGTTCACGACCAAATAAGGGAATAGCGGTTGGCCCAATTTTAATATCACCCTCCAGCGTAAGTGTTATATGCACTCCTAGGAATGGATTAATTGGATGAGGCACGGGGTAAATCAGCGTTTTTGGACTGAACGCTATTTTCTCCGCTACCCTATAAAGCCCCATAAATGGTAAGCAAGCAAATTCGGTACCTACACCAATACTTCGGGCTAATTGGTTTGCGTGGACCCCCCCAGAATTAATTATTTGGTTAGCAGGAATCTCTTTGTTCAAAGTGAAGGCTCTAATCAATCCTTTTGATTCCCTTATTTCAATTCTTTGTCCTACTGCAATTACGCCACCTAGCTTCTTAAATCTTGAGGAAAGATATTTAATTATGGATTCAGGATCTCCAACCGCTGTAGTTGGAGACCATAAGAATTTTTCATGCGTTTTAGCAGCAGGTTCGATTCGCTTCAATTGACTGGCATTTAGAAGCTCTAAGTCGATTTTATTTTCTATGCCGCGTTTAAAGAGTGCTTCTAATCGTTCCACTTGGTCCGTGCTGGATGTAACTACAACCTTTCCGGTTTCTCTTAGGGGAAGTCCATTTTCTTGACATATCTTCTTAAGTTCTCTGTTGCCATTTGCGCAGAATTTGGCTTTCAATGAATCAGGTGAATAGTAGAAACCAGCATGAATAACCCCCGAATTACGACCGCTCGCATGTCGCCCGAGATCCTTCTCTTTTTCAAAGATAATAACCTTCAAACTGGGTTTGGATTCGAGTAAGGCTATGCCAATTGAAAGGCCGATTACTCCAGAACCAATTACTAGAAAATCAGTATTATTCGACAAATTAACTCCAGTTTAATTAGTGACAAATCATAGAAATGCTCTAATGAATGTAATATAGCTCACCACTTTCAAGTTATCCTATTACATCGTCACTACAAATGACGCTTTGGATTTGAGGCTTAAAATGAATGTATCAGAGATGAAAAACCAACCTCTAGTCTCCGTGGGGATGCCCGTATATAACTCGGAAACCACAATTGAAAATGCGATACTTTCTATCCTTAATCAAGATTATAAAAGTATTGAATTAATAATTTCTGACAACAGCTCCACGGATAAAACCGCAGAGATTTGTCGAAAATTTGCAAACTTGGACGCACGAATTAAATTTGTTAGACAGGATTCTAATATTGGACCAACAGCGAATTTTGAATATGTATTAACAAGTAGTTCTGGAAAATATTTCATGTGGGCCGCAGGCGATGATACGAGATCTTCTGGATTTATTTCAGCAAATTTAGAAGCTTTGTTGGAAAATCCAAATTATATTGCTTCTACTTCTCCAAACATTTTCGACAAAGATGTAAATTTTGAGAATAAGGAAGTGCGAATTTCACTACTTGGAAATAGAAAATCTAGGTTCAAGCAGTTTTTAAATGATCCTCATCAAACGCATGGATTGTTTTACTCGCTTGTAAGAATCGAATCTCTTAGAGAATGTCCGTGGATTAGAGATTTAATTTTTGGTTGGGATTGGGCAATTGTTCTGTATCTTGCAAATCAAGGAGAAATAAATCGAACGAAGTCTGAAGTGATTGTATTTGGGACAGCGGGATTTAGTCGTCAGAACAATATTTATTTGGCACACGGTTTAACCGGATTCAAGCGAATAATTCCATTTTCAATTTTTTCGAAAAGAGTTTTAGGTTTAATAAGGACTTGGCCAAAAAATGAATCTTTCCACATATATCTTGAAGTAATTTGGCTAAATCTTAAAACTCTACCTTTGGGATACCGTTTAATTCGCTATTTCTTGGGCAATGTGAAGAAAATGATTAAGGCTAAGCTAATTGCTCTATTGGGTAGTCGACCATAGGTAAGGTTTTCGGTTAGAATTCGCTCATGAAAGAAAAATTTCCAGACCTACTTTTTGTAGCCGAGGTTTCTGCAAATCATTTGGGTGATCTAGAGCGAGCATTACAAATAATAGAAGCAGCTGCTTCAAGTGGCGCGAATGCTGTGAAATTTCAGACATATACAGCAGACACGATGACTCTAGATTTGGAAACATTTGAAGTTAGCGCCGATCATGAATTGTGGGGTGGAAGAAATCTATATGAACTTTATAGTGAGGCCCACACTCCTTGGGAATGGCATCCTAAGTTGTTCACGAGATGCCGTGAGTTGGGAGTAATTCCTTTTAGTTCCCCGTTCGATTCGACTGCGGTAGATTTTCTTGAGTCCTTGGATGCACCAATGTACAAAATCGCATCACTGGAAACTGGAGATCATGAATTAATTAAGAAAGTTGCGGAGACTGGCAAGCCGCTTATAATTTCAACAGGTGCTACACATTGGGATGAAATTATAGAAGCGGTCGAAGTCGTAGAGCGGACTGGTAATAAGAATTTAACTCTTCTGGTTTGCACAAGTTCGTATCCCGCGGAACCCAGAGACGCACACATAAATAGGATGAAAACTATTTCTGAAAATTTCAATGTAAAAGTGGGTCTATCAGATCACTCATTAGGAATAGGCGTTAGCGTTGCCGCAATTACCCTAGGCGCCACAGTTATAGAAAGACATTTGACATTGCGGCGATCAGATGGAGGCGCTGATGGAGCCTTTTCAATGGAGCCAGATGAATTTAAATCCTTAGTTCGTGAAGGAACTTCAGCTAGAGAATCATTAGGGTTTTCTCAATGGAGCATCCAAGATTCAGAAGAAGAAGCTAGAAAATCAAGAAGGTCGCTTTATGTTACAAAGAATGTAGTAGCCGGCGAAATATTAAGTCGTGAGAATATTAGAGCAATAAGGCCAGGTGGGGGGGCACTCCCTAAAGATATTATGATATTTCTAGGAAAGAAATTTAAAGAAGATACTCGAATAGGAACTCCATTGAGTGAGAATATAGTTGAGTAATGGTATCGATTCCCAAACAGAATAATTTTGGTGTAGATAAATTGGTATTAGGAACCGCCAATTTTGATATGTTTTATGGTCTTGAAAGAGAAAAACTTGATAAAACAACAGTTGCTAATCTATTAAATTTAGCAGCGGAAAATAATATCGAGCACCTAGATACTGCGAATGGTTATGGAAATTCAGAAGAATTGATTGGCGAACTTATCCCACTTGGATTGCAATTCAAAATTACAACAAAAATTGATCCTAGAAATTGTAAAACCGTTGACGATGTACTAAATGTTATAAAAGAATCTTTGGTTAAAACTCATCAGAAACGCTTATGGTCAGTTTTAATCCATCGACCAGAAGTTCTATTTGGAAATAATTCCGCTATTGTAAAAATAGCATTGCTTGAAGCCCTAAAAAATAATTTAACAGAGAATATTGGAGTCTCGGCGTATACCTTAACTGAAGTTTGCGAAGCCAAAGAATCTCTTCCTGAGTTAAAAATCTTTCAAGTTCCTGAAAATATCTTAGATAGAAGAATTGCTAATTCCCAAGAGATTCATAAATTGTCGAGGAGCGGTAACTTATTTTTTGTAAGATCTATATTTTTGCAAGGACTATTAACTTCCGATCCCGATAAATTACCACTCAACTTAAGAGATGCTCGAAAGGTATTAATTGAATTAGGTGAAATATCCGTAAAATTGAATTTGGATATCATGTCTTTGTGCATTGCATATGCTAAATCTTTGGCGTGGGCTAATGGAATATTGGTTGGGGTCAATAATACTGTTCAACTTCGGGAAATAGTAAATGCATTTAGCAAGAGTTATGATATTGATTTTTCAGAATTTCCAAGGCTAGATCCAAATTTAGTTGACCCAAGGTCATGGTCTTAAATTATGTTTTCCCAGAATTTTTGTTTTGTAATATTACAGGCCCGAATGAGTTCTTCTCGCTGCCCAGGAAAAGTAATGGCAATTGTGAATGGAAAACCTCTAATTGAATGGCAAATTCGCAGAATTGAACGAGCAAAGTTTGTTAATCGCATAGTTGTAGCAACTTCAGTCGATTCTTCAGATGATATTTTGGCTGAATATCTCATGCAGATCGGAGTTGAAGTTTACAGAGGAGATTTAGAGAATGTCATGGGTAGATTTATTGGCGTGATTAGAGAATTTGTACCTAATACTGTGATTAGGTTAACGGGTGACTGTCCGCTAACTATGCCCAATCTAATTGATGAAATGGCGTCGAATTTTGAAAGTAATCAATACGATTACATGTCGAACGCAATTGACCCAACATTTCCTGACGGCTTGGACATAGAGATTTTTAAAGCATCAGCGCTTAATAGATTATCCAAGTTTGAGCTAAGTAGTGAGGAAAAAGAACACGTTACTCTAGGCTTTTTAACCCGAAAACAAGAATTCGCGGTAGGTTCTTATAAAGGGAGAAAGGATTACAGCCATGAAAGATGGACTGTTGATTATCCGGAAGATTTGGAATTTATGAGAAAAATCTATTCTAAATTTGTTGGAAAAGAAACTCAATTTACTATGGATGAAATTCTTTTGATTCTTAAATCCGAACCTGCAATTGTTAATAAAATATCGTCGAAGTTCAGAAACAATGCGCTAAACCGACAAAGGGATTAAAATAGATACTATGGAAAATCGCTATTTAAATTCGATGAAACATCTTATTCGTGCAGAAAATACTATTCCTTTAGGTTCCCAAACTTTTAGTAAATCAAGAACTCAATATCCCGTAGGTATATCTCCACTCTATATGAAAAAAGCCAAAGGGGCATCAATCTGGGATATCGATAATAACGAATACCTAGATCTTGTTAATGCTCTTGCGGCAATTACGTTGGGATATGGTGATGAGAAAACTGAAAAAGCTGTAAAAAAGCAATTAAAAAAAGGAGTTTCACTTTCTTTACCAGGAATTCTTGAGGCAGAAGTTGCCGAATTGATAGTTGATATGGTTCCATCGGCCGAAAAAGTTAGATTTGGTAAAAATGGTACCGATGCTACATCTGCTGCTATAAGAATCGCTCGCGCTTATACAGGTAGAGATCATGTTGCCGTTTGTGGATACCATGGCTGGCAAGACTGGTACATCGGCGCTACTACCCGAAGCAAAGGTGTACCAAAAGAAGTTAGTGCCCTAACTCACCACTTTGAGTACAATAATATTGAGAGCCTTAAAGTTCAACTTGAGAAATTCCCAAATAAATTTGCAGCAGTTATTCTGGAGCCAATGAATGTGAATTGGCCATTAGATGACTTCTTAGGCAAGGTAAAAATAGAAGCACACAAAGCTGGCGCCTTATTAATATTTGATGAAACAATAACTGGATTTAGATTTAATAATGGTGGCGCACAAACTTTATTCGACGTTATACCAGATATTTCGACATTTGGGAAAGGAATGGCAAATGGATTCCCACTATCTGCAATCGTCGGGACAAATGCAATAATGAAGGAGATGGAAAATATATTTTATTCTGGAACTTTTGGAGGAGAGTTACTTTCTCTTGCTGCTGCCAAATCAGTTCTGACAACATACTTAGAAGAGGATGTTTGTTCAAGATTAGCAGAAAATGGAGCGCAATTAGCAACCTCGGTCCAGGGAGCAATTAGCGAAAATAAACTGGATGAAGTTGTTAAACTTTCGGGTCATCCAAGTTGGAAATTTATCACATGGACTTCCAATGAAAAATATAGTGACCTCCAATTAAAAACCTATTTCATGCAAGAAATGTTTAAGCGAGGAGTATTAATACTTAATACACATAATATCTCATTAGCGCATGGGCGTAAAGTCCGAGAGAAAATTACGTTGGCATATTCTGAGACTTTATCATCAATGGCACAATTGATCGGTGAAAGCCGATTAGAAACAGCTTTAGAGGTTTTGCCACTGGAACCACTTTTTAAAATTCGATGATGCTATGAATAATTAGAAGTCAGATAAATAAATTATTTCTCGAGCCAATTAACAAAATCTAAATAAGTTTCTGACATTTTTCTAGTCTCAAGCCCTAAATTAATTGCAGCTTGTGCGCTAACATTTCTTTGTGCGTAATTCGTACCGAAATCACACAATGGAAATTCCTCAACTGTCGTTGGTTCAAAAAACTTTAGATCCCTACCAAGAATAACTTTTAGAGTTGACATAGAGTTCAGCCAAGTAGTTGGAGGGGCAACGACATTAAAAGTTCCAGTAATTCGATCAGTTACGCAATGAAGCACAAACCGTGCGAAATCTCGTACGTCTATGAACTGGAACGGTGCATTTTTAGGCAATGGAGCAATAATTGGTTCGGTAGCATTTGCAAATTGACAATACTTAGAAAATCTTCCCGTGTAATCGTTGGGACCTAAAATAAAGCCTGGTCGTAAAATGGTCAAATTTCTTACTACTTCTATTAGATATCTTTCACTCAATAATTTGTTTAGGGCATAGCCATTGGGGACTAATTGATTTTTTAATTCTCCTGACTCAATCAATTTTCCATTCTCATCTATTCCTGATTCATTATCATTATTATAAACTGCAACTGATGAAATAAAAATATAATGATTAAAATGCAAAGTTTTTGTATGTTCAAGATACCGCCGTTTTAGTCCTGATATATCAATTACAAAGTCAAAGTGCTTACCACTCAGAGATTCATATCCAAATTCTCTATCTCCAACGACGTAACTTGCTTGAGATATTTTCTTATGGTGCGTAATACCACGATTGAAAATCGTGATATCTGCGCCTAGTTTCTGAATTTCATTAAGGATTGCGAGTCCAACAAACCTAGTTCCTCCAAGAACTAGAATGCTCAGCATAAGAATTAGTATAGCAATCAAAGGGATATAGAGAAGGTTTTCTTCTAATTCATAATTGGTGTTAATCCGATAAACTTAAATACGAATACTTGCAATTCAATTTATTTCTGACGTATATTACGTGTCACTAAAGAACAACGTTACTTATATAGTATGGAAATATTAGATACCTTTCCCTAAAAACATAGATTGATAACGCGGTACAGAATATCCATCATTCTGCAATTGGTTAAGAAATTTGCTTAAATCGTAGGGCACTTTATGTAAGTTAAATTTCTCTTCGCTAAAGATAGCGAAAGAAGCTCGAGAATCCCCGTCTCTAGGCTGACCCACAGATCCGGGATTGCAATACTTATGATTCTCCCCCTCCCAAATCAATGGTTTATGTGTATGTCCGCTCGCATAACTCCCGAACTCCAAATCCTCAAAATATTCTTCACTCGGAACCATGTACTCTTCCAAATAGTCATTCCAACCTCCATGAACCATTCTAATATTATGTCGATTCATTTCGCTATCCAAACTTGCTAACCATTCTAAATTATCTTTCGAAATAATTTTTCGTTGTTTATCGATTACTGTATTCACGTAGCTCGATCTTTCACATTTTTCCCCTGAAACCAAATAGAAATCGTGATTACCTTGAATAGAGATAACACTATTTTCGCGCAACAATTCGCAAACCAAATTCACTTGGCTGCCATACCCAACAATATCCCCTAAGCAATAAATCTCGAAAATTCCTTTTTGGTGAAGCTCCAACAGAACCTCCTTCAAAGCAAAATAATTTGCATGAATATCAGAAATCAAACCAAAACTAACCGACATAATCTTCCCAATATCTAATTACGGTCTTATTCAAAACATCCGGCTGTGAAACTTCTCCCAAATTAAGATAATAATTTAAAGCCATTTCAGCTTCATTGAAGTTATTCAACATTCTAATAGACGTTGAACTTGAAATTCTCGGATTAATTTCCAATAAATAGATGTTATCCTCCTCAATTCTAAATTGTAGATTTGTTGGACCTACTGGTTTGAATACTTCGGCAAGTTCTTGGCATGCTGCATCTAGACCCGCATGATCAACGGGCGTTGCCATTTCAGTCGCACCAGTATTTGATAAGTACCTATGTAAATGAATCATGGCCAATATGCGTCCTGAGCCATCTCCAAAAACACTACTTGTAAATTCAGTGTTTTCATTCCCAACAACTTTCTGCACTAAGTAGTCGGCACCAATCTTATTCACATTTAAACTAAATTCATTTTCAGAATTTATACGAAGGATTCCTCGACTTGAGTGACCAATTCTTGGTTTTAGAATCAAATTACTACCCAGTAAATTCACTAATTCCCGATAATCATTCTCTACCGAGCTTGGGATAGCAAACTTAGGACATAATTCAATTAACTTTTCTTGAAATAGCCACTTGTCGCGAGTTAATGCTACCAAATGCAAATTATTGAAAACAATTGATGTAAAAAGATTAATCTCATTCAAATTTTTCAAAACGAACTCTAAATCTTGTTCTAATCCGGTGAAAACTAAATCAATCTTTTCGCTTTCTAAAGTTTGTAAGAACCATTCTTTATACTTAGATGAACTGACAAGTGGACACTTAATGAATTTATCTGACCATACCTGGCCCACTGTTTTACTTCTTGAATCACAGCCAACAATAAAAACAGACTTTGAAGTATTCTTTAAAGATTTAATCACACCCTGTCCAATGACACTTCCTACACCAGTGATTAATACACGTATCAATCTGCATCAACTCCTCTTAAAAATAGAGTTCAAACCCTAAGATAAAGTGGTGTTCAATGTATCATAAATTCAAATGTCATCAGCACATTGTCAATTTTTTTCTCACATCCTAACTCCAAAAGTGAGATAGTTTTTTGGTCCACAGCAGAGGTGAGATCCCTAACTTAGTTCAATGATTTCACGAATAACGCGTTTGCATCCTAAACCGTCGGAAATCGCCATTAATCTCCGGTCACGACGATCAGTTGCTTCAATATTTTTCAGATTTATTAATAAACTTTCAAGCAAGTCAGAATCCCTTAAATTCTGAGCGATTCCCAAATAAGAAACTAGATTTTGTTTATTCAAATCAACTATTGAGCTCTCTTGGTTACTCGCAGTTGTAACAATGATGCAATTTAAACCTAACGAAAACCTTTCCCATAATGATATACCCCCTGCGCCTACGCTTAATCTACAAGCCGACATTATTTGTGTTAGAGAATTGGGTTCCACGAATAATTCAATGGAATTAGGAAAACGATCTGCCAATTTTTCCAATAGAGCCCTATCACGATTGTTACCTTGAATTACTACTTTCATTCTCAACCTAGGAAGATTATTGAGAATAATTTCAATAGTTCTCTTAGTCAGCGAAAATTTATCCAAAGTTCCAAAATTTATAAAAATTTGTGCATCACCTTCACACACTTCGCTTAAGGCAATTTTATGTAATTCATTAATTTCGCTATTTAGCAATGCGAATTGCGGTCCAATAAGAACCTTGGTATTTTGATATTCAAACAAAATTTGATCGTGCAATTTCAAATTTCTAAAATTCATATCTACAATAATTTCGCAGTTACGGTACTCCGAATGCAAATCTTCTATTATCAGTAAATTTCTAGAAATCAATTTTGTTAGTAAATCTGAATTACTTCCAATTCTGTAGTCATCAATAACTATCCAATCAAGATCATCAATTTCGTATTTCGAAAGATATTCGGATATTTCCTTGATCTCCAAAAGGGCTATATTCTGGTCCGAATTAACTAAATCAAAAATAGGTATATTTTGTTCTGCTAAAAGTAATTTATGACGTTCTAGAATTTGAGACGTGGCAAAAAATACCTGCCAATTTTCCCTCTGCATCTCTTGGGCTAGATAGAAGCACCGCAAGAAGTGACCTGAGCCAATAACTTCACTTGAATTAGTTCGAAAAAGTATTTGCATTATCGAGTGAATACTCCTCTAATCTTTTGTTAAGACTAACATGAAAAGCGATATTATGAGGTTGTGAAAATAGCAATTATGCAGCCGACCTTTTTACCTTGGCTTGGCTATCTTAATTTGATGGCAACAGTCGATACTTTCGTATTTTTCGATGATGTTCAAATCTCACCGAAGTCTTTTATGACGAGGAATCGCATTCCAAAGGGAGAGAATTCATTTCATTGGTTAGCAATAAGAGAGATTAAATATTCGAAAATTGAAGATCGATTCTTGAATAACACGCAAATTACAGATATTCCTGAAACTTTTAAGTTAATTTCAGAGGGTATTAAGAACTCTTACAAAGAGTCGAAGTTTCGAGAATTGTTTATAGATAAATTGTATTCGGAGTTGAGCGCATTGCATTCAATCGCCGATATCAACATCGGTTTAATAGAATTTTTGGTGGACGCATTGGAGATTAATGTAAAGACTATTCGCTCTTCAAGCTTGAATGTAAAAGGAAGTAAATCAGAGAAGGTTTTAAATATTCTGAATAATTTCGAGTGGACAAGTTATGTAGCGGTCCCGGGTGCTGTTGAATATATGAGGGAAGATCCTTTGTGGTTAGGACTTGAAAATAAATTAGAAATATATAATTACGAACCTACTCCGTACAAGCAAAGTAAGTCCAAGGAATTTATGCCATTTATGAGTTCGGTAGATGCATTACTAGAATTGGGCGCGAAAGAAGCTAGAAAAGTTATGTTAAGTGGTTCGCAAAACCCCTTACCTTGGTGATACATGCTTTATAAGGATTGCAAAATATTTTTTATCTCTGTAATTACTTTTTCTTGATCAGATTCTGTGAAATCTGAAAAAAGTGGCAAAGATATTTCACAGTTATAGAAGTTTTCTGCAGTAGGGCACAAACCTTTTTTATAGCCCAAATCTGCAAAAATTGGATGAAAATAGGCGGGCATGTAATTAACTTGAACATTAATATTTAGAGAGCGCAATTTTGAGAATAATTCACTTCTAATCTCTCGCTTAACTTGAATGGGAAATAGATGCCACATTGGGTCAACATAATCTCTTTTAGTTGGCAATTGGATTTGTAAATTATCTTTGAAAGCTTCGCTGTAATTATCAAAAATTCTATTTCTTTGTGCTTTGAAGGTAGTTATTCTTGAAATTTGGCTTAATCCAAGGGCACATAAAATATCAGGTAGTCGATAGTTCAACCCAAACGCATGGACCTCTTGATGCCATGGGCCTTCATTTGGATTTTTCATTCTATTTTTATCGCGTATCAACCCATGTCTCGCAAATTTTTTAGCTTTGTCTAGCAACTCTGGGTTATTCGAAGAAACTGCCCCACCTTCACCAGTGGTTATATTTTTGGTTGGGAAAAATGAAAAAGTTGTTAGGTCTGCAATTGACCCGACAAGTCGACCTCTAAATTTAGACCCAATACTGTGGGCTGCATCCTCAATAAGATAGATCCCATACTTATCAGCAATCTTTCGCAAAGCTAATAATTCAGCCGGGTGTCCTGCATAATCAACGGCAACAATCGCTTTTGTTTTTGAAGTTATTAATGACTCAACGCAATCTGGATTGATATTTGCTGTATCGGCCTCAACGTCAGCAAAAACTATTTTTGCTCCCATTATCGCTGCGGTTGCTTGCGTAGCAATGAATGTTATGGGTGGCGTAATAACTTCATCTCCTGGTTCAATGCCTATAGCAGCATATGCACAATGAAGTGCGGCTGTTCCAGAAGAAACAGAGACTGAACCGGCTCCAACGATTGACGAAATTTTCTCTTCAAATTGCTCAACTAATGGGCCAGTTGTAAGCCACTCACTTTTAAGTGCATTTATAACCGCAACGATATCTTCTTCATTTATCGATTGACGGCCATAAGGAATCATAAGATTTATTTGATTCTTCGGAGAAATTCGGAAATATCGTCTTGCGACATCCAAAGGTCATTTGTGTCTGAACGATAGGCAAAACCTTCTTCCATTGATTCGCCTTTAGGTGGAGCGTATCCCCATTCTGCCACGACCGGCATAACAACATATCTATCATCTAAAAGTAAAGTTCTACGACTATCGTCCGCAGAAATCATCTCTTCATGCAATTTCTCGCCCGGTCGCATGCCAATCTCAGATATTTTTGTATTAGGCGAAATTGCATTTGCAAGATCAACCAGTTTCATACTTGGAATTCGAGGAACATAAAGTTCACCACCAGACATTAAGTGAAAAGAATCCAAGACAAATTTGACTGCCTGCTCAATGCTAATCCAGAATCGTGTCATCCTCTTATCAGTCAGTGGAAGAGGCAAACCCTGATCGGCTAATTTTTGGAAAAACGGAATAACAGATCCCCTGCTTCCCATAACATTTCCATACCGGACAACTGAGAATGATGTTCCATATGCAATCGAATAATTGTTTGCCGCGACAAACAATTTGTCTGCAGTCAGCTTCGTAGCACCATATAGATTGATGGGCGATGACGCCTTATCTGTCGATAGTGCAATGACTTTTTTTACGCCTGCTTCTATCGATGCATCAATTACATTTTGGCTTCCAAGAACATTAGTCTTAATGAACTCCATTGGGTTGTACTCTCCTGTATCAACCTGCTTCAAAGCCGCCGCATGAATTACAAAATCCACACCATGTAAGGCTTGTCTCAGTCGAGGCAAGTCTCGGATATCACCAAGAAACCATCTAAGCCTATCTTCGTTTTGATAGACCTCTCTCAACTGTGATTGTTTTAATTCGTCACGTGAAAATATTGCAATCCTTCGAACACTTTTCGTTGCAAGAAGTTCCTCAATCAATGCTTTGCCGAGTGATCCAGTACCACCTGTAATCAGTATCGATGAATCATTAGTCGCTCGCATTGAACCTCCAAATTAAACAAAACACCACCCTTAATCATAATGGGTTAAGAGCCGTCGAAGTCTAGAAATCGGCAGAATATCGTTTTTGCCGTGAAATTATTGCCGGATATCTAACGTCGACCAGACTTCTTCAAAACACCTGGCAATAAAGTCTAGATTTTCAAGACTTAGGTCAAAATCATTTATGTAAAATTGAAAAAAAGTATTATCGACAAGGTTTTCTGATACGGGACAAATACCCTTTTTGTATGAAATCTCTTTTCGTACTCCTGGAAGAGTCCAAGGGAATCCCTTATTTCCAAATGCAATCTTTTCTTGAAAAATAGGAAGCAAATGTAAATTTGGAAATTTTGTAGCCAGGTTTGGAACTCCCTTATTAGTCAATTTTTCTACAATCTCATGCTTTGAATTCTTAATAATATTAAGATTAACTCTCATGCCATATGTGTAATAGACATGAGTATTATTCTGATCAACATAAGGAAGTAACAGCCCTGGAAGTTTTGAAAGTCTTGATTCTAGATACTTTATGTCAGATTCTCGTATTTTTAGGATTGGCTTCAATTTCTTTAGTTGGGCAACGCCAATTGCCGCTTCTATCTCAGTCATTCTAAAATTAAAACCAACCATGTTAGAAAGATTCGAAACTTTAGCATCCCCGACGATACTCTCAGCATGGTTCCGTATCATTCGTGCTCTAAGGGCGAGGTCGTCATCATTTGTTACTAATATTCCACCTTCGCCAGTATGAATATGCTTATGGTAATTAAGACTATATCCGCCCATATGAGTTAAAGTTCCAGCAAATTTTCCATTTCGCATGGCGCCTGGCGCCTGTGCTGTATCCGAAATAACTTTTAAACCATACTTTTCTGCAATTTCCATCAATTTTTCTGTATTTGCGGATTGACCCATTACATCAACACTAAGAATTGCTTTTGTTCTTTCGGTAATTTTTGAGAGTACAGATTCAGGATCTATACAGAAAGTTCTTTCATCTATGTCGGCAAAAACAGGGATAGCATTCCAATGCAAAATCGCCATAGCCGATGCACTCATGGTCCAAGGAGTAACTATTACTTCATCGCCAGGTTCTATGCCTATGGCACCGACTGCCGCAATAAGCCCAGAAGTCCAAGAATTGTAGGAAATAGCGTGCTTCACACTAAAAAAATCTTGAAAATCTGACTCCAATTTCCTTACAAAATTACCACCCAAAAAATCCGGCCCCCATTCCGCAACAAATTGCGAAAGTTTCCCCGAATCTAAAACTTGGTTGACTAACGCTTTCTCTTCTTCGCCAATAGGATTATGCTTCTTAAATTCCAAGTGCACTCCCACCATTTTCTCTATTTTGCATGAGGTCTGATAACAATTTCACAATCATAACTCCTTTTTCCAGTGAGAAAGTGAATGAACTAGAGCCGCTGAGGTAATTTTCAAGCTGGCCATAAACCTCGCGAAGCATATTGCTTTCGTTCATATCTATTGACAGTTCAGGAAAGGATAAGCTGTTTTCTTTTGGGAAAAATTGGCTCTGAGTTAGTTCAGATATTCGCAAAGTATTAAAATGTGAATCGTATCTATATGTTCTGTTCTTGCAAATCAATTCAAATGAAAAAAAAGCTCCATCAAAATCTTTTAAATTGATGAATTGAGCAGAACCATCAGAAGTCTTCCAAGCCAACAAGTCTTCATTATTAGCTGAAATTTTCAAATCATCAAATCCATTTGGAAATAAGCCGAGATATAAGGCAAGTAGGTGGCTGCAATTATTAAGCCAACCATTATTAAACCATCCAGTGAATACGAAAGGACCCTGGGTTCGCCCTTGGGATATGTCAAGCGCCAGATTTCTAAACTCATGATGATAGTTACGTTGATAGTTTATGAATATTTGAACCCCTGATTCCGATGCCAAATTAAATATTTCTAATGCGTCAGGTAAAGTATTAGCTACTGGTTTTTCCAATAAAATTACTCTAGGACTTAATTTAAGTGCAGCCCTCACCACTTCTAGATGCGTTTTTGAAGGGGTTGCGATTACCACTAGATCTATTTTTTCAGTAATTTCTATTTGATTGACATCGGCATAAAGCAACGAGCTAAACTCTTTATGTAAATGTTTATGCCTATTAGAATCAGTTTCAATAATTGCTACAAGATTCAGCTTTAAAGATTCCTTTATTGCACTAAAATGAGTTAGTACTACATTATTGTCCCGATTTTCGGCGTCATATAAGTAACCCATTTTGCCTAAACCAAATAAAATTACATTTGAACTCACTTATCACCCTTTCTATTTACTAAGCCATTGATAGATAAAAGATCAGGATTCTGCTTCAGATATGCAATTATTTCGAGACAAGAAAAATCTAGTCGAGGCCAAAAAAATTCATATATATTTCTAATCAAATTAAAATCCTCTATCTGATCTAGGGTAAGTCCAAGTTCTGGCCACAACAATTCATCAGGAGCTGAGAAATTTTGAATTTGAAAAATCTGAGGATTCCTACAAATATGGAGAGTCACATGTTCTCTTTCGATGATATCGTTTGTTAATTCACTGGATTTCTTTAACGCTTTTCGTGTTAGTACTTGGGTATCCATACCGTCAGGATAACTTCTAATTAAAGCATTTGAAATGTAGTCAATTTTTCCCTTCTTGAATTCCGCTATAACTTTTGAAATAACGACTGGATCAATTAATGGACAATCTCCTGTTAGGGCTACAAATTCTTCAAATTTGTTCTCGTTTGCTGCGCCGAGAACTCTGGACAAAACATCATGTTCCGAGCCCCGAAAAAAACCAACGCCTAATTTCTTTGCCTCTTCTACTATCTCATCATCATTTTCGTGAATAGTTGTGGCAACCACAATTACTCCTATTTCTGGGGCCATTCTTACTCTGCTAATCATCAAATCAAGCATCGATCTGCCATTAATTTCCATCATTACTTTTCCAGGCAAACGACTTGAGTTCATCCTTGCCTCAATTGTGCAACCCAAAACTTTCATTTATTCTATCCCCAATCCTTAAGAAAACTGCTGTCTACAAGTGTAATATCATCAAGTGTTAGAAACTGATAGTTTAATGCCATCTTAATCAAAGTAAATATGTCCCGCCTAACGCAAGTCCGTGTAATTAGTCTCTAGTTTAATTTCAACATGGATTCGCTGATATTGCGCCAGTCATTTGAGTATATGATTAGATCAGATTCTTGTTTTGAACTCCCACTAAATAAGCAGAAAGAGTGAATAGCGTAAAGATGTATACGGGAATTATTGCCACAGATGCCGGTGCTTCCGAACATCTATCATTATTAGTGAAAGGCAAAGAAGAAAAGTATTTATTCAACGTCGGAGGTACGGCAGCTAAGGTATTTGCGAATAATTTAATTGACATAAAGCAATGCGATCTCGAATATCTACTGCTCAACTGCGGACAAATTGTTATTGGAAGAAGTTGGCAATCAAATGTTGGTTTAATTGCTGTGCGTGAATCAAGAAAAAAATCTATACCAACTTCAGTCTACTTAGATCACTGGGATTTTCGGGAAGAAGAATTTACTTTAGATAATGAATTATTGATCCCAGATAAATTTGTTGTTTTTGATGAATACGCATTTCAGGAGGCAAAAGAAAAATTTCCAACATCTTTTGTCGAGTTGCTACCAAATCGATATTTAGAAAAGATTTCAAATCAATTTGAACATATGCGCAAAGAAACGATACAAAAAATTTCAAATCAAATATTGTACTTATCAGAACCAATTGATTTACATAGAAAACAGATTTTTGATTCAGAACATAGCCTTAATCTCAGTTCAAATTTTTCGGAAATTGATGCATTCAATTTTTTTCTTTCAAATATTGGCAAAATTTCAAATAAGATTGAAACCATCTTAATTCGGCCACACCCGGCTCAAAATATTCAGGAATTACGTAACAGTTATCTCAATCTAGATGCAAGAATTAGAATAAGTGATGAACCCAGCCTAGTAGTTGATATTTTTAATTCGGACTTTATCGCAGGGGCCCAAACATACGGATTGGTCGTCGGGGCCACAGTCGGCAAGGAAACATTTTCCGTTATTCCCCCGGACAAAGGAAAACTCGTGATCCCCTTGCCTGGTATTACGATGTTGAGAAATTTATGAGCGTACTGAAAACTGTTTCAATAGAATCTCATTTTTCAAATCCGTAATATAATGATGAAGTGAGAGGAAAATCATCGGTAGAAGAGCTCTATGAGAGTATTGTGAAATTTTTTGCTCTAAGTGATGAGTTAAGAAAAATAAAAAAAAAATACAAGACGGTCTTCAATTTTGATCAGAAGCAAAAAACAATCGTTTTGATAGAAGCATTCCAGGTCGCGAGTAATGAAATCGCTATCCTACATTTCTTGAAAGCCATGAATAACAAATCACAATTTACACCAGTACTTTATTGCATGACTAGCGGAAATATTTATTCGAGGTTTAAGGTAAGATTAAGATTCTATTTCTCTCCGATATATGCAGCTGGTGTACGCAAGATAATTTTTATTGATCAAAATTTGAATCCCATGTTAAATATCACAATTGATTCTGAAAAAATTCTTGGAACAATCAGAACGCTAAAAGATTTTGAAAATCTAAGTGTTGAAGAAATTGCAATCGGTGATATTTTTTATGATAATTATCTTCGCGAAAATAATTATCACACGATTGATTTAAGTAATCCTAATCTGATTCCTGCGATTAATAATTTTATTTATTACGTGAAAAAATTCAAGGAAATTTGTAAAACTTATGAAGTGTGCGCAATTTTAGTTAGCCACACTGCCTATAAATGGGCCATTCCGGCGAGAATAGGCCTTCATTTAAATTTAGATGTTTTCCAGATTACCGGAGAATCAGCATTTAGAATTTCAAAAGAGAGACCTTTCGCATACACCGACTACTTAGATTATCCGTCAATGTTTAAAAGTTTATCTTTTGCAGAAAGACAAGGAGCTTTGACCAAGGCGGAGGGTAGGCTGACGAAGAGATTTAGTGGTGAAATTGGAATCGATATGCCATATTCGTCGAAGTCTGCTTTTAAACGGATTGCTTCTAACAGAGATAGAGTGTTACGAGATTCGGACAAAATTAAAATTTTAGTCGCAGTTCATGATTTTTATGACAGCCCACATCCTTTCGGATGGAATCTTCATGAAGATATATACGAATGGCTTTGTGAATTGAAGAAAATTTCCTTGAATGTTGATTTTGAGTGGTACATTAAAACGCATCCAGACATCGTCGGAGAGGGAAAAAGAATACTAGAAAAGTTTGCTCTAGATTCCGACAAGTTCACAATTATTCCACCGGACACCAGTCATTTACAATTAATTGAGGAAGGTTTGACGTGTGCTTTAACCGTATACGGAACTATAGCAAGTGAGTATCCATATTTAGGAGTTCCAGTTATAAATGCTAGCGTCAACAACCCACATATTAAATATAGTTTTTCGATTTCACCAAAATCCCAACTTGAATATCGTGAAGTTATAACAAATATTGATTCAATGAAAATAAATATCAATAAAAATGAAGTTTTGGAATATTATTTTATGCACAATATGTACCCAATCAAGTCTCTTTTGTTTCATGATTATGAATTATATCTCGAGGAAATCGGCGGCTATTCAAAATCTATGAGCTCGGCTGCTTATAACATATACCTCGAATCAGCAAACAGAATCGGAGAGTCAGAAATTGAATCGACCTTTAGCCACTTCCTGCAATCTGGAGATCAGAGGCTAGGCCGAAAGCACGTCACTCCATAAACTCAACATATTTTGCCAAAAGTTGTATTATTATCGCATGGGTATTGATTCAAGAATGAGTTTTTTGATAGGCAAACACGTGATCTTAAAAGTTCTTGAGGAATCTGACATCAATGAAAGCCAATGGCTGGGCTGGTTCAACGATGCGGAAAGATGTACCTTCAATCAGCATCATTATTGGCCAAATAATTATGAAGCACAGAAACAAATTTTACAAAATGCGGTGAGTGCAACCAAAATACAACTTGGCATTCTTGATATTCAAAAAGACGATAGTAATATATGTGGGGTAATATCGTTAAGTAATATTAATTTAATTCATGGAAGTGCCGAAATTGGAATAATGATGGATAGTGAAACTTCAAAAAAACCAGAACTATTTTACGAATCCTGGAAATTAATATTGATACATGGGTTTCAAGAGTTAAGACTTCATAAAATATATGGTGGAGCGATGCGAGAGGAAATCTATTACTCAATAGAAAGAATCTTCAACTTTGAAAAAGAGGGTTTGTTAAAAGAAGAAGTTTTCAAGAATGGCAAGTATAAAGATGTTATCAGATTTGCCGTTTTTGCAGATACAGTTAAATATCCAGAACTATGACTAGCTTTTCTGAGATCCAAGAACTGATAGCAAGGGCTTTAATTTTAGATCGTGAAGAGATTACGAGGACTAGTAAGAAATCAGAGATTCCAAATTGGGACAGTTTGGGTCAAATTTCGATTGTCACAACTATAGAAAGTCGATTCAAAATAGAAATGGCTGATACAGAAGTTTTTTCCTTTTCCTCTCCGGAAGAATTATGTGCGATTTTGGAAAAATATGGAATTGTTATTGAAAATAGGTGAGAATCTATGATTAATTTAATGTACTCACTAAAAAACTTCAAGGTTGGAAGTTCATTAAATGATTTAGAACTATTAAACTCTGAAAGTGAAATCGCGATAAAGCGGTTAGAAAAAAAAACTTCTTTCGAAGAGAAAATTTACCGAGTTGGGATACTTTCAGACTTCACCTGTGAACCAGTGATAAAATCCTTACAGTTAATTTCTGGAATTCTGGGGATAGATTTCGAAATAATAGAGTTTCAAATTGAGCAAATCGAATCCTATATTCTTAATTCTCAATCGGAATTATTCAGTAGTAATTTGGATATATTATTGATCTATCCCGACTACGATCGTTCGATTGATGATCCTGAGGATTTTGGAAGTTACATAACAATGTCAAATCAAATTTTGGATAAGTGGCTTCCTTTGTGGGAAAAAATTGAAGAAAATTCTGAACTCCAAATTATTCAACATAAATTTCTTGACTCAACTCAAATGCGCAAGAAATTTATGTCTGAAGAAATAGAAAAAACACTTTTTCAAGTAAATAAGATTTTGCAAGAAAAAACTGCGCGTCATCTTATTTGGGTTGACGTGGAGGAGCATTTTCAGGTAGACGAAAACAGAGGCTGGCTTGATATGCGGCTTCTAGAAATGGCTCGTATCCCTTTTAAAATTTCAAATATTCCTCATTATATTTTTGCTCTTTTGAAAGCAATTCGTATCTTTTTCAATCAGCCATTGAAATTGATAATAGTTGATCTAGATGGCACGTTATGGTCCAATAATCTCGCAGAAGAGGGCCCGGACAAATTGGTTGCTTCTAAAAATTCTAGTGAACAGAGCAAAAACGGAGTCGCAACATTTCTCAAGAATTGTGGAGAAAAAGGTGTGTTACTGGCAATTTGTAGTAAAAATAATCTAGATGATGTTCTAAAAGTGATGAATAATCTTGAGAATTTTCCATTAGTCGCGGAAGATTTTGTATATATAAAGGCTAACTGGGAAAGTAAAACCAAAAATGTACTTGAGATAATTAGTAAATTGCAATTTTCACAAGAATCAGTTTGCTTTATTGACAATTCCATTGAACAATGTGCTGAAATTAAGAGTTCATTTCCTAAGATGCTTGTCGTACACTCGGATGAATTCGAGCTGGCGAGTTCAAGGGATTTTTTCGAAACTGGTATATTTGAATTTAAGCAATTGACAAAGGAAGACTTGCTTCGTAAGAAATCTTATGTAGTAAACAAGAAGTTTTTTGAAGCTCAGGCCTCTAACTACAATTTGGAAGACTTTTTAATTGGACTTGAAATGTCCTGCATGTTCTCAGAAATTGCAGTAGCTGATATGCCACGCATAAATCAAATGCTCGAACGAACTAATCAATTTAGAGCAAACAAGAAATTTGATTTCAATTTGCAAGGTGAAGGAGTGAAATTTTTGAAGTTTGAGCTAGTTGATAAGTACACTTCTTATGGGATTGTTTCAATCATTGCCACTTCATTAGCTGGAGATTCAATAATAATTGACCAATGGCTAATGAGTTGTAGAGTTTTCGGAAGAGGGCTAGAGTCTAAAATTATAGAGATTTTGCTGAAAATTTACGGCATGGAATTTCCACAAGAATTAAGAATTGATTTTATTCCTAATGATAGAAATGACTATTTGCAAAATTCAATTAATAGTTTAGGTTTTAGATTTGATTCTGCTGAAAATATATATGTATGCCCGATTGATTCCATTAGAAACACTTTGAATTACATTAGCCATAATGAGAAGAATTTTTAACTATTGTTAGCATATTGTGTCACTGAACCTAATTTTTGTTTTTTTCGTAATTTCAATTAATTCCAGATCAAATAAAATTTCTTTAATAGACTTTTTGGGAAGATAACTTAATATTCCCACTTCGTCTCTTGATTCACGCACCCTCCAGTCAACGAATATCTCAAGTTCATTCAAGTCTGGAATCTTGAAATTAAACAATTCAATATATTTCTCTTGTACAAAAAATGCATTATTTCCTGCGCGGTTTGTTCCTATAAAAACCAATCCATGATTAGTCATCAAAAAAATCGCTGCTCGCAGGGACATTCCATAATGCAAATAACTCCAATGTGCTTTTGTTCGATCATAATTATCATCCCTAGGTACCGAACATGCTATTTTAGATCCGTATAAAGGATTGTATTCGCAAACTACTATATCTATCCCTGATAAATCGAGTCCATCCAATACCCAATAGTC
>CALEGP010000016.1 GCA_937876245.1 uncultured Actinomycetes bacterium | reverse complement strand
CTGGTTTTGAAATATTTGTGGATAACCGCTTGCAATTTTCCTGGATTGCCCTTACTTTCAGCCTCTATCCACAGAAAAAATGCGTAAAAAGGCTCAAGTTTTGGTTTAGACCACAGGTTGTGGATAACCTTGTGGATAAGTTTAATTATCTTGTTTATGGTGTTGAGGATTAGGGGTTTCTATGGCGTTGTTGGGTGTTGAAGATCTAACCACTCTTTGGGATGAGGTTATTTTAGAGGTTTCGGTTGAGTCTCCTCAACACCGAGCTTTTCTCTCCTTAACTAAACCGCTAGGGCTTATTCAGAGCGAAAATGGTTCAAATTTATTGCTTTCTGCTCCTAATGAATTCGCTAAAGATGTTTTAGAAACAAGGTTGCGTTCGATTTTAAATGAGGCTCTTTCAATAAAACTTGACCAAAAAATAAATATTGCGGTTACGGTTGATGAAACACTACAAGAGGTTGTGATTGATGATGTTTTAGATCCAATTATTGAACAGCAGCCAAAAATTGGAACAGGGCGAGAAATTAAATCTTTTGCTGTTGCAGAGCCAACTCAATTAAACCCCCGTTATATTTTTGAAACTTTTGTTATAGGAGCTTCCAATCGCTTCGCTCACGCTGCAGCTGTAGCCGTAGCTGAGGCGCCCGCCAAGGCATACAACCCTTTATTTATTTATGGTGAGTCTGGGTTGGGGAAAACCCACTTATTACACGCTATTGGGGCTTATGCAAAAGAACTTTATGGCAGTGTGCGAGTTCGTTATGTTTCTAGTGAAGAGTTTACAAATGACTTTATTAATTCAATTCGCGACGATAAAGCATCCGTTTTTCAGCGTCGTTATCGCGATTTAGATGTTTTGCTTGTTGATGACATACAGTTTTTGGAAAATAAAGAACGGACCCAAGAAGAATTTTTCCATACTTTTAATACGTTATACAACGCGAATAAACAAATAGTTATTTCTAGCGATCGTCCACCCAAACAATTAACAACTTTAGAGGATCGGTTAAGAAGTAGATTTGAATGGGGTTTAATAACCGACATCCAACCTCCAGAGCTTGAAACTCGTATTGCAATTCTTCGCAAAAAAGCTGCTCAAGATAAATTGAATGCCCCTGATGATGTTTTGGAATATATAGCTAGTAAAATTTCTTCTAATATTCGTGAGTTAGAAGGAGCCTTAATCCGAGTAACCGCTTTTGCTTCTTTAAATAGGCAAGCTGTTGATTTAAGTCTGGCTGAAATTGTTTTAAAAGATTTAATCCCAGAGGCTGGCGGGCCAGAAATAACAGCAACAACAATCATGGCCCAAACCGCTACTTATTTCAGTCTTACTTTGGACGACCTGTGTGGGAGTTCTAGGTCTCGGGTTTTAGTTAATGCTCGTCAAATAGCGATGTATTTGTGCCGCGAGTTAACTGAGCTCTCATTGCCGAAAATAGGTCAGACTTTTGGCGGAAGGGACCACACGACTGTTATGCACGCTGATCGCAAAATTCGCCAACTAATGGCTGAGAGGCGCTCGATTTACAACCAAGTCACGGAATTAACCAACAGGATTAAATTGCAGGCCAGAAATTAACACAAAAATGTGTAAAAGTTGCCCCCAATATGGGGATAACTTGTGGACAACTATGGGAATTGAATGGTTTGTGAAAGTTTAAAGGTGAAGTTTTTAGGATTTGTTTACTTATCCACGAGTTCCCCACAGGAAAAAAGATAAGTTTTACAGAGCCCCACCAGGCTTTTTCTTAGTTATCCACAGGTTTTAACTCTGGTTACTACTACTACTTATATTAGATAGAAATGCTTGGAAATAGCGAACCTGTGTGTGGTTTGCTATCTGGTTTTTACGAGAGAGGATAGCGGGATGAAGTTTACTGTTGAACGCGATTTGTTGATTGATGGCGTGAATTGGGTTGCCCGCAGCCTTTCAACCAGACCAATCCAAACAGCCCTACTAGGGATCATGATCGATGTTACAAATTCAATAACCCTTACCGGCTCAGATTTAGAAACTTCAACGAAGGCAACAATAACCGCCGACATCGCAACTAAAGGTAAAGTTTTAGTTCCAGGCAGGCTATTGGCAGAAATCGCTAGAGCTTTACCAGCAAAACCTGTAACTTTCTTTTTAGATGGAACAAGAGTTTTGGTAACTGCAGGAAGCGCCAAATTCACCCTTCCCACTTTGCCACTAGATGAATACCCTAATCTCCCACAACTTCCAGAAACATCTGGAGAAATCCCCGGCGATGTTTTTGCTGCCGCTATAAACCAAGTTGCAATAGCTGCAGGGAAAGACGATTCATTGCCAACCCTCACAGGTGTTCATATAGAAATGAATAAATCCACAATTACTTTAGCTGCAACAGACCGCTATCGCTTAGCGGTAAAAGAGATTAACTGGAACCCTAAAGATCAAAACACTGAAGCAACCACACTTCTTAGAGCAAGAACTCTAATAGATGTGGCTAAATCACTTACAGGAACTGGACAAATTACATTCGCTCTCTCTCCAAGCGCCTCAAATGAAAAACTAGTAGGTTTTATTTCTGAAGAGAAAACAATGACATCACGCACACTGGACGGAACCTTCCCGCCGTTTAGACATTTGTTACCAACAGAATCAACAGCAGAAGCAACCATTGAAGTAGGCCCATTTTTAGACTCGGTTCGCCGGGTCGCTTTAGTGACAGATAAAACAGTCCCACTACGTTTAATTTTCTCCAAAAACACTTTACAACTAGAAGCTGGAACGGGTGAAGACGCACAAGCAACAGAAGAGCTTAATATTAATTACACAGGCGAAGATATTAATATTGCTTTTAACCCAACATTTTTAACTGACGGGCTGCAAGCCATAAATTCGCCTTTCGTCCACATTTCATTCACTGGCGACAAAAAACCCGCAGTCTTAACTGGGAAATCAGAGCCTAATGGAGTTATAAACACAACATATAAATACTTATTAATGCCAATGCGCTATACCTCCTAATTAAAATAAAAAAGTGTTTATTAAACAACTTTCACTCACTACATTTCGTTCATACACAAACTTAGAGCTAGACCTAACGCCCGGAATATCAATTTTCATCGGGCGCAACGGGGAGGGCAAAACAAACATAATAGAAGCGGTTCTATATTTATCTTTTCTCTCTTCACACAGGGTATCTACCGACCAACCACTAGTTCAATTAGGCAACACCGCGGCCTACATAAGGGCAAAAACGCAAATACCTGACCGTGAAGTTTTAGTTGAATTAGAAATTAATAACAATAAGGCGAACCGGGCGAGAATTAACCAAAACCAAGTAAGAAGTCAGAAGGAAATATTTGGCATTGTCCAAGCAATCTATTTTTCTCCTGAGGATTTGGATTTAGTCCGAGGAGACCCAAGCGAGCGAAGAAAATTTATTGACCAACTCTTAATTCTAAGATCCCCTAGAATCGCTGGGATAATTTCCGATTATGAGCGAGCTCTTCGACAGCGTAACTCATTACTAAAATCCCGAGCTGGCGCAGAATCCTTACATGCTTGGGATGAACAAGTTGCTAACTTTGGCGGCGAAATAATTGCGGCCCGCCTACAAACACTTCAAGACTTTGAACCTATTTTCCAAGAAATATATAAAAAAATATCTGCCGAGAAACCAGCATTTATTAAATACAAAACAAATATTGAGGAACCAAGTTTCAACGCGGAAATAAATAAAACTAAAATATTGGAACGGATGAGAACTACACACACGGCCGAGATAGAAAGAGGGTTAACCCTCAGTGGACCACACCGTGACGACCTTCTCCTAAATTTGGGAAACCATTTAGTTAAAGGCTATGCAAGCCATGGAGAATCTTGGTCTATAGCGTTAAGTCTAAAACTTGCGACCTACCAATTACTAAAAAATGATGGCCTTGAACCAATTCTTATTTTAGATGATGTATTTTCTGAGCTAGATGAAGAACGCAGATCACACTTAATTGAATTAGCAAACTCCGCAAAACAAACTTTTATAACCGTGGCGGTTGAAAACGACCTACCTAAAGAGTTAACCGGAGTCAAATATCTAGTAAAATCAGGAAGTGTTACTAAAATCTCTCTTCCTTTAAATTCTAAAGAAGGGGACTAAATGGCTAGAGATCTAGCAAGAGAGTTATACCGATCATTTAGAAACCAACCTAAAAGAATTAAAAAATCTGAAACCGAAGAAACTAGAGAACAAATATCAGACCCAAAACAAATCGGATCGGTTTTAGATGAGTTGGTACTCGCGCGCGATTGGCGGCAAGGACTGGCAGAAGGAAATATTTTTACGGATTGGAAGGAAATTGTTGGCGTAGAGATTGCTAAACACTCGACTCCAATTTCACTCATAGATGGGCAACTAACGATCCAAACAACCTCGACAGCCTGGGCTACCCAACTCAATTTAATTTCAAAAAATTTATTACAGACGATTAGAGGGTGCGCACCCGGTGCCTTAGTTGATAAACTTGTATTTATTGGGCCACATGCTTTAAGTTGGAAAAAAGGGTTGCGGACCATTCGAGGGGCTAAAGGCCCGCGTGATACCTACGGATAAAAAGGTTTGGCAGTAAGTACCCACAAGTTCCGGAAGATAAGCCGTCTAACCCACCACACAAGGCTGTTGAGCGGTAGTTCAGTCATCGTTTTACCACTAGGATTAAGGCAGTGTTTTGGTAAAAACAAGCTAGGTTCTAATTTGAGCCGTTTTGTCTAAACCCAAGCAAGAAACATATTTGATTGGAGGCGCAAATTGAGCAAGAACACATATAACGCCTCAAACATCACCGTTCTTGAAGGTTTAGATGCAGTCCGTAAGAGACCTGGAATGTATATCGGCTCCACAGGAGAGCGAGGACTACATCACTTAGTTTATGAAGTTGTAGATAACTCAGTAGATGAAGCGCTTGCTGGATATTGCTCGGAAATAAATATCACGCTTGAGGTTGATGGTTCTTTAAAAGTTGTTGACAATGGTCGCGGCATCCCGGTTGATATTCACCCGGTTGAAAAAAAACCAGCGCTAGAAGTAGTTTTAACAGTTTTGCACGCTGGAGGAAAATTTGGAGATGGTGGTTATTCTGTTTCAGGCGGGCTTCATGGCGTAGGTATATCGGTTGTAAATGCTCTCAGCACAGATCTATCTGTGGAAGTAAAAAGAGATGGCTTTCATTGGTTCCAAGAATATAAATTAGGGGTACCTCAAACCCCGGTACGTAAAGGTGATGTAACAACAGAACAAGGGACAACTGTAACTTTCTGGCCCTCGGTTGAAATTTTCGATACAACAGATTTTTCTTTCGAGACCCTTTCTACTCGGTTTAGAGAGATGGCTTTTTTAAATAAGGGCCTTATTTTAACGTTAACCGATCTTAGGCCGAGCCATGTCGATGAAAAAGGCGAACCACTTCATGTTCGGTATCACTATGAGGGCGGAATTATTGATTTTGTTAAACACTTAAATCAATCTAAAGGCGAAACACACAAATCTATTATTTCTTTTGTGACAGATGAGAAAAAACACAAAATGAGTTTAGAAGTAGCAATGCAATGGAACGCAGGCTTTAGTGAGTCTGTTTATACATTCGCGAACACAATTCACACCCATGAAGGCGGAGCTCATGAAGAGGGTTTTCGAACAGCTCTTACCTCTGTGGTTAATAAGTTCGGTGAAGAGTGGGGATTTATTCGAAAGAAGGAAGATCGTCTCACAGGAGAAGATATCCGCGAGGGGTTAACAGCAATTGTTTCAATTAAATTAGCTGAACCACAATTTGAAGGACAAACAAAAACAAAATTGGGAAACACTGAAGCAAAATCTTTTACGCAAAAAAGCATGAACGATCATTTAACAAGCTGGTTTGAACAAAACCCAAGCGAGGGTAAAGACATTGTTCGTAAAAGTATTGATGCTGCGGCTGCAAGAGTTGCAGCACGTAAAGCCAGGGATTTATCTCGAAATAGAAAAGGGCTTCTCGAGGGGCGAGGAATGCCTGGAAAATTAGCTGATTGTCAGTGGACGGAACCAGAAAAGTGCGAACTCTACATAGTAGAAGGCGATTCTGCCGGAGGTTCCACAAAAGGTGGCCGAGACTCCAGATACCAAGCAGTCCTTCCTATCCGCGGAAAAATTTTAAATGTGGAAAAATCCCGAATAGATAGAGTTCTACAAAACAATGAAGTTCAATCGTTAATCACAGCCTTAGGAACAGGTATACATGATGATTTCGATATTGCAAAACTTCGGTACCATAAAATTATTTTAATGGCGGACGCTGATATTGACGGGCAACATATTCGTACACTTCTCTTAACTTTATTATTCAGGTTCATGCGACCATTAATTGAAAACGGTTTTGTTTACTTAGCTCAACCACCTCTTTATAAAGTTAAATGGGGCGGAAAAGAACCGGCCCAATACGCTTATTCGGAACGCGAACGAGATGGTTATATTCAAATCGGGATAGATGCAGGAAAACGATTACCTAAAGATGATGGAATTCAACGCTTTAAAGGTTTGGGTGAAATGCCGGCTAAAGAATTATGGGATACGACAATGGATCCAGCTCACCGAGTTTTAATTCAAATAACTCTTGACGATGCAGCAGCAGCAGATGATTTATTTTCTGTCCTAATGGGTGAAGATGTGGAACTTAGGCGTAATTTTATTCAACGTAATGCCAAAGATGTTCGATTCCTGGATATTTAAGGGAGACTAAATGGCTGAGAATATGAATCCGGATAAAACCGCTGCGCACGACAGAATTGAAACAGTTGACCTTCAAGTGGAGATGGCTCGGTCGTATCTTGATTATGCAATGTCGGTCATTGTTGGCCGAGCACTTCCAGATATTAGAGATGGGTTAAAACCAGTTCACCGCAGAGTCTTGTATGCAATGTATGACGCGGGGTATCGACCAGATAAGGGTTATTACAAATCTTCACGCATTGTTGGCGATGTTATGGGTAATTACCATCCTCATGGCGACACAGCTATTTATGATGCAGTTGTAAGACTGGCCCAATTTTGGTCTCTTCGCTATCCCTTAATCGACGGAAATGGAAACTTCGGATCCCCAGGAAATGATCCTGCCGCTGCAATGCGCTATACCGAAGCCAGACTTGCACCACTTGCAATGGAAATGATGCGAGATATAGATGAAGACACTGTAAATTTTATTCAGAACTATGATGGACGTTCCCAAGAACCAACAGTTCTCCCAAGTCGTTTTCCAAACCTTTTAGTTAATGGATCTGCAGGAATTGCAGTTGGAATGGCAACTAATATCCCACCACATAACTTAAATGAGGTAGTTGAAGGCGTAGTTTGGGCTTTAGAAAACCCAGAGGTAGAACCAAATATATTATTAGAGAAACTCCTTACTATTGTAAAAGGTCCAGATTTCCCAACCAAGGCTTTAATAGTTGGGCGCCAAGGGATAGAGAACGCTTATAGAACTGGCCGCGGCTCAATAATTATGAGGGCCGTAGTTGAAGTTGAGGAAATAAACAAGAGAACTTGTTTGGTTGTTACTGAACTGCCATACCAAGTTAATCCGGATAATTTAGCGCTTAAAATTGCAGAATTAGTTAAAGATGGCAAAATTAAAGGAATTGCGGATGTTCGTGACGAAGGAAATGAGCGTTTAGGCCAACGACTAGTTGTCGTTCTTAGAAATGATGCGATTCCAAAAGTTGTTTTAAATAATCTATACAAACACACACAACTACAAGATTCATTTGGCGCGAACATGCTTGCTTTGGTTGATGGTGTACCTCGGACACTTCGCATAGACGAATTTATTCGTTACTACATTGAACATCAAGTAGAGGTAATTGTTCGGCGCACTAATTACCGCCTCAAGGAACGCGAAAAGCGCGCTCATATACTCCGAGGTTATTTAAAAGCCCTTGACGCCCTTGACGCTGTTATTGCTCTAATTAGAGCATCGAGAACTCCAGAAGAAGCCAGAACTGGATTGATGAAACTTCTAGAAGTAGATGAAATTCAAGCAAATGCCATTTTGGATATGCAACTTCGTCGCATAGCAGCGCTGGAAAGACAGAAGATTAACGATGAATACGAAGGACTAATGGCTGAAATTGTTGAACTTAATATCATCCTTGCTTCTGAAGTTAAACAACGCGAAATAATTAAAGTTGAATTACAGGAACTAACAGCTAAATATGGGAACGAGAGGCGCACACAAATCATCGCTAGCGAAGGGGAGATGTCAATTGAGGATTTAATCCCCGATCAGAGCGTTGTTGTCACAATAACAAAAACAGGATATTCAAAACGAACAAAAGCCGATCTATATCGCTCACAACGTCGAGGCGGTAAAGGCGTTAAAGGCGCAGCGCTAAAACAAGATGATTTAGTTGAGCATTTTTTTGTTGCTTCAACCCACGACTGGCTATTATTTTTTACAAACAAAGGCCGTATTTACAGAGCCAAAGTTCATGAACTCCCAGATGCAGGACGCGATGCACGCGGACAACACGTAGCAAACCTTTTGGCATTTAAACCGGATGAAACAATTGCACAAGTAATTGCAGTTTCAGATTACAAATCTCATCCATATCTAGTTATCGCAACCCGAGGCGGAATAGTTAAGAAATCACCGCTGGGCGAATACGACTCACCACGCGCTGGGGGTTTAATTGCAATTAATCTAAAAGAGAGTGACGAGGTTGTTTCAGCTGCGCTCGTAAGTGAAAAAGATGAAATTCTCTTAGTTTCTAGAAATGGTATGTCATTACGCTTTGTTGCAAACGAAGAGTCAATCCGTTCCATGGGGCGCTCGACTAGTGGAGTGATTGGAATGAAGTTCCGCGGGGCAGATCAACTTCTGACAATGGCAGCAATCACTGATATCTCGTCGCCAAA
This sequence comes from uncultured Actinomycetes bacterium, assembly GCA_937876245.1. Lineage (GTDB taxonomy): Bacteria > Actinomycetota > Actinomycetes > Nanopelagicales > Nanopelagicaceae > AAA044-D11. The sequence goes on along the minus strand of CALEGP010000016.1, from coordinate 91,365 downwards.
ATTTGTATTAACCGCAACTGACGGTGGATTCGCAAAACGCACTCCATTGGAAGAATATCGCCCTCAAGGTCGTGGCGGCTTAGGTGTTAAAGCTGCGAAAATAGATGAAGGTTCAAGAGGTGTATTAGTCGGAGCAATGATCGTTGAAGAGAGCGATGAAATTCTCGCCATTACCTCTGGTGGTGTTGTCATCCGAACCGCATGTTCAGAAATTCGGGAAACCAGCCGAGACACTTTAGGGGTACGCCTAGTCAATCTAGACGAGGGGATTTCAGTAGTCTCAATAACCCAAGTCAAAGAGTAATTATTCGTTCAGAAAATCTGATTTTTGTCCGATACCTTAAAGTCGGGTAACCTTCACCAGTTCAATTATCGCGTTTTGGGCCTTTAGCTCAGCTTGGTTAGAGCGCTTCCCTGATAAGGAAGAGGTCAGTGGTTCAAGTCCACTAAGGCCCACCAATCGCGGTTGGAACAGATTTAATAAGTTAGCAATCTTTAGATAAGGTTGCGCCACTTACCCGTTAAATGCGGGGACCTAGCTCAATTGGTAGAGCACCGCCTTTGCAAGGCGGGGGTTAGGGGTTCGATTCCCCTGGTCTCCACAATTTTTAACTCATAAAAGTTTTTTATTTTAAAGAACTTTTAAATTCACTGAAAGGGAAAAAATGTCAACAGCTACTCTCCACACCAGTATGGGTGACGTCATAATTGAATTGTTTCCAAACCACACACCTAAAACTGTTGCAAACTTTGTTGAGCTTGCTACCGGTAAGCGTGAGTGGGTTGATCCAATTACTGGCGAGAAAACCTCAAAAAATTTATACGACGACACGGTTTTCCACCGAATTATCGCTAACTTTATGATTCAAGGCGGGGACCCACTTGGAAACGGCACTGGCGGGCCAGGGTACCAATTCGCAGATGAATTTCATGGCGAACTTGTTTTTGACCGCCCTTACATACTCGCAATGGCAAACTCAGGGCCAGGAACCAATGGATCACAATTTTTTATCACCGTAGCTGAAACAGCTTGGCTTAATCGAAAACATACAATTTTTGGCGAAGTTAAAGATGAAGCCTCAAGAAAAATAGTTGACGCCATAGGAACAGTTAAGACTGGTGCCCAAGACCGCCCGGTTCAAGCTGTAAAAATCAATTCTGTAACAATTTCAGAATAGACAGATGAAGCAGAGGCAGTCGCTCACCACGAGTCTGATTGTTGTAATTTCTGGCGCATATTTACTCACCTATCTTTTCCCAAACCTACAATCAGAGTTAGCCCTTTTCTACGGCGGTACTTATGCAAATGGCTATTTTCCGGGAGTAGCAACAGGGCAGTGGTATCGTCTTTTAACCGTAGCTCTTACCCACGCTGGGTGGATGCACTTAATTTTTAACATGTTGGCTCTTTATTCAATTGGCACACCAGTTGAAATCTTTGTTGGAAAATTTCGTTTTGCAATTATTTTCACCGGATCTCTACTTGCAGCTTCCTTCACCTCTACATATTTAGGGCCCCACAACACCTACGCAGTTGGCGCCTCAGGAGCGGTATTTGGTCTCTTTGGTGCTCTCTTTGTTATTGGGAAAAAATCTGGAGCAAATTACCAGAACATTGCTGGAATAATAATCGTCAACCTTTTAATTACTTTTACCGTTCCAGGAATTGATTGGCGAGCCCATGTTGGTGGTTTAGTTGGAGGCGTAGTTATTACCTATGTTTTGATATTTCTTAAAAGAACTTGAGCAACATCTAGAACATTGATATCCGACTCTCTGGCCACCACACCATCTCCAACCATAATTCGACAGAATGGACATGCGACAGCAACTTCTTTAGCACCAGTTGAGATTGCCTCATCAACACGATTTAAATTTATTCTGGTGCCGATAGTTTCTTCCAACCACATTCTGCCACCCCCAGCTCCACAACAAAATGAGCGCTCTTGGTTTCGTGGCATTTCAACAACTTCAACCCCTGTTGACTCAAGGAGTTCGCGAGGTGGTTGGTAGATCTGGTTGTGGCGACCTAAATAACAAGGATCATGATAAGTCAGAGTCGCATCACTTTTATGTGGTGATGTCTTTAATCTGCCTTCTTTAATTAACTGGTTTAGTAATTGTGTGTGGTGAACCATTTGCAACTCAAAACCCTGTTGTTTGTAATCACGGCCTATCGTTGTAAAACAATGAGGGCAGGTAACTACAACTTTCTTAACTCCGCGCGAACCGAAAGTTTGCTCTAGGGTTTCAATATTCTCTTTAGAAAGTATTTGGTACAAGAATTCATTTCCCGCTCGACGAGCTGGGTCCCCACTGCAAGTCTCCCGTTCACCCAATACCCCAAATGAAGTTCCAGCCATGTACAACAACTCAGCCACAGCTTTTGTAGTTTTCTTTGCGCGTTCTTCAAAAGCGCCAGCGCACCCAACCCAGAAGAGATACTCAACATCCTCAGGAATTTGCTTCTCAATAACCGTAATTGGGAAATCACATTCAGCTATCCAAGCACTTCGATCGGCTTTATTTGCACCCCAAGGGTTTCCAGTTTTCTCTAGATTTCTAAATGTGGCACCAAGTTCCGTGGGGAATTCTGACTCGACAAGCACTTGGTATCTGCGCATGTTAACAATATGGTCAATATGTTCGATATCTACAGGGCACTCTTCAACACAGGCACCGCAACTTGTGCAGGACCATAAGACATCAGGGGAAATTACATTTCCAACAATAGGCTCCTCACTCGAGACATTAACGAGAGCGTGATCTCGCATTGCCATAATTAGAAGCTTTGGAGATAGCGGCTTATCGGTATGCCAGGCCGGACATTGCGACTGGCAACGACCGCATTCAGTACAACTGGCCATATCAAGTAGGCCTTTCCAAGAGATATCCGCACTCTTTCCAATACCAAAAACATCGTCATCTTTAGGGTCTTCAAAATTAATTGGCACACCATGAGAAATCATTTCTGGCAAGGGGCCAAGGGCTGGCTCGGAATCGAGGTTGCGTTTGAAGAATATATTTATCGGTGCCAAGAATCGGTGCCAAGCAACCCCCATCGTTAAATCATTGGAGATAACAAGGAACCACATAACAGAAACCCAAATTTTAATCGCGGCTACAGTTTGGACAGCAGTTGAATTTATGTAGTACTGATGTTCAAAGTAATCCAGAAAAATAACACAAACTACAATTACTAAAATCGTAGCTTCAATATAATAAGCTTTCAAAGATTTTGAGCCAAGAAATCTAGAAGTCCGCCCTTTATGGAAAAACCTCGTGGCCTGACGGATTCCTATTAAAGCAACAATACCGACCCCAGTAGACCAAGAGATTGCTAAAACAAAATATCGGTAAGGGCTCCAACCTCCAAGCAAAGGAAGTTGGAAGGAGGAATTAATTACTTGGCCGTAAGCAGTCAACAAAGTTCCAAAAAGTGCCACGAAGCCAATCATGACAAACCAATGCGCAATCCCAGAGCCTGTGAAACGGAGCATTTTGGTGTGGAACAGCACCTCCTTAGCCATCGCTTTCGCCCGCTCCCCTTTATTTAGGAAACGTGATGGGTCACTTTGGCCAACTGAAATTCGGCGAAACATTTCCCGCCCACGATAAGCGAAGCTACCAAGAGCAAAAAACGTTAAAACATAGAGAAGGATTGCAAGAAATTTCATAAGTGAAGGCTAAGGGGGATGTGCGCCCAGAGCCCAGCTATCCCGGGAATATCCGTGAGGAAACTGGCGTTACCTAACTAAGTTAACTTGAGCCAGGTCGACTCAATCTTTTGACAAGATGCGACTCAAGGAGAAGAATTCGACCATAGCCGGATAAAGAACAGGCTGAAATTCAAAGAAAAAAGGAGAAAAAATGGCCAGATCAGTAGGAATCGACCTAGGAACAACAAACAGCTGTGTATCGGTATTAGAGGGCGGCGAGCCATCTGTTATTACCAACGCTGAGGGCGCCCGCACAACTCCATCGATTGTTGCTTTCGCTAAAAATGGCGAAGTCCTTGTTGGTGAAGTGGCAAAACGTCAATCAGTTACCAACGTAGAGCGCACAATCCGTTCAGTAAAACGACACATGGGCACCGCCTGGAATATTGATATTGATGGGAAAAAGTACACCCCACAAGAAATAAGCGCCCGCATATTAATGAAGTTGAAGCGCGATGCTGAAAGTTTTCTTGGCGACACCGTTACAGATGCAGTAATTACTGTTCCTGCCTACTTTAATGATGCACAACGTCAAGCCACAAAAGAAGCTGGCGAAATCGCAGGACTTAATGTTTTGCGTATTGTTAACGAGCCTACAGCCGCAGCGCTCGCATATGGTCTAGATAAAGGCGAGATCGAACAAACTATTTTGGTATTCGATCTTGGTGGGGGAACATTCGATGTTTCTCTTCTAGAAATCGGCGACGGTGTTGTTGAAGTTAAGGCAACTAATGGCGATAACCACCTTGGGGGCGATGACTGGGATCAGTCACTAGTCGATCACTTAGTTAAAACATTTGCTGCTAAAAACGGAATTGATTTAACGAAAGATAAAATGGCTATGCAGCGCGTACGTGAGGCCGCTGAAAAAGCAAAGATTGAATTGTCGTCATCACAACAGACATCAATTAACTTGCCATACATAACAGTGGATACTGAAAAGAATCCTCTTTTCTTGGATGAAACAATCACTCGTTCACAATTCCAAGGACTAACCGCCGATCTTTTGGAACGTTGTAAGAAACCATTCCAGGCAGTACTTAAGGATGCTGGGATCCCAATAGCCGACATTCATAGCGTTGTTTTGGTTGGCGGCTCAACCCGAATGCCAGCAGTTGTTGATTTAGTTAGAGACTTAACCGGCGGCAAAGAACCTAATAAGGGGGTTAACCCGGATGAAGTTGTTGCGGTTGGCGCAGCACTACAAGCAGGTGTTCTAAAAGGTGAAGTCAAAGATGTCTTACTACTTGATGTAACCCCACTTTCACTTGGTATTGAAACCAAAGGCGGAGTTATGACTAAGCTGATTGAACGCAACACAACAATTCCGACTAAACGTTCTGAAATATTCACAACAGCCGACGACAACCAACCCGCGGTCCAAATCCAAGCCTTCCAAGGTGAACGAGAAATGGCCGCTTACAACAAGCGTTTGGGCATGTTTGAACTAACCGGTATTGCTCCGGCACCTCGCGGAATTCCCCAAGTTGAAGTAACTTTCGATATTGATGCAAACGGAATAGTTCATGTATCTGCAAAAGATCTTGGAACTGGCAAAGAGCAGTCAATGACCATTACTGGTGGATCAGCTCTCTCCAAGGAAGAGATTGATCGTATGATGAAGGATGCTGAAGCACATGCTGATGAAGATAAGCAACGTCGCGAAGAAGCCGAAGTTAGAAATGCAGGCGATGGGCTTGTCTATCAAACTGAAAAATTCCTAAAAGAAAATGCGGAAAAATTTACTGAGGGTGAAAATGCGGAGAAGCGCAGTGAAGTTGAAGCTGCAGTCGCAGATTTAAAACAAGCCTTGGATGGAACAGATCTTGGAGCAATTAAATCTGGAAGCGAGAAGGTTAGCGAACTATCACAACAGCTAGGCGCCGCACTTTATGCAGCTAATGCAACCGAAGCAGAGACTCCACAAGCAGATGATGGCGTGGAAGATGCTGAGATTGTTGAAGAAAGCAAGTGACTTTAGATTCTGAAAACACAGCATCAGAGAGTTCAAATCAAGAGCTCTCTGATGCAGTGAACGAAGCTTTGGTTGATGTTGAATTGGACGAAGTCGCTGTACTAACTTCAGATTTGCAGCGTGTGCAAGCTGAGTATGCAAATTATCGAAAGCGCGTAGATCGTGATCGGATTACAGCAAACGAAATCACAACTGCCATCGTCCTATCAGAACTTATTCCAGTTTTAGATGATATTTCGCGAGCGGACGAACACGGCGAATTAAGTGGCGGATTCAAAGCGGTCGCTGATCAGCTAATAACGATTACTAAAAAACTTGGGCTATCTGAATTCTCTGAGGCCAATGTATCTTTTAACCCAATGATTCATGAAGCGCTTATGCATTCAACTTCACCAGATGTAAGCGAAACACTTGTTACTCAAGTACTCCAGCCTGGATTTAAATTTAAAGAACGGGTTATCCGACCTGCTCGAGTAGCAGTTACTGATCCGGAGAGTTAAACCAAATGGCGGCCAAGGATTTATACGAAAAAGACTTATATACAATCCTTGGTGTCAAAAAGAGTGACGATGCTGCGGCAGTGAAAAAACAGTACAGAAAACTAGCAAGAGAGCTACACCCGGATAAAACAAAAGGTGATAAGAAACTAGAGGAGCGCTTCAAATCTGTGTCTGAGGCCTACGAGGTTCTCTCGGATGAGAAGAAACGTGCCGAATATGACGAGATGCGCGAGGCGTATAAAAGCGGGCGCGTTCCAACCGGAGGTCAAAACTTTGGCGGCGGCGGATTTCAAAGCGCAGATTTTTCAGATTTATTCGGTGACGGACGCGGCAGCCAAGATATTTTCGGCACAATTTTTGGCGGGGGTCGGGGGCCAAGAAAAGGCGCCGATTTAAGCGCAACAACAACAATTTCATTCAGAGATTCAATATTCGGGACTGAACTTGATCTGAAGCTTTCACCACAAGGCAGCAAAGGCGCAGTAGTAACTACAAGAATCCCCGCAGGAATCAATGACGGCGCTCGAATAAAAATTAAAGGACGCGGCGCCCAAGGTCCTGCTGGTCCAGGAGATCTATATGTAACGGTAAGTGTTGTTAAACATCCAGTATTTTCGAGAAACGAATTAAATCTCCTAATGAATCTGCCCGTAACTTTTACGGAAGCCACACTCGGCGCTGACATAAAGGTTCCAACTCTTGATGGTGATGAGGTAACTGTTCGAATCGCGCCAGGAACCCCAAATGGAAGAACTTTGCGAGTAAAAGGTAGAGGCATTAAAAGCGCAAAAGATGTTGGAGATTTGTTAGTTACAATTGAAGTTCAAGTACCACAAAGAGTCGATGGCAAAGCAAAAGAAGCGTTAGAAGCTTTTGCAAAAGCGACTAGAGAATTTAACCCCCGCGAAGATTTAGTTCAGAAAGCTGGGGCGTAAAGATGAGCAACGACGAACACTCAGACGAAGAAGCAGTTTATGTGATTTCTATTGCTTCAAAACTTTCTGGAATGCATCCACAAACACTTCGACAATATGATCGCTTGGGGCTTGTTTCTCCGGGCCGAGCATCTGGTAGAGGTCGCAGGTACTCGTTACTTGATATTGCTTCACTCCGAAACATCCAGCGCCTTGTTGGAGAGGGAATAAACCTCGCAGGAATTAAGAGAATCATGGAGTTAGAGTCTGCAATGGCCTCAATGGCGATTGAAGTCGCAAAACTTCGTGTAGAAGTTGACGCTCTTATTGAGGCAAATCCACCTAAATCATTGGTTCGGAAGAGTAAGCGGTCAATCGTCTTATATAAAGAAGCGGACTAAGGTTTGGCTATGAATTCCAAGGATAAATTAAAAGAAGAAATTTTGAAAAAAGCAGTTGTTCATGGAAAAGTTATTTTGTCATCAGGCAAAGAGGCGGATTACTACGTCGATCTTCGAAAGGTGACATTAGATTCAATAGCAGCACCACTTGTGGGCGAAGTGATGTTAGAGCTAACTAAAGATTTGGATTTTGACGCAGTTGGCGGACTTACGCTCGGCGCAGATCCAGTAGCAACAGCGATGATGCATGTTGCGGCAAAAAATGGCAGAAAATTGGATTCATTTGTTGTTCGCAAAGCTGAAAAAGCTCATGGGTTGCAACGCAGAATTGAAGGTCCAGATGTGAAAGGGCGCCGCGTACTTGCAGTTGAAGATACTTCAACGACCGGAGGTTCTGTAATGACTGCAGTAGAAGCTTTGAAAGAAGCAGGAGCAATTGTCGTTGGCGTCGCAGTGATTGTGGAACGTGGAGCAGCGCCTCTAATTGCAGAAAACGGTCTTGATTATCTGGCGGCCTATCAACTTTTAGATTTGGGTTTGTAAACTAACTCAACTCTTTTCGAGTTCGCCACTCTTTGAAGATTTCCCAGATAATAGGCGCAATTGAAATAATTACAATTGCAGCCACAATTGGCAAGACATACTCGTCAACAGAACCTTTTAGTTTTTCTCCCAGTACATACCCTCCCCAAATGAAACCTTGGGTCCAAATAATCGCACTAAACACATTCCAAGCAAAAAACTTTCGATGCGACATTCTGGCGATTCCGGCAGCAGGATTTACTAAGTGACGTATAACAGGAATAAAACGACCCAAGAAAATCATTTTGCCAACGCCATACTTATCAATCCATTTTTGTAGAGTTTTCAACCTTTTCGGATTAAAATATTTGGAATTTTCGCGACCAAACAATTTAGCGCCGTAGGTAAAACCCAACCAATGGCCAAACTGAGAGCCAGCAATCGCAAACAATGGTGCGCCGATGGCTAACTCCCGGAGCGGTAGGTGGATTTTTATAACCTGGCCGGTACCAGAGGCGGCAAGTCCAGCCATAAATAAGAGGGAGTCCCCAGGAAGCCCGATAACAACAGGTAGCCCGGTCTCGACAAAAAGAATCAGAAATATACCTGCCAGACCAAAGGAATTTATCGCTGACTCAGCATTAAAGGCGTGAAGAATGTCCATAGTCTGACAAATATACCTGCCCATACCTATTTATTTGCATCTACTAGTGGTTGTATGTGTAATCTTTCGTTCTCATGAGTTCTAAAAATGGGGCTCAATGTTCATCGACGTACATTTATAGGAGATCTTCGTGGAAAATCTGGTCCATGTAACCGGCTCTAACTTGAACTATGTATATCTAGTTCTAGGTATTTCGTTATTAGCCCTCGCAATTGCCTACGCGCTTCGTACTCAAGTGCTTGCTGCCGATGAGGGAACTGAAAAAATGAAAGAGATTGCTGAAGCCGTTCAAGAAGGCGCGGCGGCATATTTAAACCGTCAATTTAAGACACTTTCCTATTTTGTAGGAATAGTTTTCTTTCTCCTATTCGTCCTACCAGGGGAGTTTGATATTCGCCTTGGGCGCTCAATCTTCTTTCTGCTCGGCGCACTATTTTCTGCAGCTGTTGGATATAACGGTATGTGGCTTGCAGTTAGAGCGAACGTCCGTGTTGCAGAAGCAGCCCGTCAAAAATCAGCTGAGAAGGCGGTAAAAATTGCGTTCCGCACGGGCGGTGTAGTTGGCATGACAACCGTGGGCCTAGGACTCTTTGGCGCTTCGCTTGTTGTTGCTATTTACCGTGAAAATGCCCCATCAGTTCTTGAAGGCTTTGGTTTTGGTGCAGCGATGCTCGCGATGTTCATGCGTGTCGGCGGTGGAATCTTTACAAAAGCAGCAGATGTTGGAGCCGACCTTGTAGGAAAAGTTGAACAAGGAATTCCTGAAGATGATCCTCGCAATCCTGCGACCATTGCGGACAATGTTGGAGATAATGTTGGAGACTGTGCTGGCATGGCGGCTGACTTATTCGAGTCCTATGCCGTAACTCTTGTAGCAGCACTGATTCTTGGTAAAGCAGGTTTTGGAGATGCTGGCCTAATTTTCCCACTTATTGTTCCTGCAATTGGAATTGTTACCGCGATTATTGGAATCTTTATTACCAGACTTCGCCCAACCGATAAATCAGCTATGCAAGCAATCAATCGTTCGTTTTTTATGTCAGCAATTATTTCTGCCATATTGGTTGCATTTGCTACATATACATACCTTCCAGCTTCGCTTCAGCAAATGTCAGGTCTAACAACTGAAGCAGCAGCCGTTGATGTTAACCCTAGAGTCTTAGCAATTGGCGCAGTACTAATAGGAATTTTACTTGCCGCCGCAATTCAACTACTAACTGGTTTCTTCACAGAAGTTGGCAAGCGCCCTGTAAATGACGTTGCTGCTTCTTCAAAAACCGGCGCAGCTACTGTACTTCTTGCCGGTATATCAATTGGCTTTGAATCAGCAGTTTACTCAGCCCTATTAATTGCAGCAGCAGTATTCGGTGCATTTTTACTTGGCGCAGGGTCTACAGTTCTTTCGCTATTTGCTGTAGCACTTGCAGGAACTGGCCTACTTACAACCGTTGGTGTAATCGTGGCCATGGATACCTTCGGCCCTATTTCAGATAATGCGCAGGGGATTGCCGAAATGTCTGGAGATGTAACTGGCGAAGGTGCCCAAATTCTTACCTCACTTGATGCTGTTGGTAACACAACGAAAGCAATCACTAAAGGAATTGCTATTGCAACAGCCGTACTTGCGGCCACTGCTCTCTTTGGCGCATTCACAGCTGCCATTAAAGAAGCTGCCAGAAAGGCTGTCGGTGACGCCGAAGTAGGACTTCAATACCAAGGAATTCTAGATGTCGCAGATCCTCGCAACCTCGTGGGATTAATTATTGGATCGGCAGTTGTATTTATGTTCTCTGGGCTTGCAATTAATGCTGTTTCTCGTGCAGCGAGTGCGGTCGTATATGAAGTCCGCGAACAATTCAGATTACATCCTGGAATTATGAAGGGTACTGAAAAACCAGAATATGGTCGAGTAGTAGATATCTGTACCCGCGATTCACTGCGCGAATTAGTTACACCTGGTTTGCTTGCAGTAATGGCACCAATAGCAGTTGGGTTTGGATTGGGTGTTGGCGCACTCGGCGCATACCTTGCTGGCGCAATTGGTACTGGAACGCTAATGGCCGTATTTCTTTCAAACTCTGGTGGCGCATGGGATAACGCGAAGAAGATGGTTGAAGATGGAAACTACGGTGGCAAAGGTTCTGAAGCCCACCACGCAACAATTGTTGGAGATACAGTCGGAGATCCATTTAAAGATACCGCCGGTCCTGCAATTAACCCGCTAATCAAAGTTATGAACTTGGTTGGCCTTCTGGTTACACCAGCAATTGTTGGATTTGCACTAAACGATAATGCGGGTTACTCGAAGGCAATTGCCTTTTTTGCAACCCTAGTGATCATTTATGCGCTAGTTCGCAATCGTCGCGCATCCACCAGTATCGTTTAAAGAAAATAAAAAAACTTACTCAGAAGTAAGTAGATAAATGGGTATCAAACTTGTAATCGTAGAATCTCCCGCGAAGGCGCGCAAAATTGGCGGCTTCCTGGGAGATGACTACGTTGTTGAGGCATCAGTCGGTCACATTCGGGATTTACCACAAAGAGCTGCTGATATCCCGAAGGAATACAAGAAAATTGCCTGGGCGAAAGAGGGTGTGAATATTGAGGAAGACTTTGCGCCGCTTTATGTAATTAATCCAGATAAGAAAACAAAAGTAAGTGAATTGAAAGCTTTGATGAAAGACGCTGACGAACTGATATTAGCCACGGATGAGGACCGAGAAGGTGAAGCGATAGCTTGGCACCTAATTGAGGTTCTGCGCCCCAAGATCCCAATTCGGCGGATGGTTTTCCATGAAATTACCAAAGAGGCAATCCAAAAGGCCGCTAGCGAAACTCGAGATTTAGATTATCGCCTCGTTGATGCCCAGGAAACCCGCAGAGTTTTAGATCGCCTATTTGGATATCGGCTTTCGCCAGTGCTTTGGAAGAAGGTAATGCCACGTATTTCGGCTGGTCGAGTTCAATCTGTTGCAACCCGATTAATAGTTGAACGTGAACGTGAACGAATGGCGTTTATATCATCTGGTTGGTGGGACCTCACAGCGCAATGTGCTGATGGTTTTAGCGCAAGATTGCTCTCACTTGACGGAAAACGTGTTGCTGCGACAAATGATTTTGATACAAATGGCGGGTTAAAAGAGAAATCAGCAGCAAATATTTTATTGCTTAATGAAGTAACAGCAAATGAGCTAGTACAAAATTTAAAAAACAGCGAGCTAACTGTGAAATCAACGGAAGAGTCTCCTAGAACTGAACGACCTAAAGCACCGTTCACTACTTCAACTATGCAACAGGATGCCGGCTCGAGACTTGGCTGGGGAGCTCAGTTAACAATGAGAGTGGCCCAGAGACTCTATGAAAATGGCTACATAACTTATATGAGAACTGATTCAGTATCGCTCTCACCAAGCTCAATCGAGTCTGCCCGAAACTTTGCAAAATCCCTATATGGGGCTGAATACATTCCAGACACACCAAGAACCTATTTAGGGAAATCCAAAAATGCGCAGGAAGCTCACGAAGCAATTCGGCCCGCAGGTGAAACTTTTAGAACGCCTGGTGAATTAGCGCCAGAATTATCACGCGATGAATTTGCGCTCTATGATTTAATTTGGAAACGCACAATTGCTTCTCAAATGTCAGATGCTAAAAAAATGCAAATGCGCGTTGATTTTGATGTCGAAACAAAAAGCGGGGCCGCAGCGATTTTTCGAGCAAATGGCTCAGTAATTACTTTCCTGGGTTTTCTGGCAGCATATGATGAAATCGTTGAAGACAGAAGCGGAGATGACGAAAGACCGGAAAGTGATAAACGGCTTCCGCCAATGGCTCTCGGAGATTCCATAAAAGTATTGCAATTTATTTGCGAAGGGCATGAAACTAAACCACCTGCCAGGTATACCGAACCGACTTTAGTTAAGAAACTCGAAGAGCTTGGAATTGGCCGCCCATCAACATTCGCCTCAATTATGAGCACTATTCAGGACCGAGGTTATGTCTCCAAGCGAGGGCGGGCTCTTGTCCCAACTTTCCTAGCATTTTCAGTAACAGGATTACTTGAGCAGCATTTTGGTAAATTAGTAGATTATGAATTTACTGCTTCAATGGAAGAAGATTTAGATCGAATTGCCAATGGTGAAGAAGATCGCGTCGCTTGGTTAACAAAATTTTTCTTTGGCACAGAAGGTAACCCCGGCCTTGAAGCTTTGGCCGCAGATCTTGGCGCTATCGATGCACAGCAAATTAACACCATGAAAATGGGAGAAAATATTGAGATTCGGGTTGGCCGTTACGGCGCATATATTCAGGAGGGAGTTGGCGAGAGCCGAAAATTTGCAAACATTCCAGAAACAATGGCTCCTGATGAACTCACCCTCCAAGTTGCCATTGAATTACTTGCCCAACCATCTGGCGAACGAGAGCTCGGAATCTCTCCAGAAACCAACCTTCCACTAATTGCTAAATCTGGCCGCTTTGGTCCGTACGTAACGGAAGTACTCCCTGAACCAGAGATGGTTGTCGATAAGAAAACCGGCGAACTAAAGAAACCAAGAAAAAAGAAAGATGCACCAAAGCCTAAAACAGCATCCCTGTTATCTACAATGACTCTCGACACGATAACAATGAACGACGCGCTCAAATTAATGTCACTTCCTCGCACGCTAGGAGAATATGAGAGCGAGGCGATTACTGTTCAAAATGGCCGCTATGGGCCATATATGAAACATGGAGTTGACTCTCGAACTCTTACATCTGAAGACCAACTATTTGATATTACGTTGGAGCAGGCAATTGAAATTTACAAAGAACCAAAAGTTCGGCGCCGTGGAGTGGCCAAACCACCGCTGAAAGATTTAGGAATCGATCCGGAAAGCCAGAAGCCAGTTCTAGTTAAAGATGGCAGATTTGGAATTTATGTTACCGACGGCGAGACGAATGCAACCCTTCGCCGCGGGGATAATATTGAATTTTTGACCCTCGACCGCGGGCTTGAATTACTGGCTGGAAGACGTGCTTGGGAGGCGGAGAATGGAGGGGCCACTCGAGTGAAAAAGAGCAGCAAACGGAAGAAAAAAAGTGCACCCTCGCTTACGAAAAATACGGTGAAAGCCACAGGAAAGGCTAAATCCAAGAAAAAAGCAGCCAGTGGCAGGGGCAAGACCGCTACTGTTACGACTTAAGTAAGGTTAAGCCATGCCTAATTCACTTCCATATCCTGGCGCGCCAGCTGCATCCGAAGGCAGAAGCGTCTTAGCGATCCCGGCATTTAGGAAACTGTGGAATTCGATGGCAATTTCCTCTTTTGGTGATTGGTTAGGGTTGCTTGCAACTACAGCAATGGCACAGGAGCTCTCCAATGGAGATTATTCAACAGCTAACTTTGCAATAGCAGGTGTATTTATCGTCCGCTTACTACCCGCTGTAATTCTTGGACCTATCGCAGGGGTGATTGCCGATCGTTTTGATCGCAGACGACTTATGATTTTCTGCGATATTTTTCGGTTCGGTCTCTATCTTTCAATCCCAATTGTCGGAAACTACTTTTGGTTATACATGGCAACAATCTTGGTCGAATGTTTTACCCTTTTTTGGTCACCAGCAAAAGAAGCGACGGTGCCAAACATGGTTCCTAAAAATAAGTTAGAGAGCGCTAATCAAGTTTCTCTACTTGCAGCGTACGGAACCGCCCCAATTGCAGCAATTGTTTTCGCACTCCTTGCATTGGTCTCAAATGGGCTGACAAGTTTTCTGCCAGAAAATTACTCGTCAACTGCTGATCTTGCACTTTACATAGATGCATTTTCTTTTCTATACACGGCATATATCGTGTACAAGTTGCGCGAAATTCCAAAAGGCGCCGCAAGTAAAGCTGCGGCAACTGAAAATATTGGTAAATCCTTATTCCAAGGTTTCAAATTTGTAAGTGGGTCAAAAGTTATTCGAGGATTAATTATTGGCATGCTAGGTGCCTTCTTCGCTGCCGGCGCAGTAATCGGTTTGGCTAGAACCTTCGTCGGAGATTTGAATGCAGGAGATGCGGCCTACGGAATACTTTTCGGAGCCGTCTTTGCTGGACTAGCTATAGGAATTTCTTTCGGGCCAAAAGTATTCTCACAATTTTCTAGACGCAGAATATTTGGCGCAGCCCTGATAATTTCATCGTCATTCTTAATTCTCTTGGCCTTGGTTACAAACCTTGTTTTAGCAATCCTTGTAACTATCTTTCTGGGGGCGTTTGCTGGGGTTTCATGGGTTTCCGGCTTTACGATGCTTGGTCTGGAAGTCGCGGATGAAGTCCGTGGCCGAACCTTTGCCTTTGTGCAATCACTAATTCGAATCTCATTAATACTTGTTCTAGCTATTGCACCAATTGTTGCAGCGGCGATTGGCAGACATACATTTAAATTCAGCGCCTTTGAAGTTACATATAACGGCGCGGCATTTACAATGCTTGCGGCTGGAATTATCGGAGTAGTTGTTGGGGTTATTTCATACCGAACAATGCGCGATCGCCCGACAATTTCCCTTTGGTCAGATGTACTTTCAGCCTCAAGAGGCGAACTAGGAGGAATAACTAGTAAAAATCACTCCGGCCTATTTATTTCCTTCGAAGGAGGTGAGGGTTCGGGCAAATCTACACAAACGCAATTGTTAAAGGAATATCTGGAATCTAGTGGAGAAAAAGTTTTACTAACGCGCGAACCGGGAGGCACTCCTCTCGGCAAGAAGCTCCGAGATATTCTGTTAGATAACAAGACCGGAAATATTTCGCCTAGAGCCGAGGCGCTCCTATACGCGGCCGATCGTGCAAATCATGTCCATTCATTAATCCAACCCGCACTAGCAAAAGGTGAAGTTGTAATAACAGATCGATACCTTGATTCTTCAATTGCATATCAAGGCGCCGGAAGAATTTTGCAACCAGCTGAAGTGGCAAGAATTTCTAGGTGGGCCACTGAAAATTTAGCCCCAACGCTGACAATTATTATGGATATACCAGCCGAAGTCGGACTCGCAAGATTGCAATCTCGCGATCGCCTTGAAGCAGAGCCACTTGCATTTCATGAGCGAATACGACAAGAATTCTTAAATATTGCAAATTCCGATCCAGATAGATATTTAGTAGTTGATGCAACACAAGCAAAAGAATTGATCCACGAGGAAATAGTTGAAAGGGTTTCTAAATTAGCGAAACTTAAAATCAATCAAACAGAGCAGAAACGATTTAGAAAGTAATGTCAGTATTTGACCTCTTGGTTGATCAAGGACATGTCGTTTCAGTATTGCTTGAAGCTGTAGCTGCCTCCAAAGAAAAAAATAATTCATCTCAGGAGATGACTCACGCTTGGCTATTTACTGGCCCACCGGGATCTGGACGCAGTAGCGCCGCCCTGGCTTTTGCCGCAGCCCTAGTTTGTGGCAAGAGTGGTTGCAACAACTGCCTAGATTGCAAGACCGCCTTAACTGGCAGCCATGCGGATGTCGAATTAGTTAGAACACAAGGGCTTTCAATAAAGATTGATGAAGTTCGCGAATTAATTGGACGAGCATCATGGAGCCCTTCAGTAGGAAATTACCGGGTTGTTGTAATTGAGGATGCTGACCGCCTCACCGAATCGGCGGCCAACGCCCTCTTAAAGGCTATCGAGGAGCCTGGACTTCGCACTGTCTGGCTCATGTGTGCCCCGAGCGCGACAGATGTTCTCCCAACGATTCGCTCTCGAACTAGAAGCCTGGTCTTGCGCACGCCATCTATTGCGGCTGTTGTAGCGCTCTTGGAAAAGGAAGACTTTTCACAACCAATGGCTAATTTCGCAGCCCGAGCATCACAAGGGCATATTGGAAGAGCGAGACATCTTGCCAAAAATACAGAAGCTCGCTCACGGCGGGAAGCAATTCTTAAAATTTCACTATTGATTACAGATGTTGCTTCCGCATTTAAAGCCGCGCAAGTTTTGGTTGATGCGGCCAAAGCTGAGGCCGAAGATGAAACAGAGAAAGATGCAAGCGCCGAGCTTACGGCGCTTAAAGAGGCTTGGGGAGAGCAAGGTTCTAGATTGACACAAGGTGGTTCAAAGGCAGTTAAAGAATTAGAAAAAGACCAAAAATCAAGAGCCACTAGAACGGTCCGTGATTACTTAGACCGAGCATTATTAGATATAGCGACCCTTTATCGGGATGTACTTCTAATACAATCCGATTCAAAAGAGACAACGATCAATATCGATTTAATTTCTGAGATTACAAACCTAGCCAATAATTCAACACCGCAAGCAACACTTCGCAAACTAGAAGCAATAATGAGCGCTCGCACAAATTTGGCACATAACGCGGCGCCACTTCTAACTATAGAAGCGCTAATGGTTTCTTTAAAGTGAGCTCTCGCAGGCGCCTTTCAATCAGTATTTTATTAGTTGGTGTTTTGGTAGTTGGGTCTGGCATATTAAGCAACAAGAGCAGTAAATCGCATAAGAGTTTAAAGACATTTAATAACCAGACACTTAATTGGAAAAATTGTTATGACGGATTTGAATGTTCAACTTTTGAAGTCCCGGTGGACTATAGAAACATTGATAGTCGAACATTTACCCTTCAAGTGTTACGCCATAGTGCGCAGAGGCAAGAAAATAGATTAGGAACCATAATTGTAAATCCGGGAGGACCTGGCGGATCAGCCACGGACTATGCCTATAATGCGCAATCTATAGTCTCTAACGAGCTCAATCAGAGATATGACATCGTTGGTTTTGACCCCCGAGGAATCAAAGGTTCCGAACCAATACGGTGCTTATCGAACTCAGATGAAGACGCGTTTCTAGAGGCCGGGGCTTTTGGCGGCGGAAAGGAGGAGATAGAAAATCTTGTCTCTATTTCTAAAGATTTTGCTGATAAATGTGCAGATGCGGCGGGAGATAGGTTAGGACACTACAGCACGCTAGAAACGGCAAAAGATTTGGAAATTCTTAGAAACTTACTCCGCGAAGAAAAATTAAATTTTCTTGGCAAGAGTTATGGGACATATTTAGGAACAGTTTACGCCGCGCTTTATCCAAATTCAGTTGGAAAGATGGTCTTAGATGGCGCTGTGGCACCCAATCTCTCACTTCGAGATCAAGAATTGGCACAGGCAGTCGGGTTCAATACCGCTCTTAACAATTATTTAGCATCAGAAAAAAAGTTTTCGATTGAGGATATAAAGAAATTATTGGCAAGAGCATCAATTAAACCGTTGCAGACAAAAAACCATAGAGCCACCACTCAATCCTTAATCATCACAGCGCTGGCAGCATCGCTTTATAATTCTAAAACAGGGTGGAAAGATTTAACGAGAGCGCTAAATTATGCAATTAATTTTGAGGATCCAACAGGCCTTTTAAAGTTGGCTGATGGGTATAACAGTAGAGACCTATCTGGGAATTTTTATAATAATCAAAACGATATTTCGATCATGATCACCTGTTTAGATTGGCCCGAGAAAAGAACTTTGCAAGAAATGGCTAATGACCAAATCGAGTTTGCCCAGAAGTCTCCAATTTTCGGGCCATATTTAGGTTATGCAGGGCTGGTATGTAAATATTGGAAAGCAGACGCCCTTTTGCCAACAGTTGAATTGGCTAATATTAGAACGTCGCCAATTTTAGTAATTGGTGTTACTCAAGATCCGGCTACGCCTTATGACTGGGCGCTAACGCTGGCCAAATCTTTTAAAAATGCAAGACTTATCACCCTGGAAGGAGAAGGTCACACGGGGCATAACCGGGGCAATAAATGCGTGGATAGAGCGGTCGACTCCTATTTTTTAACCGGAAAACTTCCGCCTTTAGGGCTAATTTGTGCCCAAAGTGGTAATTGACTCTTTTTTTATAAGGCATTATTTCCCTATGCGCTTAGACCATGTCTCATATGTAACCTCACATGACCAACTAGCTGACACAGTTCAACGGCTCGGTTCAAGACTAGGCAGCACCTTTGTTGATGGCGGAGTGCACCCTAGATTCGGAACCAGAAATTTTACATTGCCATTACAAAATGGGCATTACATAGAAGTTGTTTGCCCTCTTGATCACCCAGCTGCGGATTCATCGCCATTCGGTAAAGCCGTTTCAAAGCGTGCAGCAGAAGGTGGCGGCTGGTTAACATGGGTTTTAGCAAGTGACGACATTTCGCCAATTGAATCCCGTCTTGGCCGTCCTGCCGTGCAGGGCCACCGCACAAAACCAGATGGCAACGATCTTTCTTGGAAACAAATCGGCATACTTGAGCTTCTTTCAGATAAGCAACTCCCATTCTTTATTCAGTGGCTAACACTTGAGCACCCATCAACAGATGGAAAGGCAATTTCTAAGATCACGAAAATAGAAATAGCTGGCGAGGAGAATACGATTTCAGAATGGATTGGCTCTGATTTAGAAAAAGCAATTGGGAGCGATATTGAAGTTGAGTGGGTCGACGCAGCCACAAATGATGGGGATTCAGGAGTTGTTGCAGTTCATCTGGCAACACCATCAGGAGTCATCCGACTAGATTAATTTAAAATTATCTTGCGCCTCTGTGGCTCAGTGGTAGAGCAGCTCATTCGTAACGAGCAGATCGTCGGTTCGATCCCGACCAGGGGCTCCAAGTATTAACAGGTTCAAAAATGGCTGGGGAGGCGGTTATGAGACTAAAAATTGCCATCTTCATAGCAAAGTTTGCCGGTCAGCTTTCTAAAACAATCCTTCATAAATCCGGAGAAACAATTACGGGACGAGTGCTCTTAACCCTTTACCCCAAAGCCATCACGGAGTTAGCCAAAGGTCGCACGGTTATCTGTGTTTCTGGGACTAATGGTAAGACGTCAACAACTAAAGCCCTTGTGGAAATTATTTCACAACTAGGTTCTGTAACTACAAGTTCCTCGGGATCAAATTTAGATCGAGGCGCAGCAAGTGCGCTGATAAGTAAATCAGAATACGCCGTTCTTGAAGTGGATGAGCTTCACCTAGCTAATGTAATTGAGCAAACCAAACCTAAAGTCGTATTGCTCCTAAATTTAACCCGGGATCAGTTGCATCGGATGCATGAAGTTAAAAGAGTTGCGGAGCGCTGGGAAAAAGCGGTAATTGCCGCACCAGACACAATTTTTATTGGCGATATAGATGACCCATTTGTTTCACTTGCCCTTAAAGCCGCAGTAAACAAAGTGGCAATTTCTTTTGGCGGACGAAAGCACCTAGATGGTGCTGTATGCCCTGCTTGTGGTGCCTATTTGAATTGGATTGGGAACAACTATGAATGTTCATGTGGGTTGACGAATAGAAAGCCAGATCAACTTTTCGCATCGGGATCCGCTGCTTATCGAAATGCAATCTTGGCAAATGAGACAGGAAAATTACTGGGCGCCAAGGAAATCGCGATAGTAGAGAAGAGGTTGGAGCGTTCCTTTGATCGAGATTACAAGGGCATTAGTGCAGTTATTCGTCTTACTAAAAACCCGGCCTCGTGGATCGAAGCATTAAATTCGATAGTCGGTGACAAAGCTATTTTAATTGTAAATTCTCAAGAAGTTGATGGCATTGATACCTCATGGCTCTGGGATATTTCTTTTGCTCAACTTGCCAGCAAACAAGTAATTGTTTGCGGGGAACGCAGTTTAGATATTGCTTATCGCCTGCATGTTGAGGGGATCGAAGCCGAGATAGCAGATAATTTCCTTAGCGCGATTGATAAGTTTGAAAAGGGTTCGAGGGTTTATGTTCTTGCGGCATATACAGCATTCTTTGAGTTGGTTAATTAATGAGCCAAATTAAAATTGTCCGCATTCATAATGAACTTCTTGGCACCTATGGCGACCAGGGTAACGCTGAAGTTTTAGCTTTTCGCGCGAAATTCCACGGCATAACTGCAAGTATTGTTGACATTTCATTTAACGATACATTGCCAACTAATGGTGATATCTATCTCTTGGGTGGTGCTGAAGATGCGGCTCAGCTTCTAAGTTTAGAAGCGTTGCAACGCGACGATACGTTGAATATTGCAATAGAACGGGGCGCGGTTGTTTTAGCAGTCTGCGCTGGATTTCAGATTATCGGAAAAAAATTCTGGGCTAGCGGGAAATACGTTGACGGCCTTGGCCTTTTGGATGTGACAAGCGAGCCGGGAAAGAAACGATTTATTGGTGACGTGAAAACAACCTCAACGGTTCTAGGTTTTGAATTAACAGGATTTGAAAACCATGTCGGTCAAACGATCTTGGGTCCAACAGTTGAACCTTTCGGCAAAGTTTCAGTCGGTCATGGAAATGGTGACGGAAAGTACGATGGGGCGGTTCAGGGAAATATTTTTGGAACTTACCTGCATGGCCCAATACTCGCGCGCAATCCTGAGTTTGCTGATTTATTATTGACTCGGGCAACTGGGCGTAAATACGCACAAATTACTGATCCTTTGGCTTCAAGGTATGCCGAGTGGCGTCGTAAGGTAATTAAGTAGGTTACAATTGGTTAGTTGTTGCAACCGCAGCACTCCCCATAGAACCTTCTGATAAATTTCAAGGTTCACTTGCGAGTCTTAATATTTAGTACCACGAGACACGCTTGATGTCTCGATTGGTATTTTTATGTCATTTAAAGATTTAGGTATTGCCCCTGCGCTCGTAGAAACCCTTGACGCTCAAGGAATTACAACACCCTTTCCAATTCAAACCGCCACACTTCCCGACGCTATTAAAGGTCGCGATGTTCTGGGCCGTGGCCAAACCGGTTCCGGAAAAACACTAGCTTTTGGTTTAGCTATGTTGACTCGACTTGAAGGTCGCACCGCAAAGCCTCACCGCCCCCTTGGTTTAATACTTTCACCAACACGTGAACTTGCTGTTCAGATTTCTGATGTAGTTGGACCACTTTCTAGAAAAGTTGGCTTAAGCACCCAAGTGGTCGCTGGCGGACTTTCTTATGTTGGCCAAATTAAGGCGCTGCGTTCTGGCGTAACAATTCTGGTTGCGACCCCGGGTCGCTTGATAGACCTTCTTCAAAAGAAGCATGTTGTTTTAGACGATGTTGTAATAACTGTTTTAGATGAGGCTGACCAGATGGCCGATATGGGCTTCTTGCCAGTCGTGAAAGAACTCCTTGGTCAAACTAAAGAAGGTGGCCAAAGACTTCTATTCTCAGCGACGCTAGACCGCGATGTTGATTCTCTCGTAAAGCGCTTCCTTAAGGATCCAATCACTCACTCACTTGAGAATGAAAAATCTCGTTCCGCAGATATGTTGCACCATGTTTTAATTATGGATCAAGGGCATAAAGACTTGGTCGCAACTCAGATCGCAGCTCGTGAGGGTCGCACTATTTTCTTTGTGCGTACAAAACACGGCGCAGATAAATTGGCTGAGAAAATGCTTCGCTCCGGAGTCCCAGTAGGCGTCCTTCATGGCGGAAAATCGCAAGGCCAGCGAACTCGAGTTCTGGCTGCGTTTAAAGATGGTCGCGCTTCGGCTCTCGTTGCAACAGATGTTGCTGCTCGCGGAATTCACGTTGATGATGTTTCACTCGTCGTACATGTGGATGCCCCTGCAGATCATAAAGATTACTTACACCGTGCTGGGCGAACAGCTAGAGCAGGCGCGAGAGGAACTGTCGTAACTCTTGCTACCCACAAACAAAAACGCGGAATTTTTGGAATCACGAACCAAGCAAAAGTTAAGTTAAATGAAGTTTATGTTCGACCTTCAGACCCAGAACTGATCCGCGTCACAGGGGCACAAGAGCCTTCCGGGATCCCAGTAATTGTTGAGGCCGAAAGACCAGGGCGCAACGACCGTGGAAGTCGTGATCGTGGCGACCGTGGTGGTTTCCGCCGTGGACATTCAAATAATTTCAAAAAGCGTAGCGAAGGTGGCGGCCGTGTTGGCGAGAGCGAGGGTGGTTTAAAGAGCGATCGACCAGCGCGCGGGGAAAAACCCGTTCGCTCATTTCGTGGGGCTACACATACGAAGCCAAAATATGAGGAGCGCAATCCAAGTCAAGAGAGATCTGCTCGTCCAGAAAGAACTGGTCGTCGAGAACAATCAGCTCGGCCTGAAAGAACTACTCGATCCGAAAGAACCGAGCTTCCTTCAACGACCGAGCGCACATTTCGTGCCGACCGCCACCCAAAAGCAGAGCGCTTTGATAAATCAGATCGTCCAGCAAAAGCGGACCGCTTTAACTCACCTAAGAAAAGCTATAAATCTGATTCTCGCCCAGCAACTTCAACATGGCGAGCAGATTCAGATAAAGTTGAAAAATTTGATCGCAGCGAGAAATTTGAAGGTAAGCGCCCGGCGTTTAAGAAAGCTTCTGGTCCAAAGAAGTTTGCTAAGAAAACTTCCGGCGAACGTCCACCAGTTGCAAAAGGAACTTTCAAAAAAGCTGGTCCTAAGAAGAATGTTGGGAAAGCCAAGCCACGCACTAAGTAAGTTCTAACACCCTATCAAAATGGGAGTGCAATGTTTCAGTGTTATGACTGACAACGAGCACTCCCTTTTCAGTTTTAATTTCTAAGAGAAGAGCCAGTATATTTTTTATACTTGTTACATCTTGTGCGCTAAAAGGTTCGTCGATCAAATAAAATTTAGCTTCTTGAATTAGTGATATTGCCAGACTTACGCGTTGTTCTTGCCCCTTAGATAATTGGGTAATTCGTGAATCTAAAAGATCGACAAGACCGAGGTGATAAATAATAGTTTCAGTGAACAAACTTCTTCGATTTTCATTTAACAAACTCAGTAGTTGGTTCACTTTGAAAGCCAGAGGGAATAGCCGTGTTTGAGGGGAAACCGAGCGGATTTCAGATTGTTCTTTAACGCTCATTTGTTCGAGATTCCGGCCGTAAAAATAGATATTTCCACTGCTTGGCTTTAGTGCCCCACCAAGTAACTCAATAAGTGTCGATTTTCCCGACCCATTAGCTCCAGATAGAAGCACCAATTCACCAGCGCTCAACTTGGCGCTGAAATTGTCGATGATGCGCTGGGATCCACGTTGGAAGGAGAGATTCTTAATTTCAATCATTACTTACCCATTGCTCGACCCGAATCTTAAGAAGAATAATCAAGACAGGGGCACCGATTATTGAGGTCAACAAACCCAAAGGAATCTCGTGAGGAGCAAATGCTGCTCGGGCAAGGAGGTCGGCCCCCAATAAAAGGGCAGCTCCTAAAAGGGCGCTAAAAAAGAAGAGATTCTTATGTGAGGGGCCAATTAACAACCGAACCACATGGGGGACGAGAAGCCCTAAGAATGCAATCGCACCTACTGAACTGACGGCTGGACCCACAAGGAGGGCAAGTACTCCGATCGCAATCAAGCGCACGCGCCCAGAATTTACACCTAGATAATGGGCAGAATTTTCGCCAAGAGAATAAATATCTAACTTCCTTGTCACAAAATATGCGCCACCAATTCCGATTGCGATTAATGGTGAAATAACTTTCAGTGTCGAATTGTTTAGCATTGCTAGCGAACCAAAATTCCAAAATGATAGGTTTTGAATACCTGGGTTTGGCGAGATTGTTATCAGCAGTCCGGCGATCGAAATAAAGACCGCAGATCCGGCAATTCCGGTAATCAAGAAGCCCAGTCCGTTCGCTGGCGCTAACAAATAGATACTTAGACCGGCAAGCGCGGAGAAGAGGATGGCAAATAAAGCATTCAGTGTTGAGCCATAAACCGCAGCTCCCGTAGATATAGCAACTACGCTTCCAAGAGAAGCTCCACTAGTCAAGCCAATCAACGTAGGTTCAGCCAAAGGGTTCCTAAAAATACTTTGAGCTATCACACCAGCGATACCAAGAGCAGAGCCAATTACTATGGCGCCCAAAGCCCTCGGGGCCCTGACCTCCCAAACAGTTATCGCATCAATTCCAGTGCGTTTTCCAATCAAATTCAAGAGCGAGGAATCGAGATTTATAATTCCAGTTTGCAAAGAGAGTAAAAATAACGAGGCAATTATTGCCAGAAAAATTACCGCAACTAAAATTCTCTTCATCGTGCTGCAACTTTGAGAATTGATTTACGTAAAACTGGCAACAACTCGCCTGTTCTAGGGCCAAAAGATAAGAGCAACGAATCATCGACGGTCACTACACGGCGATTTTCCCCAGCAGGCGTCTGAGCAACTCCTGGAAGTTTTACTAGCCCGGATATGCCACCCACAGACTCCAAGCCTTTGGTCATTGTTAAAATAACATCGGGCGCCATTGCAATTAAGGCTTCTGACGACAGCGCTGCAAAAGGTTGCTTCAGATTGGCCGAGCCGACATCTTTAAAACCAATAGCCGAAATAATTGAATCTGCTCCCGAACCTTTTCCGCCAATCAAATAGATTGCTGAGTTGCCTCGCAAATAGAGGAAGACCACCTTAATTTTTGACTCAGAGTGCTTGAAATTCGAAAGTTTTTTTGCGAGCATTTTTCCAGCTTCTGGAACTCCCAATTTTCTCGCGATTAGCCGCTCTTTTCTCACGATATTTTTCAAATTATAAGCATCTGGCACGGAGGCAAATGCAATCCCCGCCTTTTTCAAAGTATCAATGGCAGTCCTCGGCCCCGAATTCTTATCAATAAAAATCAAGTCTGGTTTCTGCGAGAGAATTCTCTCGACGGCCATTTGGTGGGCATCAGTATCTATTGGAATATCGCTAAGCCTAGGCATTGTCGATGCGATATCTCTTCCAACAAGTATGGATTTGTATCCCAAGGCCACAATAATTTCAGCACTTCCGCCAGCCAGAGCAACAACCCTCGTGAATACTGGCTTTTCGGCTGAATTTACAATCGCAAGTTTGGTTTTATTAAGCGGTATTTCTAAAGCGTAAGCAGAGGGCTGCGTTGAAAAAATAAGGCCTATGGTAAGGAGCGCTGTAGCCGAAATATCCCTTTGCCTCACCTGGCCATTATCACACCAAACTTGCCGACGGTATGCAGAAATGTGTTGCAATCTGCCCACTTAATAATCACTATATTGGTGAAATGTTATCCCATAAAATATCTAAAATTATTTGGGTAATAACTGCAATAAGTCTTGCCCCGCTTACGAGTTCCACCGCTGCTACCTCAAAAGAATCGGGCAGCGGAGCAATTCTTAGTATTTCTAAGACAAAAAATATCACAACTGACTCGACGATTAAAATTTCAGGTTCACATTTTGACGAAACAGTCGGGATCTATCTAGCAATGTGTAAGAAAGTTGCAATCAGTAAACTCCCTTCACCTTGTGGAGGTGGAATGGATCAGAGCGGAGTAAGTGGCTCCTCGATTTGGGTATCTTCAAATCCGCCACCATACGGGAAAGGTTTAGCTATACCCTTTAAAGCGGGGGGCCGCTTTAATTTTTCAATTCAAGTTTCACCAATGATTGGCAAGTTTGATTGCAGAAAAATTAGATGCGCCATCTATGCCAGAGCAGATCACACCAGAAGTAATGACCGCAGTTACGATATTTCAATTCCAATCCGATTCAAAAAATAGGAGCAAAAAATGAGAAAAGCAATTGCAGTATCTTTGGCAGTAGTTATCGGGCTTGGGGGTATTTCTAGCGCAACAGCAGCTACGAATATTCAAGGAGGACCGCTCACTGGGCTTAATCCAGCTGGAGCCGATATTCACTTCGCACTCTCGAACTTTCCAGAAAGCGCTGGAATCTATCTTTACCAGGCAGTTAAAGGACTAGAGGGTTCGCGCCCAACAATTATTAATTCGGAATCACAAGTTTGGGTTGGAACTGCTAATGGTGCGACTAATCCAGCTGGAGATGTCAAAGTTCATGTAACGGGCACATTCGAAGGAGCAGATTGTTCGGTAGATATTTGTGGAATCGCGGCGCGATTTGATCACACCCTTCCAGGAGATTTAACTGAAGATCAGTTCATCCCGATAACTTTCGCGGCGGGAGGCTCGACACTGAGCCTTCCAGCAGATTCAATTGTCGCGACAATAGAGGGCGATGCACTTTCAACTACCTCACCAGGAACACTTGCCTATCGCACTCCAATGACGGTTTCAGTGACAACTGGTTCAGGTGCTCCCGCAACAATTGTTAGCTCTACCCCGACTTGTACCGTCGAAGGTAATTCAATTATTGCCTTGAAGGGAAGTGGACAATGCGATTTTGCAATCACTTCTCCGGGAGATAGCGCATCATCAAAGAAAACTACACATTTCCCATTCAACTTAACTACAGGAGAGCAATCTATTTCCAAGAGTACAAAAAGCCTAAAGGTTGGAAGACACACACTTCTAGCAAAGAGGAGTAACTTCGGAGAGAAGATCTCCTACACGCTAAAAAAATCAAATATCTGCTCTCTGAGCGGTAAGACCGTTACAGGAATTAAAAAAGGTAAATGCATGCTGACGGCAACTGCGCCAGGAAATGAAAACTATACCGAAGTAAATAAAGCTGTAAAAATCAAAGTAAGAAATTAATTACTTCTTTACAAGCGCTCGAATTCCAGCAATCGCAAAGTCTTTTGCGTTCTGGATTTCGAGCGCTGCATCGAAACCAGACTCAATTCTTACACTGGCAGCATCGGTAACACCAGATATAAAAGAGGCAGCCTGCTGTAAATCTGCAACTCCAGTTGCTAACAGAGCTTGCCTTAGAGGCGCCACTAATTTTTTATGACCCAGAGCGATTTCATTTTTTCGGTCGTCAGGAGGAGCTACAGAATTCAAAGTTTTAACAAGCATATGGCGCCCGTCCACGACATATTGCAAGCCTTCCGAAATCCAATTTTCGATTTTTTGGTATGGGTCAAGATCATCCTTAATTACTTGATCTAAACGCTCTGTGAAATATTCCAATTCATCAATAATTAGGTTCGCAATTAAATCAGAAGAACTCGAGAAATATTCATAAAGTGAACTCCTTGCCACTCCAGCTTTCCTGGCTACTGCAGCCACAGTAATGAACCTTGCCCCCTTGGTTAAAGCTAACTCTGTTGCTGCAGCCATTAATTGTTGCCGGCGGAACTCACGGTTCTCAACTATGTTCTGACGAATAATCTTTGGCACGGTTCATCTTCGCACTTATCGACCAAAAATGCGAGATAGAAAGAAGATTCACAGGTGATACTGATGATTTTCAGTCTGAAATCCTCCATACTACATTCATGAAATCACAGATCGCTCTAATTGGAATTGGGATAGCAATCGCTGGGGCTGTTGCCTATGCTGAATTGAAACCAGCAAGCGCGCCAGCGCCACTAACAACTATTTCAACTCCTGAGCCAACTGCTTCGACTGTCGCTACCCCCACAGCCAAGAGCGTGCCTGACAAAGCTACAACTCCTGAAAAATCAGCGACACCTGTCAAAACTAAGCCACAAAAAATAAAGGCCACTCCTAATATTCCCAGCCCAACGGTTTCAAAGCCAACAATTTCTGGCGGTGGAGGAGACGACGACGACGATTACGAAGGCAACGAACGCGACCACGACGACGACGACGACGATTAAACTTTAGTTTTTCGAGAAGATCGAGCATCAATAATTCGCGAAACAGCAATTGAACAAATCGTCATTACAGTTCCAAATATTAAATAGCCATTTACCGAACCGGCCTTTGTCGGAGCAATCCAATCGATTGCGACAGCTCCTACTAATTGCCCAGCAATATTTAAAATTACAAAATTAAGAACCCCTAAGTGTTTAATTATGTAAGCAGAAACAGCGACAAAAATTAGGCCAGCACTTCCACCGGTATAAACCCAAAAATTATGAGGAAGTGGAGCAATAGTCGCGCCTGAAGCTAGATTAACCAGCAGGGCTACGATAATTATTACAGCGCCGGTGGCGAAGTTTAACCAAGCGGTAGCCAACGCGCTATTTGCAATCGCGTTAACTCGACCATTTAATCCTTGCTGTATTGAAGCAAAAACTCCAACTATTAATGAAATAAAAAGTGGGACAAATCTAAATTGTGAATTCGTTAAATCCGGGTATACCGCAATAAAAACTGCAACAAGCGTTGCCCCGGCCCCGATTATTCGCGGGAGCGTTATTTGTTGCTTCCCACTTGGCGTAATTCCCATCTTATCCACAAATAGAGAGGAAACAGTTTGGCCCGCAACCACACTGATTGTAAAGAGAGCTACTCCGATTTGGGGGACCGCAATAGTCTGAGCAGCTACGAAACAACCACCCAAAATTCCGCCTGCAACTTCCCAAAAAGTTAATTTTCTACTCTTGATGCCTTTGAAAATAAGGGAGAGGCCTGTTCGCTCTTTTTTCAATCCAAAAACTAATATAAATAAAATTGTCCAACCAGTTAGGAAAGATATGAGCGCTGCTGCAAGTCCATTATCTAGGTCAACAGAGAGCTGCCCGTTTATGCGAGATTGAACTGCTACGACCACGCCAATTAATACCGCCAAAATAGCGAACATATTTCCTCAGTTCTAATTAATTAGTTGACGCAGGGAATGCCAGCGCCATCAACAGACTTTCCGTTTGCCAGATTGGCATAGTTAATCTTAGTTGGTTTTGGCTTTGGTTTTGGCGAGGCCAAATTCTTTGATTTTTTTGGTTTCGGATTAAATAGATTCTGAACAAATTTACGGACTTTCACTTCATCAACCAAATTTACGCTTTGATTATTTCTCATCACATAACCCTCAATTGGTAGCGTATGAAACTTAATATTCCCGCTCGTTAAAGCTTTGGCTTGAGGCAGGAATCCAAGTACATCAAATCCAGAATCGATGACAACGTCTTTTTTGGCGACCTTTAAAAGAGCTGAAAGCTTTCCAATATCACCGAAGATTCCTTGAGTTCTAAATTTAGTTATTACACCGGCGATAAATGCCTGCTGGCGATGAGTTCGGTCCAGATCCCCGTTGGGAAGACCGTGGCGCTGGCGAACAAATTTAAGAGCATCGACCCCAGAAATAGTTTGCAGCCCTGCCGGGAAAACTGCCCCCGAATATTTTTTGTCATTAACAGCATTGTTTAAACAAACCTGTATCCCACCAAGGGCATTAGCTAAATCATAAAATCCTAGAAGATTAACCTCAGCGAAGTGATCTATTGGGACATCCAAAAATTGCGAAACAGTAGCAATCGATGCCGCTCGACCAGCCTCCCGAGCCAAATGTTCCCGGGCGGGTTGTTGGATTCCCTCCTTGTAAAGTTTGGAATCTTCGGCATATTTTGCATAACCATAGGCCTCTTTGATTTTTTTCATTCCATATCCAGGAACACTCACATAGTCGTCGCGAGGAATTGAAATCGCTACGGCCTTCTTCCCATCAGCTGGTAAATGGATCAAAATCATTGTGTTGGTGTTGTAGCCACCGATGGAAGCTGGTCCGACATGAAGAAGTTTGGTCAGTTCCAGAGATAGTGGGTTGCCGTCATTGTCACGGCGGCTATCTAAACCAAGTAGCAATATATTCGTGTCGCCATTTTTAGATTGATCTGCACCCTGCAAAACTTTTGACCTTGGAATGGACTTACTTGCTGTCGTACTGAAGTAGTGAAGAGCACCAGAAGCGATGACTATGGAAAGTGAAAGGGCCAGCGCAATTTTGTGGGCCCATTTACGCATAACTCGAATCCTACCGATAAAGCTTTGATTGCTGGCATATAAAGTAGTCACATGACCAAAGTAGGAGCCCTGGCCCTTGTGGGTTCGGGGGAATATTTACCAGCTATGCAGGAGCTGGAAACCGAGCTACTTCGCT
Source organism: uncultured Actinomycetes bacterium (assembly GCA_937876245.1). GTDB lineage: Bacteria > Actinomycetota > Actinomycetes > Nanopelagicales > Nanopelagicaceae > AAA044-D11. The sequence continues at coordinate 60,969 of CALEGP010000016.1, read as the reverse complement.
CAGGAATCTCTAATGGAAAACCAAATCGCTTCCTGCAAATCCCAACAGCCGCTGGTGAAGAGAGTAAAAAACGTTTGGCTTATTGGCAAGAATTGGGCGCAGAGCAAACTCGAAGAATTGGGACTGTTCAAAACTTCCTTCCCATCTTCAATCGCGAGGATGCATTTAATCCAAAATATGTGTCTCAGATAAAAAGTGCCGGTTTAATCTATTTTTCCGGAGGAGATCCTGGATATTTAGCGGATACATTGGTGGGATCACCAGCGTGGGATGCAATTAAGTCGAGTTGGCAAGAAGGAGCATCGCTTGCCGGGTGCAGCGCAGGTGCAATGGCCATGAGCAGTGACATCCCAAATTTCTTTCGAGTTAAAGAGGAGGGAATCCCTGGCTTTGGTTTAATTCCTAACATCAGGCCAATCCCTCACTACGACAAGTTTTTTGGCTGGCTTCCAGATAGCGCGGCAAAAATTGTTATGCGAGCACCACAGGACACCACAATCATTGGAATCGATGAAAATACTGCCCTTGTTACTGGGTTAGATGGCTCAACTAGCCTTAGTGAAAATACCTGGGAGGTTCACGGTCTTGGTGGCGTTCATATTTTGCGCGGAGCCCCACCCCATAAATATCTCAGAGGCGAGCGAATAATATTTAGCTAGGTCGAAGTATTATGCTCAAATGAGCTTCACTGAATTATTCGGCCACCGCTATATAAAGCGATTCTATATTGCGCGCTTTATTAGCAATTTTGGGAACGGTATGTCGCCGATTGCTTTAGCTTTCGGTATCTTGCACTTACCAAATGGCGATGCCAATCTTCTAGGTTTAGTTTTGGGATCAACAACAGTTGCAATGTTAATCATGAGCCCATTTGGCGGTGTTCTAGCCGATAAATTTGGTCGAATTCGAGCATGTGCCCTGGCTGATTTCATAGGCGCTGCAGGCTTGTTTGTTCAAGTTGCCTATTTTGCATCAGGCAATGTTCCGATCTGGGTTTTATTAGTGGTCAATGTGAATTTTGGGTTGATGTGGGGTATTTTCTGGCCAGCGATGTCGGGGGTCTTGCCTGCATTGGTACCAGATGAGCAGTTGCAAAAAACTAATTCAGTTACAAACCTATTCTCAAATGGCGCGATTATTCTAGGAGCAGCAGTTGGTGGAATTATCGTTGCCGGCTGGGGCAGTACCTGGGCGCTGGCAATTGATGCCCTAACATTTGTAATCGCCGGAGCATTCCTTTTTTCTTTCAGGCATGTTTCACCAAAGAGTTCTGAGACGGAGAACTCAATGTTTGACGACTTAATTCATGGTTGGAAGATATTTACCTCCTATCGTTGGATTTTGGTTGGTGTTTTTGGTTTTTCTTTTGTAATTTTGGCCTGGGCTGCTGGTGAAAATGTGTTAGGCCCACTGATAGCGCTTAAAGAATTTAATGGAGCAAAATCTTGGTCACTTGTCTTAACTTTCGAAGGAATCGGTTTAATAATCGGCTCGATAATCGGATTGAGAATTAAATTGAAATACCCGCTTCGTTTCTTACTGGTTATTAGTTTTTCTATCTCTCTTTACATGTGGTCGATGGCTAAACCCCAATCGATCTGGTTTATTGCTTTTTGCGCCCTTCTTTGGGGGATAACGCTTGATTTATGGACCACCATCTGGTCTACAGCTATGGCTCGAGAAGTTCCAAGAGAAGCACTTTCACGGGTTTCATCCTTTGATGCGATGGGCTCGATGCTTCTGCGTCCAGTCGGTCTGGCAATTGCGGGGCCACTTTCTATGGCGATTGGACTCTCGAACGCCCTATATGCACTAGCTATATTCAGCGCCATAGTCATCCTTGGCATGCTTACTAGTCCAACTATGCGAAATATGCAGATTTTCGAAGATTAAATTCTCAGAGAATATTAATATAAGGTTACAGATTCATCGAGAGAGCAGTTGTTAAACTCAATTATGAAAAAAATCATGGGCCATGGCGTATCAAAAGTTTTAGCAGGTTTCTTATTTGGAGTTACGGCTGTAGGCGGAGTCGCAACAGCGGCCGGTGTATTCAGTACGACCGTAGTTAATGCCTGCGTGAATAAGAAAACACATATAATTTATGCAGCGGTAAACAATTCATGTCCAGCTTCTAGAACCGCGGTAACTCTTGGTTCAGCCGGATCAGTTGCAGGAAGTATTAGTTCAATCGTCTCCCAAGTTTCTCCTTCCGTTGTGACAATTAATGTAACTACTTCTACTGGCAGAGATACTGGTTCAGGATCTATTTTCAGAACTTCGGCAACTTCTAGCTATATCGTTACAAATAACCATGTTATTGAAAGCGCGGCAAGCGGTGATGGAACAATCGAAGTTGGATTAGATAATGGCGAGACAGTTGCTGCAACAATTGTTGGTCGCGAACCAAATTATGACATTGCAGTGTTAAAAATTACTAAAGGAAATCAACCCGTTATCGCGATTGGCGATTCAACTTCAATTTTAATTGGAGATCAAGTAATCGCATTTGGATCTCCACTTGGCCTTGACCATACAGTTACCAGCGGAATAATTTCTGCACTAAATCGCCCCGTTGTTACCAGTGGTGGCGCCAGGTCATCAGAATCCTATGTGGATGCTATTCAAACTGACGCGGCAATTAATCCAGGAAATTCTGGCGGCCCATTAACTGATTCGCTTGGAAGAATGATTGGTATTAACTCTGCTACAGCCACTCTTGGTTCAACACAAGGCCAGACCGGCTCAATCGGTTTAGGTTTCGCAATTCCAATGAATCAAGCACTTCGAATAATGAATGAAATTATTGACACCGGGAAAGCTACTCGACCAGTACTTGGAGTTTATTTTGACCAGACAGTTGATACTGGGAATGGTGCAACAATTTCAAGCTTGACTTCCGGTGACGCGGCAGAAAAGGCGGGGATTCCAGCAGGTTCAATAATTACTTCGATCGACGGTGTTCGGATCAATGATTACGTATCTGCCATAGTCAGAATTAGAGCTCACGCACCTGGGGACAAAGTCACCATAGTTCTCACTTTACCAACCGGAGAAAGTAAGACTTTTACCGTAACCCTGGGCTCAACGCTCTCAGACTAGCCTCATGTAATCACTCACACGGCCTTCTTTTTAGTCGGTCTTGGCTATAAAGTTCACCGAATGGAGAGATTGAATGGCTGATTTTATTCAGCTGCTGTTTAACGGGCTAGTAACAGGATCAATTCTCGCAATAGCTGCGGTCGGAGTTTCTTTAGTTTACGGTGTTTTGAAATTAGTTAATTTTGCGGCCGGGGATTTTCTAACGCTCGGCGCTTTTGTTACTGTATTTTTAAGTGTGGATCAGCATGTACCGTTTGTATTAGCAATTTTAGTAGCGATGGCAACAATTGCGGGAATAAGTGTAATTTTGGAATTTACAATTTGGCGGGGGCTGCGCAAAAGTAAAGCTGGAACACTTTCACTTTTCTTAGTGGCTACTGGCGTTTCGCTAATCGTACGTCAGTTGATATTGATAATTTTTGGAGTTGGTAGTCGAAAGTTTGATATCGATCAAGTCAAAACTTTTGAGTTCCTTGGTGCACAAATCGCACAGGCCCAACTTGTAGTCCTTGTTTTTGCATCTGCGACTATTTTAGGTTTGGGATTGCTAATTGCCAAAAGCCCAATTGGAAAAGGAATGCGAGCATTTTCAGATAATCCATCACTCGCATCTGTCGCCGGAGTTAATGTTGATCGAATTATTTTGGCAACATGGCTAATAAGTGGATTATTAACCGGGCTAGCGGGGGTATTCCAAGGCATGGTGCAAGGAAGTTTCGAAAGCACTATGGGTTGGATGTTGTTATTACCGATATTTGCCGCGGTTGTCCTTGGGACCATAGGCGATGCCTACGGAGCTCTCTTGGGTGGGTTTGTTCTCGGTCTGGTTATGGAACTTTCGACATGGAGTATTTTTTTCGGCGGCGTCCCGAGTTCATATAAACCAGTAGTTGCTTTTTCCACACTCGCTCTAGTGCTTCTGGTTAAACCCGAAGGCCTACTCGGATACAAAGCGAGGAGTATTTAAATGCAGGCATTTTTGCAACCCGGATTCTGGGTTTTCGTACTAGTCATGGCAGGTATTTACTGCATTTTTGCTCTTGGGCTACAGATCCAATACGGTCTTGGTGGAATGATGAACTTTGGCCATGTAGGGATGATGGCACTATCCGCATACAGCCTCGCAATTTTAGTTATTACTTATGGTTGGAACTTATATCTGGCTGCATTTGCTGGAGTTGCTGTCGCTGCCTTAGGAGGCGCGCTGCTTGGCTTAACCACAATTCGACTTCGAGGCGATTATTTCGCCATTGTAAGTATCGCTTTCTCTGAAATTGTTAGGTACGTAATCCAAAACTCAGATAATTTCACAGGAGGAACTCGTGGTTCACTTGCTATTCCAAGCAAGTCTGGCGCATTCACCTCATATACAAAAACCTTTGAACCAGTTTTACTAAAAATTCAAGATTTATTTTCTCCCATCTTTGGGGATGTTGTAAATCGTGATTTTGCAATGCTGCTAATTGTTTGGGCTACAGCCGGGTTATTGCTTTTATTTGTATCTAGAACTCAAATGACCAGCTGGGCTCGAGTTTTGCGTGCAACTCGGGAGGACGATCACGTCCCATCGGCCCTGGGTAAAAATGTTTTCATGTTTCGACTTCAAGCCCTAATTTTTGGTTCGGCAATTGGAGGAATTGCCGGTATTTTTTGGAGCTTACAATTTTCGATTCTTGCCCCCGAAGATTTTCAATCAATAGTAACTTTTTACGGCTGGATGATTTTAATTATGGGCGGAGCAACTAGAGTTAAAGGTGTTCCGGTTGGAGCGCTATTTTTTGGATTTCTTTATGCAGGTACCCGATTCTTCGAATTCCCTCCCTTCACGTGGTTTACCTCAGCAGAGCGCGCCTATCTTCGAATCATTATTATCGGCCTTGTCCTAATTATTTTGATGATTAAGCGTCCTCAGGGAATGTTTGGCAAGCGCGAAGAAATGGTGCTTGACCAATGAGCCAAAAAAATATTCTTGAAGTTAGTAACGTATCAATTGCATTTGGCGGGCTCAGGGCAGTACATGGAGCGTCATTGGAGGTAGAACAGGGCACAATTACCTCTGTAATTGGACCTAATGGAGCCGGTAAAACAACACTTTTTAACTTGATAAGCGGATCTCTGACAGCTGACTCAGGAAGCATAAAACTAGAGGGCATATCAATTGAAAAATTGAAACCACATAAAATTGCACACCTAGGACTAATCAGAACCTTTCAGGGCGCGAAAATTATTAAACGGTTGAGTGTTTTAGAGAACATCGTACTGGCTGGGCAAAATAACCCAGGCGAGAAATTGTGGCGAATTATGACACCCAAAGTTCGCCGAGAATATGAAGATGCCGCCAAAGAGAAGGCTTTGGATTTATTGAAAGAAGTCGGACTGGAAAATTTGGCAGATTCTTTTGCTGGAATACTTTCTGGAGGGCAAAGAAAACTACTCGATCTTTCAAGATGTCTAATGGCAGACCCCAAAATAATGTTACTAGATGAACCATTCGCCGGAGTTAACCCGGCATTAGTCGAAAAACTTTTGACAGTCTTAAATGCAATTCGGGCAAAACATAGCCTAAGTTTCTTGCTCGTCGAACATGATTTAGAGACTGTGATGAATATTTCTGACAAAGTTGTAGTTATGGCTCAGGGAGAAGTTATCGCTTCGGGTCTACCTGAATCTATTTACGACAATGATGCAGTGGTGGACGCTTACCTTGGCTCAAGAAAGAAGAGTTCATGATTAATACTCCACTATTTCAATTTAAGGATGTTCATGCTGGATATGGAGATGTAAAAATCCTCAACGGCGTAAACATAGAAGTCCCATCTGGATCGATCGTTACAATCGTTGGCCCAAATGGTGCTGGGAAATCGACCATTCTTAAGGCGATCTACCAAATTGCAAAAGTTACTGAGGGCGAAATAAGTTTAATGGGGAAAAATGGAAAAGTAGATATCCGAAATATAAAACCACACAAGCTTGTTGATGTCGGGATCGGTTATGTTCCCCAAATAGAAAATATCTTTTCGGCATTAACAATTGAGGAAAATTTGGATGTTGGTTTTATTCATGGCCAGGGTCGAAATCTGGAGATTCGCAAAACTGAAATGTTTGAGAGGTATCCCGATTTAGCTCCACGTCGAAAAGACCGGGCCGGATCTCTTTCTGGGGGGCAGCGCCAGATGCTTGCGCTTGCCCGAGCGCTAATGTCTTATCCAGAACTATTATTGCTAGATGAGCCTTCGGCTGGTCTAGCTCCGGCCCTGGTAGACCAGCTCTTTGAAGAATTAGTAAGCATTAATAAGAGTGGAGTGACAATCTTAATGGTGGAGCAAAATGCTCGCCGAGCTCTAGAAATATCAACATATGGATATGTATTAGACATGGGTAGAAACAGACATGAAGGCGAAGGGGTGAAATTAGCTTCAGACCCAGAAATAGTGGGAATTTATTTTGGGAAAAAGTAGTGCGCGAGATTTATCGACGAGTTAGGCTAAACCACCCGCGTCCCTCCAAAAGGCGCCAAATTCAATTAGGAGCCCAATGATATTAAAAAGCAGAGTCTCTTCGGTTGCCATTGCTGCATTAGCCGCGACGGCAGTCATAAGTACTTCACCTGTGGCAAGCGCTGCACAAGTAGATCTAAAAGTTGGCATAACCCACCCACTTACAGGTGGGCTTGCTAGCTATGGACCAGGAATGTCGGCCGCCGCTTCTTGGGGTGTTAAGTTAGTTGATGCTGCAATGAAGAAAGCTAAAGTTGGCTCATGCACCGTTGTTGGTTCGGAAGATGATCAAGCCACGCCTGCCGTTGCAGTAGAAGCTGTTACAAAGCTTGTAAAGAGCAATGGCGCACAGTTAATCGTGGGACCACTTACTTCTGGAGCAACAATTGCAGCTGCCCAGTCTGTAACAATTCCAAATAAAGTTATCATGATTTCAGATGCTGCTTCTTCGCCAGATGTAACGACACTTGAAGATGGTGACACACTTTTTAGAACTTATGCATCAGATGCCCTACAGGCTAAAGCCATTGCAACATGGATGGGAAAGCTTTATGGCAAAACAGCACGTGTAAATGTTGGTGCTCGTAATGATGCATTCGGAAGTGCACTTGCAGCTGCTTTTCGTACAGAATGGCGTAGCGGCGGCGGTAAAGTTGGTCGTACAGTGCTTTGGAATCCAAATGCAGCAACTTTTGATTCCGACGCTTACCAACTAGTTTCAGGTATTCCTGCGGAAGCATGGTTCATAGCTGATTACGAAGAGACATTCGCAAAAGTTGCACCAGCACTTGCTCGTACTAAGAAGTGGGATGCAACTCGAACTTTCGTAAACGAAACGTTTAATAACGCTGCCTCAATTGAAGTAGTAGGAGCTAACTTCTTGAATGGAGTTCGTGGTTCTTCTACCGCTCCAAATGGAACAGACACTGCTGCATGGAAGGCTGAATTTAAGGCTGCCTATCCAGAATTTCCCGGAACTTTCGTAGATCCATCGTCATTTGACGCTGCAGTTCTAGGTTGTCTTGCAGCTGCTTACGCAAAAAAGACTGATGCAAAATCACTTGCAAAAGGACTTCGAGCAGTAAGTGGGCCTGCCGGAAAGACTTACACATACAAGAAAATCAAAGCCGCAGTTAAGGCTGTTAAAAAAGGTAAGAAAATCACTTACCAAGGCGTTTGGGGTCAAATGAACTTCGATGCAGCAGGAGATCCTGCTGGCGGAGTATTTGATATGTTCTCAGTAGTTGACGGCAAGCCTGTAATCGACGAAAAAGATCGAATTACATTTAACTAACTAGATAATCAAAGAAGCCCTCAACTTAGGTTGGGGGCTTCTTTATATGCTTAGTCGATCAAAAACTAATCTCATAATTGCAGGGTCAGTAGCAAAATTTAACCTAGCGAAGTTTGGAATATTTGTATCATAAATTTCACCAGAAAGAAGCGCGACATCAGCTTTAGCAAATTCTTCGAGCCAATTGAAATCCCCAAAATTTAACCATGCTAAATATCCAAAATCAGGTTTTCGGTATTCAGTCTGGGGCAAATTCATTGCTAGCTGACTTATCAAGTGCTGTGCGTTGAACTCTAAAACATCTATCGTATCTAGTAACCACGGCAGTCCACTCTCAAATGCGGCTGTTGTGGCCACAACTCCAAAAAGTGAAGCCCGGTGTCTCGCAGATTCTGGAATCCGATCTAATTCCTCATTAATTTCAGATGATTGCGAAAGATAAATTGCGCACTTAAGTCCAGAGATATTGAAAGTTTTGCTTGCAGACGATATGCAAATTCCAACATCACCTGCCTCCGGGCAACTATTCAAGAAGGGTGTGAAATCTTGGGCATCAAACATCAAAGCCCCATGAATTTCGTCGCTAAGCACCGTAACACCATATTTTTTGGCCAACTTAGCTATCACCGACAAATCTCGCTTGCTATATGTAATACCAACAGGCGAGTGCGGATTACATAACAGATAGGTTCGAACTCCTGCCTCAAATGCTTTTTCGATTGCAGGTAAGTCGAGCGTGTAATTCATATTCTTTTCAATGAGAGGAATATCATGAATGCTGCGCCCTGACTCTAGAATCCACTTCGCAAAATTAGTGACAGGAGAGTTGATTAGTACTGCCTCCATTGGCTGGGTAATCACGGTTAGAATTTCCTGAACACAAGAGCCAACATCATTTCCTACTCGTACTAAGTTGCTACTTATTTGCCAACCCCATAGTAAATTCGCAAATTTAGCGAATGCTTCCTGTATCTCTGGGTTAGCCCCGAGATATCCCATATCTGATCTATTAACCATGTCTTGTAAGGCGCTGGTGATAGCGGGTGCCACTCGAAAATCCATCTCAGCCACAGTTAGGGGGATAGTGTTTCCGCCATATTGGCGCCACTTATAGCTCTTCTTCTCACGAAGCTCGCCAAGAGATAAGAATTCAAACCCACTGTTCATAAAAAAGAATAACACGCAGTTTCTCTTGCCGTATCATTTAGAAATGGAAATATTCGATTTGCGAGTTACGGTTGAAAGTATTGGTGGGCGCTCAGTATGCGGGCTGAAACCGGGAGATTATTTTGAAGTAACGAATAGCGCTGAACTGCGCATCCCTGAAGGTAAACATTTTTGCATGTACGCGATAGCTTCAGCTCTTCCACTGCTTCCCGCGAAGCAACGCAAAATGGCGGAAGATGATTGGTTGGAACAGGATTCATTAGTTGCCTGTCCAGACCCCGAAGAAAAATTAGTTATGAAAATTGAACGAATTCGTGTTGTACAATTGAAAGCCGAAGACTTAACTTAGTTGTTATTGGTATGCATAATGTTTCGGTGTTCATCGTCATATCTTTCAAGGTAGTAAATTGGTCCTGATGGCCCCTTAGATATAGCCAGTATTTCCTTAATTAATTCAAGCTGAGACTCAGTAAATTCTATTTCTGGTATTCGTAAATTTGATTCAAGATGGGAAAGATTTCTGGCCCCGACAATAACAGCCTTTACTCCGGGCCGATTGACTATATACGCTGAAGCAATAGTTCCAATATCAGTCCCATGTTCCTCCGAGATAGAAGCTAGGACTTTAAGTAGTCGCTGGAAAAGGGGCCAACCTCCGAATTCCTTTATTATCAACTGATACTTCACATTAGAGCGCGTATCAAAGTGTGTTGGTTCAGCGGCTCCAAGAAATCGTTCTGAGAAAAATCCACCAGCGACAGTCCCATAGCAAAAGATTCCAATTTCATTAGCTAAGCAATAATCGACCATTCCGCCTTCTGCCCTGGCATCCAGAAGTGAATACTGCAACTGAATACTTGCTGGTTTAAATCCGGCATCAACCATTTCGCTTAATCTCGCAACATCAAAGTTTGTAACACCCACATGTCGTATTTTTCCATCAGATTTAAGTTCAAAGAGTTCTTCCATCGCTGATAGGTATTGCTTAGCTTCATAATTCCACCAGTGGAATTGGACCATATCTACTTGATCTACTCCAAGGCGCTGTAGAGAGCGGTTAACAATCACTGCTACGTCAGTTTTATCAAAAGAGTGAAGGAAGGCTTCGTTAGGCACATACTTGGTGTGCAGTTGAACCAAGTCTCGCGCCCTCTCGCCATGAGTCTCACGGAGTTTGAATATTGATTTTCCAATCAAATCCTCGACTCCAGTATAGATATCACCAAAATCTAGCGTGGTTATGCCAGCCTCTATGAATTCAGTTGTATCAGCGATGGCCTTCGCGTCTTCAATATCTTGATCTAATGAGTGTCCCGAACTCAACTGCCAGCCACCTTTGATAACAGGTGAAATTGCATATCCAGGCGTAAGCTCACGTTTTTCCATTATTGAATTATTGCCTCTGCTTCAATTTCAACAAGATATTCTTTTCCGATTAATTTGGCAACAAACATAGTGTTCGCGGGGCGAATCTCGGCGAATCGTTCTCCGTGGGCTCTCGATACAGCCTCCCAATCCGACATACTATTTACATAAATTCGAGTACGAACGACATCTGAAAGTTTAGCTCCGAGGGATTCGAGTGAGGCCTCAATTTTATCTATTACAAAATGAGCTTGCGCCGAAGGATCATTCCTACCGACAGCGAGGGCGCCGTGAGTTGCGGTAGTCCCAGAAACAAGAACTCGATCACCAACACGAACTGCGCGGGAATATCCGGCAAGAGTTTCCCAAGTTGTGCCCGAGTCTATTCGCTCTTTAGTGGCACTTTTAATGGGCTCATAAACCGAAGGAAACTCCTCTAAGTGGTGGCTCAAATCTCCAGACGCTGTCAAGTATGGCGGCTTGCGATATTCATCGCCACAATCTCCAGGGATTGAGTCCAGTAATTGCAGTGCAGCCTTAATCTTCTTACGTTGTTCACTGCTTATTTCAAAAGAAAAAAGGGAGACAGCATCATCTATGTGGGCATTTTCCCCCAGGCGAGCCCCAATAATTACAGCCCCCACAGCTTTTTGTCCCAACTGATATTTGCTCGCAATAGTGGAAATAGATCGATCATTTTCGTTACTAATCTCATCCAAAACTTCTAGCAAGTTTTGAAATTTATCCCAACCACCGGCAGCATCAACGAAACGTTTATATTTCATCAAGGACCAGTTAGACAAACCCTCACCTACTGGTTCTTTCTTGCCAAGCCACTTCCTTGAAATGAACCCACCACATAAGGTTCCGTAGGCCAAAATTGCAATGCCATTGTCTGCACAATAATCTGCCATCTGGCCGCCGCCACGTTGATCAATTAACGAATAAGAAATCTGGTTGGAAACTAGGTCGATTCCACTAGATTTAGCAATTCTAAGATGAGCAGTATCGAAATTTGTTGTTCCAAGGGCCCCAATAAATCCCTCTTCCTTTAATTCCTGCAAATAAATTAATGTATCTAACCAATACGGATTTGAGAATTTCCAAGCATGATACTGAAGTAAATCAACTTTTTTTGTTTGCAACCGGTCAAGGCGATCTTGAACTGCCTCTCTTACTTGCTGGCGAGTAACAGGCCCAGGTTTTGGAACCCATTTAGTTAAGAACTTCGCCTTTGCACCTTCAGGATAATTCTTCTTAAATGTTCCAGCTATAATTTCCGCCGACCCATAGTGATCGGCCATGTCAAAAGTAAATAAACCAGCTGATGCGTAAGGCGACATATATTGGGCAGTGCTAACTGGATCTAGTGAATTTCCGTCCTTCTCCATATCGGCGATTTGCCAAAGTCCAGTGACAGCTCGGGAAATTTCCAAACCCTTTGCAAGCTTATAAGTCTCAATCTTTAAATTTTCCATAAGGCCAAATTTACTTTCTCAGGAATTCTTTGGTTTTGGCAAAACCTGCGACAACCTTGGCAACATCGTCCTGGTTATTATAAAAGTGAGGTGAAATTCGGACATTTCCACCCCTGCTTGATGTCACAATTCCAAGACCCTCAAGAGCTGCAACGTGCGCATGCTCATCCAATGAAGCGACTGCAAGTAGTGCTCCATGTTGATTCTTGCCACCGGGTGTAACGACGTTGCCACCAATTTCTATAATTCCAGAACGCAATTCGTCATGAATTTGCGCGACATAACTTTCAATATTCTTTACCCCCACTTTTAGCATAAATTCCAAGGCTGCGCTCGCAGGATAGAGCGGTGGAACATTAGGTGTTCCAGTTTCAAATCTCCTAGCCTCCTTGGCCGGATCATAAGAATGTATGTCCATTGCAAATAGATCGCGAGCTGCAAACCAGCCAGTGCTAGTAGGTATCAAGTGGTTTGTACTTTTTTCTCGGGCATATAGAAAGCCAACTCCAGGTACAGCAATCATATATTTAAGAAAGCCACCAACTATAAAATCAGCATCGATTTCTGAAACATCAATAGAAATGGCGCCAATAGTTTGGTAGGTATCCAAAATTACCAAGGCTCCCATTTTGTGAGCAGCTTCAATAATGGGTTGAATATCAGTCCGCGCACCATTGCGATAACAGACATGAGTGATCGCAACCAGAAGAGTCTCCTCATCTATTTCATTTATTAGAGCCTCAGTATCAACCGTTAAATCAGCTCGATTCTCTATATGTACTACTTTCGCGCCTCGAGATTCTTGCGCATGCCAAATTTGACCCATTGTCGGAAATTCATTTTCAGTGGTAACTATTTTATTTCGCTTACCCGAAAAATCTAGAGATGTTGCCAGTGAATTCACACCAGCCGATGCTGAAGTAGTAAGCGCAATCTCCTCCGGTTTAGCATTTAATAGTTGCGCTGTGAGCCCACGGACAAGCTCTTGTTGAGTTACCCAGTCATTCCATGCTGAACCTTGTTCTTCTAGAGTTGTTAAGTAAGTTGTAAAGGCTGCCTTTACTGATACAGCAAGGGCTCCCTGCGAGCACGAATTTATATATGTTAATTTTTCAAAAATCGGAAATTCAGAGCGGTATTGCCCTGCTAAATCTATTGAACTCAATTTTCCTCCTACTAATTAGAAATCAATTTAATTCGGAGTAACCCGGAGCGGGTTTCCCATCAGGGTAATATGCAGCAGCTGGCGATCCTTCAGGCCTAAAAATACCAAGAATCCAGAGATTCTCCTCTGTGTTATTTATAACAGAGTGAAGCAATCTCGGTACGACAGCAAAGGTCGAGCCCTGTGAGAGAGGTTGAATAGATTCTCCTACTTGAAGTTCGCCTGAACCGCGAACAATATGGCAGATCTCGTCATACAAGTGATAGTGAGCAGGAGCGCCTGAAGGGGGGATAAAACCAATGAACATTGTGGCACCAGAAGAACCATTAGTAGTGTCGAATAAAACTTCATACTGCCGGTCAGATGTGGCATCATCTTTTAGCGAATCACCTTGCTTGACAGATCTCTTTATATCCAAAATCTCCTTAATTTGCTTGCGCGCATAGGGACCAGAAGCATCAGGTATGGAAATTTCTAGGGCGACCAAATTATTGCCATTTGCCCAGAAGAAACTCTCACCACTTTTAATATGGACGGCTGATCCGGCGCTCACAAGGACACTGTTATCTGAATCGCCACCTATAATTTCTAGACTGGCAGTACCTGATCTGACAAAAATTAAGGCGTCACAGCCTTTATAAGCTTTAGGTGAGGCATTGCCTGTCAAATGTATTTCAGTTGCTGTCATATTTTCGGCGTAAACTCCAGGCTTAATAAGGGCAAAGCATTGCCCCTGACCTCGCGCGGATACATCTTCTAACGCTAAAGTGCTGGCGTTGAATACTTTGCCTGGCTCCATAACTTGAAAGGTAGCGTAAAAATGAAAGTTTTTAAACATGCAAGTGCAGTCTGGAATGGAACAGTTCCTTCAGGAACAGGGTCCATGAAGTTAGGTCGCTCGGGGCAAACTCTCCCATTCTCTCTTAAGTCTCGCGTTGAAGATTCACCAATGACAAATCCGGAAGAATTGATTGGAGCCGCGCTAAGCGGGTGCTTCTCAATGCACCTATCAAGCTTGATAGAAAGCGAAGGCAGGACTCCGGGAACTATCGAGACAACTGCCAAAGTGACACTTGAACAACGTGACGATGGTTTTTGGATTAGTGAAATACATCTTGTATCCAGGGGATTGAATCAAGAACTAACAAATGAGAATTTTGTCGAACTAGCCATGAATGCCAAAGTCACTTGCCCTGTCTCAAAACTTTATTCCTCGGCAACCATCTCCCTGGACGCCGCCCTTGCTTAAAGCTACTTGCGGGTAGGTGACGGTCGTCAAAAATGTTGCCAACCTCTCAACCAATTCAGGGGCATTTACCTGTAGCGCTGTTATTGCCCGGTGATAAGGTGAACCAATGAGCCAAAGCAGTGCAGGCGCCCGGTTTCGCACGGCCCTTACTGAAGAATTTCCACTTCAAGTTATTGGAACTATTAATGCTAACCATGCACTTCTCGCAAAACGCGCTGGGTTTAAAGCAATTTATTTATCGGGTGGCGGCGTAGCGGCAGGTTCACTAGGAATACCAGATCTAGGAATCACTGGCTTGGAAGATGTACTAGTAGATGTCCGTCGAATAACAGATGTTTGCGACACCCCATTACTGGTTGATATTGATACTGGCTTTGGCGCATCTGCCTTTAATATCGCGCGTTCGGTTCGTTCTATAAATAAAGCCGGAGCCGCTGCTATTCATATCGAAGATCAAGTCGGTGCAAAACGCTGCGGACACCGACCAAATAAAGAATTAGTAAGTAAATCCGAAATGGTTGACCGGATCAAGGCCGCTGTTGATGCCCGAACTGATGACTCCTTTCTAATCATGGCACGAACAGATGCGCTCGCTGTTGAAGGAATTGAAGCGGCGCTAGATCGTGCGGGCGCCTATATCGAAGCCGGCGCAGATGCTCTTTTCCCAGAGGCTATTAGCGAACTCTCAATTTACAAGAAATTTACCGACGTTATTAAAGTTCCAATTCTCGCGAACATCACCGAGTTTGGGCTAACCCCACTTTTTACAACAGCAGAACTTAAGAGCGTTGGTGTTGGGATTGTTCTCTATCCTCTCTCAGCTTTCCGCGCAATGAATAAAGCCGCTGAAAATGTATATGAAACGATTCGAAAAGATGGTACTCAAAAAACGGTGATAGATTCAATGCAGACTAGGGATGAGTTGTATCAACGAATTAATTACTATGAATATGAGAAAGCGTTAGATGACTTACTAGGCAATGGAGATCAAAAATAATAATGGCTGACTCACCAAAGATTGAATTTAAGCCAAAGAAATCAGTCGCTCTGTCGGGCGTAACCGCAGGAGCAACAGCACTTTGTTCTGTGGGGAAGAGCGGCAACGACCTGCATTATCGAGGGTACGATATTTATGATTTGGCAGATAAATGTGAATTCGAGGAGGTAGCCTTTCTTTTAATCCATGGCCACCTGCCAAACCAAGGCGAATTAGCAGCATATAAGGCTAAGTTGAAGTCACTTCGAGGCCTTCCAGGCTCTGTCAAACAAGTTCTAGAGGCACTTCCAAAGTCTGCACACCCAATGGATGTCATGCGAACAGGAACTTCTGCCCTGGGGTGTATTTCACCTGAGTCATTAGTTCACACAGCAGACGAGGCAAAGGATATTGCAGATCGGTTAGTCGCCTCTCTTGGCTCCATGCTTCTTTATTGGTATCACTTCGCAAATAATGGCAAACAGATAAATGTTGAAACTGATGATGATTCTGTCGGCGGACACTTCTTGCATATGTTGCATGGGACTAAACCAAGTGGCGAATGGATAAAGGCAATGCATGTCTCGCTCATTCTTTATGCAGAACATGAATTCAATGCATCAACATTTACGGGCCGAGTAATAGCTGGTACTGGATCAGATATTTTTTCTGCGATTACTGGAGCAATTGGGGCGCTGCGTGGACCAAAACATGGAGGAGCAAACGAAGTGGCTCTTGAAATTCAAGAGCGATACCCAACCCCCGACGATGCTGAATCTGATATTCGGGCTCGTGTGGAGAAAAAGGAAGTTATTATTGGTTTTGGGCACCCTGTGTACACAATTTCAGATCCTAGAAATAAAATTATTAAATCGGTCGCTCGTGGTTTGAGTGAAACAGCTGGCGACATGAAACTCTTTAATATTGCGGAGAGAATCGAAACCGTGATGTGGGATGCAAAAAAAATGTTTCCTAACCTCGATTGGTTTTCGGCTGTTGCCTATAAAGTTATGGGAATTCCAACCGAATTCTTTACACCAATATTCGTAATTTCTCGCACGACTGGATGGTCAGCTCATGTGATTGAACAACGAATCGATAATAAAATTATCCGTCCAAGTGCGGATTACACAGGGCCAGAAGATCTGGAATTTGTGCCAATAGAGAAGAGATAGGTCCAAACGTGTCATCACATATTACAAAAATAAAACAAGAATTTGATCAGGAAATAGTTGACATAGTTGACTACGTTGAAAATTACGAAATTAAATCTGATGTGGCGTATGAGACTGCATGGAACTGTCTGTTAGACACTATTGGGTGTGGGTTAGAGGCACTTGAATATGACGAGTGCAAAAAATTATTGGGACCACTAGTGCCTGGCACGGTTGTTACTAATGGAGTTAGAGTCCCAGGAACTAACTATGAGCTAGATCCGGTTCAAGGCGCTTTCAATATCGGAGCCATGATCCGCTGGTTAGATTTCAACGACACTTGGCTCGCAGCTGAGTGGGGTCATCCATCAGACAACTTGGGAGGAATTTTAGCTACTGCGGATTGGCTTTCGCGTGCAGCCGTAGCGGATGGTCGCCCACCACTTAAAGTTCTAGATGTATTGACGGCGATGATCAAAGCTCATGAAATCCAAGGCTGTATCGCCCTCGAAAATTCATTTAATAAAGTTGGTCTGGACCACGTTGTTCTAGTCAAAGTTGCCTCTACCGCTGTTGTAGCAAAAATGCTTGGCTTAACTCGAGAACAAACCCTAAATGCAGTTTCACTTGCTTGGGTAGATGGCCAAGCTCTTCGTACTTATCGTCATTTCCCAAATGCCGGCTCACGAAAATCTTGGGCAGCTGGAGATGCAACCTCGCGCGCAGTGCGTTTAGCGCTGATTGCAAAGACTGGTGAGATGGGTTACCCATCCGTCCTAAGTGCAAAGGTTTGGGGTTTCTACGATTCATTATTCCGAGGAAATCCATTTAAATTTCAACGAGCGTATGGTTCTTATGTAATGGAAAATATTTTATTCAAAATCTCATTTCCTGCGGAGTTCCACTCACAGACAGCAGTTGAGGCAGCTATGACAATTAACGGGCTGATGAAAGCAGAAGGTAAGAACGCTTCAGATATCAAGAGAGTTCAAATTCGTACCCACGAGGCTTGTATTCGCATTATTGATAAGTCAGGCCCACTCGGCAACCCAGCCGATCGCGATCATTGCATTCAATATATGGTTGCAGTACCACTTATTTTTGGTCGCTTAACCGCCCGTGATTACGAGGATGACATTGCAGCAAACCCCGCTATTGATGAACTTCGCGAGAAAATAGTCTGCGTTGAGGATACTAGTTTCACTGTCGATTATCACGATCCAAGCAAGCGTTCGATCGCAAACGCGCTAACTGTTGAATTTAACGATGGCAGTAAATTTGATGAGGTTGTGGTCGAATATCCAATCGGACATGCGCGCCGAAGAACTGATGGAATTCCACTACTAATTGAGAAGTTCAAAATTAATTTAGCTCGAATCTTTAAGGTTGAGCAACATAATAAGATTCTTGAAGTTTCCATGGACTATAAGCGATTAACTGAAATGCCAGTTAATGAATACGTAGATCTTTATGTAAACAAGGATTACCAAGCAAAATAAAAGTTATTACTTCTTTGTGTTTTTACTTTCAGTTTTCCCGGCAACGCTATGAAAATGGCTCAGTGCCGGGATTGCGAGCAAGTCGTGTACCCTAAAAAAACTATCCATGGCAGGAAACCCTGGCCAATTTTTAGGTAAGTACTCTTTAGGTAGACCCGGATCAAAATAAGGAACATGACGCCAATTAGTTAAGACTCTCGTGTAATCAATAAAAGCCTCCAGTGGATCAGGTTTCGTAATTTTCTTTGTGAACCACTTTCTTATAATTGGCCTTACGGTCAAAGCAAAAGATTTGTAAAGCTCGCCAATTCCATCGAGATCCCACCATTCTGCAACAACGGCTTGTGTCGATTTGAAGGCCAAGTGATGGGCGGAAAAAATACTCATATGTGGCTCAATCTTTAATGATTTTGCCAGCGCTATTACATCATTAGTAAGTTGTCGCGGGGCAATCCAAAGTCCTCCAGACACTTGAGCAAAACCTACTCTCACTAACCGAGAGCGTAGTTGGTATCTAAGGGCACGATTCTTTTCTGGAATTGAGAATACAACTAGTACCCAACCCTCATCTCGTGGCGCCTCGCGACGTTCTAAAACTCGAGTGTCTCCGAGCTCGAAAGTTTTTCTGGCCTCAGGGCTTAAGGCATAACCCTGGATTCCATTCTGCGATTTAGAAATCAAGATTCCGCGCCGCTTAAACCTAGAAAGGGCACTACGAACCGATGCCTCATCGACATCTAACTCAGCACAAAGTGAAACGATCGCACTCGATGAAAGCCAACCCCCGAGAGAACGGCTATATGCTCCATAAATAGTGATTATTAAGGATTGCGGACGATTAGCCCGGTCTATTAAATCTTTAGCTTCACCCGCAAATATACTGACCACGGCGGTAATGTTAGCGGGGTAACTTAAATAAAGAAATGATTGGAAAGGGTAAATAAATGGCCGGAGCTAGCATCGAAATAACCAGATTCCTTGAATGGGCTGAAACTGATGCGGCTGGTCACCAACACTATTCAAGCGCCTTTCGTTGGGTTGAAGAATGTGAATCAGCGCTCTATCGCAGCGTAGGTTTACCAAGTTCCCTTTTTGGCCAAATCCCCAGAGTCAAAGTCGCGATGGAATATAAGCGCAGAATCTTTTTTGGTGAAGAAATCGTAACGAGACTGGAAGTTATTCGGTTGGGTAATTCATCTTGCGAACTTTCATTTACCGCTCAGGTAAATGGCGAAGTTGCAGCAATTGGAAATTACGTAATCGTTCACTCGCCGAGTAAAGAAGCCGGTGCTCAAAGATGGCCCGACGCTTGGCGTGAAAAATTATTTACCGATTAAATTAGCAACCATAAGTCCACTGCCACCACCGACACCACCACCAGGCCAAGTTCCTGATCCACAAAGAAATAAGTTTTTAATTGGCGCCTTGTGGCCTGTCCAGCCTGGCATTGGGCGGAGGAAAAAGAATTGTGCAGGGTGGTGGCTACCACCAAGGGAATCCCCGCCAATTAAATTTGCATTATATTTTTCTAAATCAGCTGGAGTTAAAACTTTTCTAGAAAGAATCTTAGAACTCAATCCAGGCGCGTATTTCTCGATATTCTTAATAATTCGATCTGCGTAAGCTTCACCAACTTCGTCCCAAGTTTTTCCTGAAATACTGCCAGCGGCATCTCCAGTAATTTCTAGCGGCAGAACACGGACTTGAATCCAGAGAATATGTTTTCCAGCCGGGGCTCGAGATGGGTCGCTCACTGTTGGCTGCCCTATGACCAAGGTTGGGGTGCTCGGAAGCTTTCCTGCAGCGGCTAGCGTGTAAGTCATCGCCATATCGTCTATATAAGGGGCGATATGTACATAGTTAAATTCACCGGCTTCAGAAGCTCTCCAGTCAGGAAGCTCGCTTAGTGCAAGATGAATCATCATTGTTCCAAGACCAGGGCGGAAATTCTTAATTTTTGATATTTCAGGTTTCATCAATTCTTCACTCGAAAGAAGAGCAGGAATCAAAGCAGGGTTCACATTCGCAATTACCTGATCAGCCTCATATGTTTTGCCGTCTAAAGTACGCACTCCAACGGCTTTGCCATTTTGGGTGACTATTTCAACTACTTTCGTTCCGGCAATAACTGTGCCGCCATTTTCTTTTATAACCCCGACCAAAGCTTTAATTAAGGTATCTGCGCCACCTTTGCCAAGAACCATGCCAAATTCTTGGCCACCTATTGATTCTAAGAATGAAAAAAGCGCACCCCCTGAAATATCAGGGCCATAATCCAAATGCATACCCCAAGTTGCGGCCAAAGCTTTTGTTTCGGGATGCACAAAATTTTCATCAGCAAAAGCTCTGCTTGATTGCAGAAGCAATCTGACTAAATCAAACAAACCAGTAGTACCAATTGCCCGCCAAGTTTTATAAAGAGATTTTACAGCAGCGAAGGAGGGGAGTTCGGTACCTAGAATTGGAAATAGATGGGGAGCGAGATCACCAAGTTTTATTGTTAGTGCTCTCCAAGATTCGACATCACCTGGTGCCACTCGGGCAAGTGTTGCAAGATTGGCTTCTCTGTCCATTGTTATCCCAATAGATTTTCCATCTGGGAATACTGAGCAATACGGCTTTGTGGAAGAAATAAATTCCAAGCCATTTCGAATCAAGTCATCTTTTAATTCAGCCATAACACCGCCACCAGCGAATAAGCTCAAATTAGTTGCGAATAAATCGTGCTTAAACCCCGGAAGCGTGGCCTCCTCAGTTCTGACAGCACCACCAAATTGATCGGCGCTTTCTAGGACAGTTACAGATAGCCCTTTTTTCGCCAGGAGGGCTGCTGCGCTCAATCCATTAATGCCTGAACCGACCACTACTATTTTGGACATAAGCGATCTTCTCATAATTATTGACGGTCGGACAATACGCGCAATAGATTTCGCACATGACAACCCATCAAAACTTTGACGCAATCATCATCGGTAGCGGAATCAACTCACTTGTTGCCGGATCAGTTTTAAGTAAATCAGGCTGGCGGGTTTTAGTATGTGAGCGCAACGAAAGCGCTGGGGGTGCAATTAAGACATCCCAAGCAACGCTGCCCGGATATACACACGAGTTGCTCTCGAGTTGGCATCCGCTTTTTGTTGGCGGTCCGGCCTATGCCGAATTAAAAGAGGAATTAGATAAACGCGGTTTGGTCTATAACAATACTGAGCTACCCACTGGTGTGGTCTGCAGTGATGGAACAGCAATTCTTTCAACTAACCCCGACATAACTCACGCCGAATTTTCTAGACATGGCGATGGCGATTCGTGGGCACAAATGATGGGTGAATTCACACCTAAACTGGATTTGGCTTTTGGATTATTGGGCGCAGATCTTTGGCGCAAGAGTTCACTAGGACTCGCTAGAACCGCACGCAAACGTTTTGGTAATCGCGGATTAGTAGCAGTAGGCGCAGAGTTATTAGAACCGGCCTCACCCTGGCTGGATCGACAATTTAAATCTCCAGTTAGTAAAGCTTTGCTTGCGCCCTGGGCGCTTCACAATGGGCTTGGTCCAGATGATGCAAGCAGTGCATTTATAACCAAAGTTATTTCTGCAGCCGTAGCATTCGGTGGGATGCCGGTTCCTGTTGGCGGCGGAATTAAATTGGTTGAAGCCTTAACTGCAATTATTACTGATGGTGGGGGACAACTTCTAACGCAGGCCGACGTCGTAAAAATAATTGTTAAAAACAAAGTGGCCACTGGAATCAAACTTGCCGACGGAAGAACTTTTTCAGCAAAAAAAGCCGTACTAGCTTCGACTACACCCCAAGCTCTGTACAACGACTTATTAAGCGACGAAGTGATTCCAACTAATATCAAAACATCTTCCGATAACTTCCGTTATGGTCGAGCCGCAATTCAAATTCACCTTGCACTTTCCGAACCACCGGTCTGGAAGACCGACTCTAGAATGAAGGATGTTGCAATTGTTCATGTTTTGGATGGACTCAATTCACTCTCAGAATCAGTTAACGCAGCCAATCGTGGATTCTTGCCATCACGCCCAACTATCGTTGTCGGGCAACCGTGTGTTCTCGACCCATCGCGCGCCCCTGCAGGAGCTTCGATAATCTGGATTCAACTTCAGGAAAATCCCCGTGAAATAAAGGGCGATTTAGCCAACGAAATAGCTCCTGGCGATGGCAGTTGGAATGAAGAGAGATTGGGCGCTTATGCTGATCGAGTTCTTGCTCAACTTAGTGAGGAAATAGTTAACTTGAAATCCGCAACAATCGCAAAAATTGTCCTTGGCCCGCGTGAGATTGAAGCCATGAATTTGAATTTAGTTGGCGGTGACCCATATGCAGGTGACTGTCGAATCGATCAATATGCTCCTTGGCGTCCACTTTCAGCGGCGACTGGGCATCGCACCCCGGTAAAAAAATTGTGGCACATTGGAGCTTCGACCCATCCAGGCCCTGGCCTAGGTGGCGGCTCTGGACTGTTAGTTGCAAAGAGATTAATTAAGAAAAGATTTAGAAAATAATTAAAAAAGCCCGCCAAAAATATGGCGGGCTTTTTAATCGTTATATTTTATTTTGAAACTAGGGCAAATACTCTAGTTGGTGAACCAGATCCTCCAACAATCTTTAGTGGTGCTGCAATAACTATTGCACCAGTTGTTGGCAACTTATCTAGGTTGCGAAGTTGGGTAAGGCCATACTTGTTATTTCCAAGTAGGTAATTGTGACAAGGAAAAGGAACTTCCATTCCAAAAGCGCCGCCAGCATCGATTCCTACTGTTTCAACTCCCAAGCCAAGGATGTCACGCTTTGTCGCGAGAAATTCTGCGCAGGCAGGTGGCAGGCCAGGGGTATGTGGTCCATTTTCATCTGCATTAGCAAATGCTTTTGGGTCATCGCCAAACTTAGACCAACCTGTACGGAAGAGAACCCAAGCACCTTTTGGGATTGGGCCATTAACCGCTTCCCAAGCTTCAATGTGTGAAACTTCAAGTAAAAAATCTGGATTCGCTTCTGCTTCTTTTACAAAATCCAAGACAACCGCTGGGCCAATTAAGCGCTGGGGCGGAATAGAGGCAACGTCGTCGCCATCTTTTCCAGTGACCCAGTGATTAGGAGCGTCAATGTGTGTGCCAGTGTGTTCACCGGTATGAAAGTTATTCCAATACCAAGCTGGACCACGGTCATCATATTTTGAGATCTCCTCCAACTTGAATGACGCTGTCTGGCCAAATGGTTCTGGTAGAACGAGTATCGGGGTCTCTGAGTGCAATGGTGCTGTTAGGTCAAGAACCTGAACTGCTCCAGATGCAAGATCATTTGCTAAGGCATTTAGATTTGCCATTCATTTGCTCCTTATATCTGTGGGTGGGGTCGTCTTCGGATTTAAAGCTTTCCGCGCATTACTTCGCAGGGGTTGAGATTAGCCTTGCGAGGCCGCAATTTCTAGGTTTGACGACCGTCAATTTCACCTCACCGTCTTGTTGTTTACACCACACACTTTTCTGCGGTTCTGCCTAGACAGGGGGGGGCACACATGCGACGATTACGGAGTATTTTTCTCCCTAAGCGTGAGTTCAAGGGTTCGGAAGGAATTTAAAAGGAGAGCTATGGCAGAGCGTTCGTTTGCTACGGAGGTTGGAAAACTTCGCGCTGGAGCTGGCGAGGAATTTTTTGGTGAAGGAATTCTTGCTGTTACAAAAGCACTTCTACAATCTGGTG
The DNA here is from genome assembly GCA_937876245.1 of uncultured Actinomycetes bacterium. GTDB lineage: Bacteria > Actinomycetota > Actinomycetes > Nanopelagicales > Nanopelagicaceae > AAA044-D11. Next base: position 37,294 of record CALEGP010000016.1, on the reverse strand, counting down.
TTTCCTATGTTGGTGGATACCAAGGCGCACCAATATCCCATCTTATGGATGTTTTGGGTGACGCTAAAGAGATTTTAGATGAGCTAGGTATTCATTTTGAAAACAGCGCATCTGAGGCCACAGCTGCTGCATCCTTAGCAGCATCGGTTCATTATCCACTTCGAGGCGCGGTCACTTTTAAGTCAACTGTTGGAACAAACGTCGCTTCCGACGCATTAGCAAACCTTGCTTCCGGCGGTGTTACTGGTGGTGCACTTATTATTGTTGGTGAAGATTATGGCGAAGGTTCTTCGATTATGCAAGAGCGCTCTCATGCCTTTGCAATGAAATCACAAATTTGGCTATTGGATCCAAGGCCCAATCTAACTGCAATCGTGGACTCGGTAGATGTTGGTTTCCGTCTATCAGAAGCAAGCAATTCGCCCGTAATGCTGCAACTACGACTGCGCTCTTGCCACCTACATGGACGCTTTATTGCAAAAGATAATGTAAAACCCGAATTTACCCTGCGTGACGCCATGGAGAATCCATTACGCGATACCAACAGGATTGTTCTTCCACCAGCCAGCTTTATGCACGAACAAGAAAAAGTCACCAAGAGATGGCCAGCTGCAGTGAAATTTATAAAAGATAACAAGATCAATGAATTCTTTGCCGATGGCAGTCAAGATTTTGGAATTGTCATGCAGGGCGGTCTTTACAACACCGTTATACGTTCATTGCAGTTACTAGGGCTCTCTGATGTCTACGGAAATAGCAAGATTCCACTTTATATATTGAATGTTACTTACCCAATTATTGATGATGAAGTCGTCGAATTTGCCAAAAGTAAAAAAGGAATTTTACTTGTTGAAGAGGGTCAGCCAGATTACATAGAACAAAATATTAATGCTGTCTTGCGTAGGGCAGGGGTTCATACTGCGCTTCACGGCAAAGATTTGTTGCCAGTCGCGGGCGAGTACACACCAGCTGCTGTGACTAAAGGGATACTTGATTTTGTTAAGAAATTTGGACCACAACTTCTTGATGAGAACAATCTCCCTGCAATAGTGCGGCCTCATGGGGATAGCCCAACTTCGATTAAATCCATTGCTCCAACTGAGCAAATTCATGGTCGGCCACCCTCATTTTGTACTGGCTGCCCAGAACGACCAATTTTTACCGCCTTGAAATTAGCGGAAAAAGAAACTGGAAATCACCATATTTCTGCTGACATCGGGTGTCATTTATTTTCTATTTTGCCACCATTTAATATCGGTGCGACAACTATGGGTTACGGGCTAGGTGTTGCTGGAGCCTCAGCACTTCACGATCCAGAAAGTGATAAGCGCACAATAAGTTTCATGGGTGACGGTGGATTTTGGCACAATGGCTTAACAAGCGGAATTGGAAATGCCGTCTTTAATAAGAGTGACGGTGTCATCGTAGTCGTCGATAATGCCTACAGCGCTGCCACAGGTGGCCAGGATGTCCTGTCTTCAATGGCATCAAATGAAATTAGATCAACTAAGCACCCAATCGAGCGAGCAGTGCGAGGAATTGGCGTCGAGTGGGCAAAAACAGTCTCAAATACTTTCAAAGTTAGCGATATGAAGAAAGTATTCAAAGATGCACTAACGACAAAAGAGGCAGGGCCAAAAGTTATTGTGGCGCAGAGCGAGTGCACTCTTAACCGGACTAGACGTGAACGTCCAGAAACAGCTAAGCGAATCAAAGAAGGAAAGCGAGTCGTTCGCGAACGCTTCGGGATTGACCCAGATACTTGTACTGGAGATCATTCATGTATCCGGTTAAATGGTTGTCCATCACTGACAATAAAATCCAATCCTGACCCAATGCGCAAAGATCCTGTAGCTACCATATTAAACACTTGTGTCGGCTGTGGACTTTGTGGTGAAGCCGCACATGCTGCGGTCCTCTGCCCATCATTTTATAAAACGTCAATTATTACTAACCCATCCTTCCGGGATAAAACTAAATTATCGATGCGATCAGCAATCATTGGCTTTTTGCAAAACGGAATTGAAAAACGCTTAATAGGGATAGATGTCTGAACTAACTACACCACATAATCGACCAATAACTCTTGCTCTTCTCGCAATGGGCGGAGAGGGTGGTGGAGTTCTCGCTGACTGGGCAATCGACATGGCAGAACACAATGGTTTTTTCGCGCAAACTACTTCAGTACCAGGTGTGGCACAAAGGACCGGAACTACGGTCTACTACTTAGAATTTTTTCCTGATGATGGCGCCGGAAAACCGGGAGTGCACGAACCTATTTTAAGCACAATGGCGACACCAGGTGAAGTGGATATCGTGGTTGCCTCTGAACTAATGGAGGCAGGACGGGCCATATTTCGCGGATTTGTAACTTCAGATATCACAACTTTCATTACTTCTACACACCGGGTCTATTCAATGACAGAGCGAACCTCAATGGGAGATGGTCGAGTCGATTCTGAAGCAATCATCGAATCGGCAAAAGCAGCAGCAAAGAAATTTATCGCCGCGGATTTCGCCAAAGTTGCCGAAGAATCGGGCAGTGTAATTTCTGCTGCGCTTTTTGGGGCAATTGCTGGCAGCGGGGCACTTCCATTTCCAAGAGACCAATTTGTTGCAGCCATCGAACGCGGCGGTGTCGGCGTTAAGACATCAGTAGCAGCATTTGATAAGAGTTACGAAATAGCTAAAGAAGCGGTTGCGGAACTTGAAAAACCTAAGAGCGCGGCCGTTTCAATTCAAATAGGCAAGCGCCCTCTCGAGCCAGGGGAGATAACAACTGAGCAAGAACTTAAGATAATTGATGATCCAAGTTCAGTAGTCGGCGCCAAATTAAAGACCCAAGGCGCCCAAGTTAAATCTGATTTCCCAGAGTCAGTTAGAGTTATGGCTATCAATGGTGTGAAGCGAACCGCAGATTATCAGGATATTAATTACGCGAACCGATATTTATCAAGATTGTCTCCAATACGCGCCGTTGAAACCAAGTATGGCGACGGCACTGCGCGACTTCTTAATGAGACTACGAGATACACAGCGCTTTGGATGACATATGAAGACACGATCAGGGTCGCCGATTTAAAAACTCGACGTTCACGTTTTCAGCGAGTCAGTGATGAAGCAAAAATTGGCGAAGAACAAATAATGGAAGTTCGAGAATACTTGCATCCAATGTCCGAAGAAGTTGCAGATACATTGCCGACCCCAATTGGCAAGTGGATTATGCGCACGAAGTTGGTCACAAGAACGATTGAGAAGATAAGTGCGGATGGCATAATTTTAAACACCGCCTCGATTCGTGGCTATTTCCTTCTCTATTTTGTGTCGCGACTAAAGCCGATTCGACCACGCTCACTTCGCTTCAATCTTGAACAAGAACGAATTGAAACTTGGCTTCTCAAAATCGAGAATTTGGCAAGCAAAAATTATGATCTGGCTTGCGAAGTTGCAGAATGTGCAAATGTAATCAAAGGTTATGGCGATACCCATAAGAATGGGTGGCGAAATTTCACGTCAATTATGTCCGAGGTGGATAAAGTTTCAGATAATTCAGATGCAGCAGCTCGAATTAAAGAACTCCGCCTTGCAGCTCTAGCGGATGAAGATGGAACGAAACTTAGGAATTATCTTAACGCTTAGACTTCACCAAATATCTGAGTAATTTGCTCGAAACTCATAGCGCTCTTTGCGGCGAGAGCTTGCTGCTTCTCGCGTTCTAAATTCCGCTCTAATTGAATTTTGGCAGCTACATATTGCTTCGGCCAAGAGATATCTGGGTAACCACTCTTTGCGGCTTCAGTAAGAATCCATGCCGGGTTTGCCAGGTGAGGTCTAGCGACGGCGCAGAGATCGGCACGACCAGCAGCAATAATGGTGTTTGCATTATCTGCTTCAAATATTGCACCAACTGCGATTGTGGCAATTCCTGCCTGGTTTCGTATGCGATCTGCGAAGGGCGTTTGAAACATCCGACCATAAATTGGTTTCTCTTTTTTAGTTACCTGGCCAGAAGAGCAGTCGATCATGTCCGCACCAGCTTCTTTAAAGGCCCGAGCAATGTCTACGGCATCAGCTGGCGTAATTCCGCCAGGAGTCCAGTCATGGGCTGAAACACGAACACTTATTGGCTTACCTTGTGGCCAGATTTCACGAACAGCGTTAAAAATTTCCAAGGGATAGCGCATTCTATTTTCGAGTGAGCCGCCATATTCATCGGTACGCTGATTAGTAATTGGCGAAATAAAAGAAGATAGTAAATAGCCATGTGCAGCGTGAATTTCCAGCCAGTCAAAGCCTGCCTTATCAGCATCCTTTACGGCGCGGATAAAATCTGCCTTTACTCGCTCCATGTCCTCGCGTGTCATCTCCCGAGCGGTTTGAGAAACACCTTCGATGTACTGCTGAGGCGAGGCCGAAATAATTGGCCAGTTGCCCTCGAGAAGCGGTAGATCAATTCCTTCCCATGCCAGTCTCGTAGAAGATTTTGCGCCAGCATGGCCGACCTGCATGCCAATTTTTGCCTCGGAATTCTTATGAACGAAATCAACAATTCTGGTCCAACCAACTAAATGCTCTGGCGTATACATTCCAGGACAACCTGGAGTTATTCGAGCATCCGCGCTCACACAGGTCATCTCAGTCATGACCAGAGCTGCACCGCCCATTGCCCTGGCTCCTAGGTGCACCAAATGATAATCGTCAGCAAGGCCATCTACACATGAATATTGAGCCATTGGCGATACAACTATTCGATTTTTCAATACAAGATCGCGGACTTTGAAAGGAGTAAACATTGGTGGAACTTGAGCGCCTGACTTCGGCAATGCAAGACCGGCATCCGCGAACGCTTTCGTCGCGAACCACCTCTCATAATCCTCAAGGAATTTAGAATCGCGAATTCTCAAGTTCTCATGCGAAATTCTTTGGCTTCTTGTTAATAGAGAATAATTAAATTGTTCAGGCTCCATGTGGGTATACGTAGCGGCATTTTCAAACCATTCCATCGCATTTCTAGCTGCACTCTGGATCTTAATTACCTCAACCCCGCGAATTGCTTGATAGTCAGCCAAGATATCTTCCATTGACCTTGTTTTAGAGTCTTTCATGAAGCCAGCCAGGTCGATTGCATCCTCCATGGCAAGTTTTGTTCCAGAGCCAATTGAGAAGTGCGCAGTATGCGCCGAGTCGCCCATAAGGACTACAGGGACCTTCTTGCCATTAACCGAGTTCCACTGGGTCCAGTTCTCACAAATAACGCGTGGGAATTTTATCCAATTAGTAGAACCGCGAAGGTGCTTGGCATTGCTCATTAATTGAGCACCAGCCAAATCCTTAGCAAATAATTTTTCACAAAATGCTATCGCCTCTTCTTGGCTCATATCTTCTAAACCAGCACGTTGCCAAACATCTTCTGGAGTCTCAACAATAAAAGTAGAGGTATCTCCGTCAAATTGGTAAATATGGGCTTGAAACCATCCGAATTCAGTCTCTTCAAAAAGAAAAGTAAAATCTTTGAAAATTTTCTTTGTACCGAGCCAAACAAAACGGCAAACACGCGTATCGATATCTGGTTTGTAGGTGTCGGCGTATCGAGTTCGTATTGCGGAATTCAAACCGTCGGAAGCGATTACTAAATCAGCATCATATTGCGCGGCAATTTTTTGGTCATCTTGAACTTCAGTTTCAAAGACCAGGTTCACGCCAAGTTCTTCACAGCGCTCTTGTAAAATATTGAGAAGTCTCTTGCGGCCAATTCCACAGAAGCCATGTCCACCGGACTGCACACTCTTACCCTTTATGCGAACATCTATGTCATCCCAATGATTAAAGGATTGGAGAATCGTCTTAGCTGTTTCTTCATCAGCGCGCACAAAGTTTGAAAGGGTTGCGTCTGAAAAAACAACTCCCCAACCAAAGGTGTCGTATGGCTTATTCCGTTCGATAACCGTGATCTCATGTGATGGATCCTGTTTCTTCATTAAAATCGAGAAATAGAGTCCAGCGGCTCCGCCACCAATACACACAATCTTCATGCTTAAGTCCAAACTCTCCGGTTACCCGTCATGGTGATATGACAGTTATTTGACTATCGTCAATAATAGGTGAGGTATCCTTTTTGTGCCAGTCCTAAAGGGGCATTGGTATTAGCCACTTTGGGAGTTAGGGTTAGCGATATGAATTCCGAACGCTTTAAAGGCAAGAGCTTTCTCATAACAGGTGGAGCTGGTGGCCTGGGCAGTCAGATAGCAAGAACTGTCGCATCCCAAGGGGGATCTGTAGGAATATTGGATACGAACGAAGTCGCAATCACAGAACTGGTTTCAGAATTAAAAGCAGGTGGAGTTAAGAGCGCTGGACAGGTAGTTGATGTCCGTGATTCCAAATCTGTGACTAGGGCAGTTGATGAACTGGCAAAAGTTCTTGGGAGTGTGGATGTTCTAATCGCTGCCGCAGGTGGATCACTTGGGACACCTCGCGATTTAGCAGAAATTTCAGATGATGATTTTGATTTAGTTTTAGATGTCAACGTAAAGGGAACATTTAATTCTGTCCGAGCAGTGATTCCACATATGAAAAAAGTTGGAGGGGGCTCAATAGTAACTTTTTCATCGATTGGTGGACGCAGCGCAAGTCCAGTAACCGGAGTTCCATACGCAACCGCGAAGGCTGCGATTTTGGGACTTACTCGTCGTTTAGCAAAAGAAGTTGGCGAGTTTAATATTCGAGTCAATGCAATTGCGCCTGGTTTGTTCTTAACTGATCGACTTGAAGGAATGTTTAGCGAAATGTCTGCAACCGATCAGGCCGAGGTAATTAATGGGATTCCACTTGGTCGAATGCCAGAACTTCAAGAATGTGTAAATCCAGTTTTATTCTTAGCAAGCGACGAATCCTCATACATCACCGGCACCGTTCTCGACGTTAACGGTGGCCGATTGATGCCAAACTAAAGATAGGAAAAAAGAAATATGAGCTATGGTCCAGATCAAATTCTCAAAGGCGCAGAAGGCACCGACTATGAGCGCTATCTTCGCACCAGCGAATTACTAAGCTTGCAAAAAGGCCCAGATACTTGGAAGCACCGGGACGAATTGCTATTTGCGGTAGTTCATCAATCATCAGAACTATGGTTGAAGCTATGTACGGCGGAAGCAGAGCAAGCTCTTGATTATCTAAAAAGGGACGAAATTCGGCCAGCACTTCGCCTATTCCCAAGGATGATGCTTTCTATTAAGTATTGCCATGAGGCATTAGATATGTTGGAACAAATGTCGCCATGGGATTACCAGCAGGTGCGCAGGGCGCTGGGTCACGGCTCAGGATTTGATTCACCAGGAATGAATTCCATTCGAAAAGCTATCCCTGGTTTAGGAATCGAATTCACCCGCTTGCTAGCAAAAGAAAATATTGAATTACTTCAACTTTTCGTTCGCCACACTGAGTTTGAAGATCTTTATCTACTAGCCGAAGCCCTTGTCGAACTCGATGAACGAATGTATCTATGGCGTAGCCGTCACTTTAAATTAGTTGAAAGAAGCATTGGGCTGAAAGTCTCAGGAACTCAAGGGACTCCGGTTGAGATTCTTGCCAGACTTAATAGCTTTACATTCTTTCCGGAACTTTGGGATATTAGAACTGAAATTACGAATTATGCAGTGGCCCAAGAAGGTGAGAATTAATTCTCTCGGAATTTTGAGTAATCAGGCGCTCGCTTTTCTGTAAAAGCAGCGCCGCCTTCTTTTGATTCCTCGGTCTTGGTATAAAGATCAAGAACGTCAAAAGCTAGAGATTGAATTCCCATAATGTGATCCGAGTCTGCGTTAAAGGAATGCTTCAACACTTTTAGTGCAGTTGGCGATAGCGCAGAGACTTTTTTCGCCCACTCCATAGATGCTGGCATCAACTGATCAGGAGCAACTACTTTATTTACTAATCCCCAGCGCTCTGCAGTTTCTGGATCGTACTGTTCGCATAAGAACCAAATTTCACGAGCCCTCTTTTCGCCGACAACACGAGCTAGGTAAGCTGAACCAAAGCCGGCATCAAATGATCCAACGCGCGGACCTACTTGGCCAAATCTCGCATTTGTCGATGCGATTGAAAGATCACAGAGAACGTGCAAAACATGACCCCCGCCGATTGCAAAGCCATTTACTGCAGCAATTACAGGTTTTGGAATTGCCCGGATTAATTTGTGTAGAGATTCGATTTCAAACATTCCTGTTTCAGTCTCACCATAACCACCAGTAGCAGCACGTTCCTTTTGGTCACCGCCAGTACAAAATGCTTTCTCACCAGCACCAGTAAAAATAACTGCTCCAACGCTCTGATCTACCCAGGCATACTTAAATGCTGCAAGAAGTTCATCGACAGTGCGTCCACGAAGGGCGTTGTAACGATCAGGACGGTTTATCGTGATAATTCCTACCTTTGAATCAACGGAATACGTCACATCTGTGAAATCTTTAATCTCAATCATGTGAGCACTTTACCCTTTCACTTCAATTACAACAGCGACGCCAAGTCCAACCCCGATACATGCCGCAGCAATACCAATTCCGCCACCCTGTCGTTTTAATTCACGGGCACAATCAACTATGACTCGCGCCGCAGAAGCCCCAACTGGATGCCCGATGGCAATAGCACCCCCATTCACATTCACTTTATCTACGCTGATTTCAGGGATTTCGTGCAAAACAGTTAGAACCATTGAGGCGAACGCTTCATTGATCTCCCAAACTTTAACGTCACTAATTTTTTTACCAGCACGAGCCAGGACTTTATGAATTGCAGATATTGGCGCAAGGGAAAACTCATTTGGTGTCGTCGCTGTGACTTGAGCTCCAAGAACTCGCCCGATTCCAGCGAGTCCTAAATTCTTACATCCCGCGCTATCGGTGATTAACATCGCAACACTGCCATCATTTAGCGGAGAAGAATTTCCAGCAGTGCCGGCGCCAGATTCAGAAAAAACAGAAGGCAGCGCGGACAATTTTTCTAAAGTTCCATCTGCTCGAATTGATTCATCAATTATCACCTCGCCAAATGGTGTTACAAATTCGCTATGAAGATTTTTACGCCAAGCATCCGAAGCAAGTTGATGCGATCGGTGGGCCCATTCATCCTGAGCCTGTCTTGAAATATTGAATCGCTCCGCTACCTCCTCGGAACAACGGCCGAGACTTCTAGTCCATTGTGGCGGGAACAGCGGATTTGTCATTCGCCAACCAACCGTTGATTGGTTATAAATTGGCTCCTCAGGTTCTTCCTTACTTGTGCGTTCCACAATCCATGGTGCTCTACTCATAACTTCGACACCACCAGCGATTATGTAATCACTATCACCACTTCGAATTGCACGTGAGGCTTGGATTATTGCTTCTGCTCCTGAACCACACAATCTATTTATTGTGACGCCTGGCACGGTGTCAGGAAACCCTGCCAACAACGAACCCATTCTTGCGACATTTCGGTTGTCTTCACCGGCGCCATTTGAATCACCGATCATTACATCATCAATTCGCGTTAGATCAAGTTTTGGAATTTTTGCAACGAGAGCTTTTAGGGTAAAACCCAGCAAATCATCGGGCCTGACTTTTGCTAGTCCGCCAAAATACCTGCCAAAAGGGGTTCGGACTGCCTCAGCAATGATTACTTCTCTCTGGTTCATATAGCGTATTATTGCCTATCGGAAGAAATACGAAAGCCCAAATTCGAAACTGATTTGCAAATGAACGGAGAATTCATGAGCAATACCCCTCTTCGAGTTCTTGTTACCGGCGCAAGCCGCGGAATTGGCGAGCAAATTGCAGTCCAGCTCTTGGATGCCGGACATAGCGTGGCTCTTACGGCAAGAACTGCCAGCGATTTAGAAACAATTGTTGCTGGACGTTCAAATAAGACTTTAATAATTCCTGCGGATGTTACTGCCCCGCAAAGCGCGGAAGATGCAATATCAAATGTCGTTTCAGCTTGGGGTGGAATCGATGTTCTAATTTTAAATGCCGGCGATGGCAGCGCAGCCCCAATTGAAAATACCACTAACAAGATTTGGGAAGATTCAATCGCCATAAATTTGACTGCGCCGTTTCAGTATTTGCGTGCATGTGTTCCAACAATGAAGGCCGCTGGATTTGGCCGAGTAATTGTCATTGCAAGCACAGCCGGCCTTGAAGGCGAGGCAAATGTTTCAGCTTATACCGCCGCAAAACATGGAGTGATTGGCTTGGTTCGATCCGCAGCAGCTGAGTTAGCGAAGCATGGCATCACAGTGAATGCAGTTTGCCCAAGTTATGTTGACACCCCATTGACCATGCGATCACTTGAGGCAGCCGCAAAGAGAACAGGAAAAAATTTCGAAGATGTTAAAGCAGCGCTAGTTGCTAAACTTCCTGGCGCTAGGTTCCTAACCCCCCACGAAGTTGCAGCAGCAGCAATTGCATATATTGCCAAACCAAATGTAACTGGCCAAGCAGAAATTATAAAAGGAGAATAATATGTCGGCGAAGAAAATTAACCCAGAAAATTTAGCCCCGGCTATTGGGTTCTCCCATGCAGTTGTCGTAGATGGTGGCAAAATTGTCTTCCTTGCCGGACAAACTTCACTAAACAAAGAGGGAGTCATAGAAGGCAGTGGAATTGTTGAGCAATTCGAAAAAGTAATGACAAATCTTTTAACCGCACTTAGCGAAGCCGGTGGAACTCCAGACCAGCTTGTTAAATTAAATATATATGCTGTAGATCCTGCGGATTATCGGGCAAATTCTCGTGAAATTGGAGAGATTTGGCAGCGACTAATCGGCAAGAACTTTCCAGCAATGACTTTGGTCGGCGTAACTCGCCTCTGGGATGAGCAAGCTCTTTTAGAAATTGAGGGAGTCGCAAACCTTTGAGCAATTCAATTTCCGCACTCTGGGCAGCAAAGACGGTTGCAATTATCGGGGCCACCGAGCGCGTTGGTGCAATGGGCAGGCTTCCGTTGGAATACTTACAGAAGTATGGGTTTACTGGCGAAATTTTTCCTGTTAATCCAAAAGGCGGAAGTATTTTAGGATTAAATGTAATTGAAAATGTGAAAGATATTAAGAGAAAAATTGATTTGGCACTAATAATGGTTCCGGCAAATTTTGTTAAGAGCGCCGTGGAAGATTGCGCCGAGGCCGGTGTAGGCGTGGCTATTGTAATGTCCTCTGGCTTCGCCGAAGCAGACGAGCAAGGCGCAATTGCACAAATGGAATTGCTAAAAATTGCGAAGAAATCAGGGATGAGATTAGTTGGCCCTAACTGCATTGGTTCTGTAGGGGGCAGTTCAAAGTTAGCCGCAACATTCTCTCCCGTTTTCTCCGGACCAACGACTCCACTTGAAGCCGGAAACATCGCACTAGTGAGCCAATCTGGTGCGCTTGGATATGGCATCTACTCTCTGGCGGTCGATCGGAGTTTGCCAATTGGTTACGTAGTTACGACTGGAAATGAGGCAGATGTAACTGCGCTTGAAGTTGCCAAGGTTCTAGCCGATGACACAAATGTCGACGCGATTTTAATGTACGCCGAATCTCTTACTGATATTGATGCCTTATATGAAATTGCAGCAAAGAAACCTACGGCGATATTGAAATCCGGTCGCTCAGCCGCTGGCGCCGAAGCAGCAGCTTCTCATACAGGAGCGCTGGCTACGGAGGACCGAGTAATCGATGCTGCGATTAGTTCCTCAGGTGCGGTCAGAGTAGATGATGTTGAACACCTTTTGGATGCTGGAAGCATATTTGCAAGCAAAGTTTCTATGACAGGAAATCGAGTAGCCATCATCACGACTTCAGGCGGAAGCGGAATTCTTGGCACCGACGCCTTAGAAAAATATGGCTTGACGCTCGCGAAACTTTCAGCGCAAACAACTAAAGAATTGGATGAAATAGTTCCTAGCTATGGGAACACATCGAACCCGGTCGATGTGACAGCCGCTGTCATGTCGGCTCCAGATCTATTTGAGCGTTGCGTCGAAGTGTTGACGAAAGATCCAGAAGTCGATGCGATCGTTGCCACTTTTTGCGTACTTGTTGGCAGTGATGTTGAAAGAATTGCAAATGCTCTAAGCGCAGTACGCGCAGTACGAGAAATTCCAGTAGTTGTTGCCAGAACTGGTTCGCAGTCACTGGCCCCAGAAGCGGATAAATTATTTAAGGCTGCAAAGCTTCCAGTTTTTCCAACCCCAGAACGCGCAGTACGAGCTCTTGAAATTCTACGCACTTCGACCAAAGTTGCCAGAAAAGTCAGCCGTTCTCCGCTTTGCCAGCCACTTGCCACGCCTGCTGACCAAGTTACCGAAGATCAATTGAAGGCCGCACTATCGACCACGGGAATTCCAGTTCCACTGTCTCTTGTAGTTAGCGACTCAAGCAGCGTCCTAGGCGCTGTTAAAACTGTTGGTGGCCGCTCAGTTATGAAAGCCGTAATACCGGGGTTGCTCCACAAAAGCGAGGCAGGTGGCGTAGCCCTTGATATCCAAGAGGATAACGCACTCGAGACTTATGAAAGATTGTCGCACCTTAGTTCTAATAAATCTGAATCCAATAAAGTTTTAGTTGAGACATATATTCCTAAAGGAGTTGAAACACTAGTTGGAATTACCTCAAGCTCGCTTGGGAAAGTTTTGACGATTGGAGTTGGAGGGATATTGACAGAAGTTATCTCTGATGTATCCATTCGCTTGCTCCCCGTCGATGCACAAATAGTCAATGAAATGATTGATCAAACAAGACTCTCAATTCTTTTTGCTGGGGCACGTGGTGGCTTACCTTCAAATCGCGAGGCATTCATAGAAACTGTGCTGAGAATTACGGATGCAGTTGTTGATTGGCCTATTGGAAGCGAGTTAGATATTAACCCGTTAACAGTCTTACCAGACGGGGTTTGGGTACTCGATATTGCCTACTCCCCACCAGCTAGTTCATTAAATTCACACGATCGGAGCACGCACTAATGGATGTTGGGACACTCGTAGCAAGGTCAAGTCGGAGGTATCGCGATCGAATTGCGGTTGAGAGTTCTGAAGGGGCAATGACATTCGGTGAAATTGGTTCTCGTATTTTTCAGTTGGCGCGAGGCTTGAAGGCGCTGGGGCTTACTCCTGGAGACAGGGTGCTCGACTTACAATCAAATCAACGCACTTATATCGAAACAGATCTAGGTATTAGTACAGCGGGTCTCTGTCGGGTAGCGCTAAATTATCGACTTCATCCAAATGACTGGGTTCGCATTACAAAGGATTGTGGTGCCAAAGTTTTAATTATGGACGCTAAGTTTTGGGATGAATCAGCCCCTGTTCGGGAATTAGTAGATCACGTAATTCTGATCCACGGGGAACATGAAGGCACTACGCCATATGAAGGATTCCTTGCAAAACAAGAGTCCCACTCTTTTTCAACTGCTATTGATCCAGACAGTATTGTTTCTCTTAATTACTCTTCTGGTACGACCGGAAATCCAAAAGGCGCAATTCGCACACATCGAAACCGAACTGCAAGTTTAAATAATATTATTACTGATATTTTGATGCGAGTCCCAGATGAAACCGATTGTTGGGTACATGCCGGTCCAGTAACTCACACCAGCGGGCTATTTGTTCTCCCATATTTTACATTTGGTGCCAAACAAATCGTGCTTTCAAAATATGATCCAGAAGAATTTATTGATGTAATCCAAAATCGTGGGGGTAATGCAACCGCCTTGGTCCCAACTATGGTCGCCAGACTTTTAGCGGTGGATGGAATCAGCAAAGAAAAGATGGCCAATTTGCGCATGCTCGGCTATGCCGGTGCACCAATGCCACCAGATCAAATTAAGCAATGTCATGAAAAAATTACCACCAAAATGGTCCAGTACTACGGACTTGTGGAAGCCATTCCGCCAGTAACAGTTTTAAGCGAACAGGACCATGCACTTGGCCTTTCGCAAAATCCAGAGCTACTCACAAGTGCTGGAAACCCATGTGTTGGAGTGGAAATTCTGATTGTGGATGAAGATGGCAAAGAAGTTCCAATGGGAGAGATCGGTGAAGTCATTACGCGCGGTGATCACGTAATGCGTGGTTATTACGGCGCTGCCGGAGAAGATGCAAATGTGACGAAGGCAGTCCGCGATGGTTGGTTGCACACTGGTGATCTTGGCCGAATCGATGCCGATAATAGGTTGTACTTGGTAGACCGTAAAGGCGACATGATTATTAGCGGTGGCTACAACATTTACCCTCGGGAGATCGAAGATGTAATTGCCGAAATACCTGATGTGCTTGAAGTAGCCGTAATGGGCATCCATGACAATGAATGGGGTCAGCGCGTAACTGCGATGGTTACTCTTATACCGAGCTCAACGGTTGATCACGGGGAGCTTAAAACTCAAATTCTTGAACACTGCAAATCTCGGATGGCTTCGTATAAGAAACCTAAAGACCTTCGGATTGTTTCGGAGTTTCCCTTAAACTCAACAGGCAAGATTGCTAAGAAAGTCTTAAAGCAACAACTCGAGGCTGAGGGTAAATAAATGGTCTTAGAAAATCCAGGTGAGTACCCATACACTCGAGGAATTAAACCAGATGCCGGAGTTTGGACAATGGGTCAATATGGCGGTTTTGGAACTCCTGCCGAAACAAATGCCCGATTTAAGATGCTTCTTGAGCAAGGCCTAACCGGATTTAGCGTTGCACTTGACCTTCCAACTCAATTAGGCCTGGATTCCGACGATCCGCTTTCATTGGGAGAAGTAGGCCGAGTAGGTGTTGCCATCGATTCTCTAGCAGACATTGAAATCTTGATGGATGGAATTCCTTTAGAGAATATAAGCCAAGTTCGGACTACAGCCAATTCAATTGGTTATATCTGGGCCGCGATGTTTATCGCGCTCGCAGAACAAAGAAATGTGGATCCAAATAGATTTGGTATGTTTATTCAAAACGACGTACTCAAAGAATACATTGCCCGAGGTACTCAAATCTTTCCGGCTGAAGCGGGGCTTAAACTTTCAGTCGATGTCATTGAGCATATTGCTACGAAAATACCAAAATGGGTTTCTTTGGCGATGAGTGGATATCACATTCGAGAGGCTGGATCTACGGCAGTGCAAGAAGTTGCATTCACTTTTGCAAATGCTCGCGAATACTTGGACGAAGCCATTAGAAGAGGCGTTTCTGTCGATTTTGTGGCACCTACGCTCTTTACATTTCTTTCCTCAAATATTGATTTTCTGCCAGAAATTGCCAAGTTTCGCGCGGCAAGACGTGTTTGGGCAAAACTTATGCGCGAAAACTACCAAGCTAAGGATCCTGCTTCGGAAAAATTGCGAATTTTTGCTTTCACTGCTGGTTCCTCATTGACTGCTCAACAGTCAATGAATAACGTAGTTCGGACTTCAATTGAAATGATGGCTGCAGCACTTGGTGGAATTCAAACCATGCATGTCTCTGCATTTGATGAAGCACTAGGAGTGCCAACAGAAGAAGCAGCAACACTTGCCCTACGTACACAGCAAGTTGTTGCCTTTGAAACCGGCGTGTTAGATACCCCAGATCCTTTAGCTGGAAGCTTTGAGTTAGAGCGTATGACCGATGCCTTAGAGAAAGAGATCTGGGAATTACTAAATAATATTGAAAAAAGGGGAGGCGCTCTTGAGTGCATCAATAACGGATATTTCGTAAATGAGATTTCAGAGAATTCATATAAATTAACGAAAGCGATCGAGGCAGGAGATAGGAAGGTAGTCGGGGTAAATGTATTTCAATCTGAGTCTGCACCATTTAAACCTTTCGAAATTAATCCGAAGAGTGAGTCCGAGCAAGTCGCCTCACTTCAAGCTCTTCGTGCTAAGCGCAATAACAAGGATGTAGCTCAGGCACTTTCGAATCTATTGGCTGCAGCGAAGGCAGATGAAAATGTGGTTCCTGCGACAATCGCGGCGATTAAGGCCTACGCCACTGTTGGAGAAATTGTTGGCGAGTTACGTAAAGTTTTCGGAAAATGGCAACCCACAAAAATTTTCTAGTCTGCTTCAGAAATTTCTTGTTTTAACCTAAATCTCTGAAGTTTTCCAGTAGTTGTTTTCGGCAAAGAATCTACAAAATACAGCGACCTCGGGTATTTATATGGGGCAATCTGATTCTTAACATGATCTTGTAATTCCTTACACAATACTTCTGAAGCGATGAACTCAGGACGCAGAACAACATATGCCGTAACTATCATTCCCCGCGCATCATCCGGCAATCCAACGACTGCAACCTCAGCAACACTTTTATGTGAGAGAAGTGCATTCTCGACTTCCGGCGCGGCAATGTTATAGCCACTTGAAATAATCATGTCATCTGCCCGAGACTCATATTTGAAATAGCCATCTGCGGTGCGAGTATAAATATCGCCAGTTAAATTCCACCCATTTACGACGTAATTGCTCTGGCGCTCATCATTTAGGTAGCGACAACCAGTAGGCCCTTTTACGGCCAGAAATCCATGTTCCCCATCGGCTACTTCCTCGAAATTGGAATCCACAACTTTCGCAAGATATCCAGGCACCGGCTTTCCGGTGAGGCCCGGAATAATCTCATGGTCACTTGAAGAAATAAATATATGGAGCAATTCGGTTGCCCCTATGCCATCGATTAACTTCTGCCCAGTTGCTTCAAACCAGGCACGCCAGGTCGCAAGAGGAAGATGTTCGCCGGCAGAGATGCATCGGCGTAATGAAGAAATATCTCTTCCAGCAAGCAATGGCAGCATCGCACGATACGCGGTTGGTGCAGTAAACAAACAAGAAATCCTATGTTCACTAACCTTGTCCAATAAAATTGGTGGGCTAGCTGTTTCCAGTAATACCGTTGTTGCACCAACCCTAAATGGGAATATGACCAATCCGCCCAATCCAAATGTGAATGCAATTGGAGGGCTTCCAGAAAAAATATCGTTCTGAGTCGGCTTGACTACATGCCTAGAAAAAGTATCTGCGATGGCCAGAATATCTCGATGAAAATGAATTGTTGCTTTTGGGATTCCGGTAGAGCCTGAGGTAAAGGCCAATAGGCCAACATCATCAGATGCAGTATCACAAATTGGAAATATCGGACTCTGTTTCATTACGTCGGGAAGAAAGTCATTTTCTCCACCAAAAATTATGGTCCTACCAGAATAATTAGTAAGAGCATTCCACTCTTCAGTAAATCTGTGATCGACAAGGGCAAATTGAATCTTGCCGACTTCCACAATTTTTTCTAGTTCGGCAGCCCGCTGTAATGGGATTGTGGTTACTGCAATGGCGCCGAGGCGTAAAATCGCAAGCCAGAGAGCAACTGTCATAGCATTATTAGGTCCTCGGATCGCAACTCGATTACCAGATAGGACTCCTTGAGATTTCAAATAATTTGCCAACTTATTAACTAAATCCAGCAACTGGCCATAACTATATTTTCCATCTGAGGCGATGATTGCGGCCTTCTCTGCACCGACGAGCAAAATGGTTTTCTCTAACAACTCAAAACTTGCATTTAGTCGATCCGGATAAGTAGCAGATGGATGATCCAAAATTAAATCGGGCCAAAGTGAGGGGTCTGGCAAGTTATCTCTCACAAAGGAATCTAGGTGCGCGCTTTCTATCACTGAAGCACAAGTTTTCCATGGGCAAGAATTTGTTCCATGAGTTCATTAATTCCGGTCCCGTTATGCATGGCTCCCAATAAAACTGGAGGAGTCCACGATTGGCCACCAAGAGTCTTAGGTGGCGACATTGCGATAGAACGCTCAATATCTTGTGCGGTCTGCTTCGCTCCTTCCCGATCTGATTTGTTCACTAAATATATGTCACCAATTTCTAATAAACCTGCCTTAGATGCTTGGATTCCATCACCCATACCTGGGGCCAACACGACCAACACAGAATCTACAACTCTCATGACTTCAACTTCGCTCTGTCCCACACCAACCGTTTCAACAATTATAAAATCAAAGTTTGCTAATTGAATTAACTGCAAGACCGCACTGGTTGCTTCAGTTAAACCTCCAAGGTGACCACGAGTTGCAAGCGATCGGATAAATACACCAGAATCAGTAAAGTGATCAGTAAGTCGAATTCGATCACCAAGAAGAGCGCCACCTGAAATTGGCGAGGAGGGATCAACCGCCAGCACAGCAATACTTAATTTTTTAGCTCTAAGCAATTTAAGTAACGCGTCAACAGTGGTGGATTTACCCACCCCTGGAGCACCAGTGACTCCAACTATCTGGGCAGTTGATCCACTTTTTGGAAGAGTAAAAGTAGTGGGATCATTTTCTATTAAGGTTATTGCCCTAGCAAGAGCCTGACGATCCCCGCTTTGGACTTCGGCTAAAAGCTGGGTGCGATCGGGTTGACTCATGCGCCAAACCCTACGACATATTTCCCATGATAAGTTGTGGTCATGTCTAAAATGTCTCGACCAGTACCTATTCGTGTGGTTGTGGCTAAGCCTGGTTTAGATGGCCATGACCGTGGTGCGAAAGTAGTTGCTCGAGCGCTACGAGATGCTGGATGTGAAGTTATTTATACTGGCCTCCACCAAAGTCCAGAACAAATCATTGCGACCGCTATTCAGGAAGATGTTCAAGCAATCGGACTTTCTATTCTTTCCGGCGCGCACATGACAATTTTTGCAAGAATTATGAAATTACTTAGAGAAAGTAAAGCTGAAGATATCGTGGTTTTTGGCGGCGGAATTATTCCAGAAGCCGACAAGATTGTGCTGAAAAGTATGGGGGTTGGCGAAATATTTACACCAGGAACACCAACAACTGAAATTATTTCTTGGCTAGAAAATGCAGTTACTGTAAAGATTTAAAAAACTACGTAACTTTTGAATCGGTATTCGAAATCTTCTCATATTGACGAGTCGAAACTAAGTCTCTAAGCCTCTGAAAGCCATCCCAGATTTCTACGTACGAATTCTGAAGAGGAGAGATTGCCAATCTAACTGAGTTTGGAGCTCGGTAATCAGGAATCACATTTGCAAATTGTCGTAATGCAAAAGCAATTCTCTTGGCCTCTGGGTGTACTAGAGAAACATGACCGCCACGCAACATAGCATCCCTGGGTGTATTGAGAATGAATCCTAGATCAGCCAGCCAAGCATCAAAAAGCTCAATCATCATTTGAGTTCCAGTTGCACATTTAGCTTCGATATTTTTTATTCCAGCTTCTTCAATAATTCCAAATGAAGTTTGAACTGAACGAAGAGCAATGATGGATGGTGTTGCAATTTGAAATCCAGCTAAGCCGGGAGCCTTCTTAAAATTCGCGCCCATTTCAAATTGATGTTCCTGAGCGTGCCAGCCCTGAATTGGAACCTGCAATTCATTTTGGATCCGCTTGGAAACATAAAGCCAGCCAGGCGCTCCCGGGCCAGCACTTCCAAACTTATAAGTACAGCCAACGGCGAGGTCTATGCCATCTGCATCGAATTGGAGGTCGATGGCGCCAATCGCATGGCTGCAATCCCAAATAGTGAGTGCTCCATATTTACGTGCGAGATCTGTGATCGCACGGATGTTATTTCTTGCCCCCGCGCGATACTGAATAACTTCGAATGAAACAAATGCAACATCCTCGCTCATATATTTTTCCAGGATTTCCGGCGTTATTCGCTCATGCTCAGAAATTTCTGGGTCTTCATTGTCAATAACAATTAAGTTGAGACCCTGTTGCTTGGCATAACCCTGCAAGATATATCTATCGGTAGGAAAGTTCGCGGCATCAATAATAATGGTTTTACGACCTGGCCTTGCAGCAAGCGCAGCACCCGCTAGCTGGTAGAAATTAACTGAAGTAGTATCGGTTACCAAGACTTGGTCCGAAGCTGCTCCAAGAGTTGCTCTTCCCAATAAGTCGCCAGTGGTAAACGGCTCCTCGATCCACTCACTCCAACCCTCGACAACTTTGGCTCCCCAGTCGTTGAGCAGATAATCATTTATGGCTTTAATGGTTTTATGAGGCAAGCGGCCAAGTGAATTGCCATCGAGGTAGCATATTTCGTTCTCTTCGATTACAAACTCAGATCGAAACTTGCCAAGAGGGTCTTTCGAATCAAGATCGAGCGCATATTTTCTATCGGTAACAGCCATTTACCTACTCTAGCAATCGTCAAATACTCTTGGACAATGGCCGGGCGAAATTTATTGAATCTTGAAGCAGTCTCCAAGGCTTTCGATATCCGACCCCTGCTAGAGGGTGTTTCCTTGGGCGTAAATGAGGGCGAACGGATAGGAATCGTCGGAAGAAATGGCGGCGGGAAAAGTACACTTTTGAAAATTATGGCAGGAAGTGAAAGTCCCGATGCTGGACGTATCGCAAAAGCAGGCTCGGTAAATATTGGAATCCTGAGTCAAGCCGACGATGTTGATGAAGACGCAATTGTAAGAGATGTAGTACTAGGCGAAACAGAAGTTCATGAATGGGCTGGCAATGTAAAAGTTCGCGAAGTCTTGAATGGTCTCTTCGGCGGGTTTAGCGAAGAATTATTGGATCGAAAGATTTCTCAACTTTCCGGCGGAGAACGACGCCGAGTTAATTTAGCCAAACTCCTAATTGGAGATTTTGACCTGGTGCTCTTGGATGAACCAACAAATCATCTAGATGTCGAAGGGGTTTCGTGGTTGGCTAGTTATATAAAACGCACAACAAAATTGGCCGTCGTGGTAATAACTCACGATCGCTGGTTCCTTGATGAGGTATCCGAACAAATTTGGGAAGTAGTCGATGGCAAAGTTTTAGCCTACGAGGGCGGGTACTCCGCCTATGTACTTTCAAAAGCAGAACGGGCTAGGCAAGAAACAGTTGAAGATGGTAAGCGCAACATGTTAATTCGAAAAGAGCTGGCTTGGTTGCGCCGCGGCGCTCCGGCCCGAACCGCAAAGCCAAAATTCCGAATCGAGGCCGCAAACACGCTAATTGCAAATGAACCGCCACCTAGAAATGAAACTGAACTTCTAAATTTCGCGGCTAATAGACTCGGCAATACCGTATTTGAGATCCATCAAGCATCAATAAAAATTGGCGATAAGCCAATCTTGGATGGACTGTATTGGAATGTAGGGCCAGGCGATCGCATCGGGATTGTTGGCGTAAATGGCGCCGGAAAAACAACTTTAATTCGCGCACTATTGGGGCAAATCAAGGTTTCTGCCGGGAAAATAACAACGGGTGTCACAGTAAAAGCCGCACTCTTGTCGCAACATTTAGAAGAGCTAGACCCAAGTTGGCGGGTATTAGAAGCTGTCGAAAAGATTGCCAACCAAGTGCAACTTGGAAATGGAAAAGAACTTACGGCCAGTCAGCTCTGCGAAAAACTGGGATTTAACACTGATTTACAGTGGACTCCAGTTGGGGAGTTGTCGGGTGGCGAGCGGCGCAGATTGCAATTAACTCGCCTATTGATGGACAGTCCCAACGTTTTATTGCTCGATGAACCGACAAATGATTTTGATGTCGAAACCCTTACAGCGCTAGAGGACTTGCTTGATTCGTTTGGAGGAACACTTCTAGTTATTTCCCACGATAGATATTTCCTAGAGCGGGTATGTGATGGATTTGTTGGGCTGCTCGGAGATGGGAAATTGCGAGATTTACCCGGGGGCATTGATGAATATTTAAGACTTCGAGCACAGGTACCGTCAAATAATCCGACGACTGTTTCTAAAAACAAAACTTCAAAAATTCTTGAAATACGCGAGGTAAAAAAAGAAATAGCAAAATCTGAAAGGCAGATAACCAAACTAGATTCGGAAATTCTAGAACTTGAAAGCAAGCAGGAAGAACTCGCCTTCGATCATGAGAAATTGTCTTTAATTATGGAGGAATTGGCTACTAGAATTACATGCAGATCCCATACTGAAGAAGCTTGGCTCTTGGCAAATTCGCGGTTAGAGGAGTTGGAAAATTAAGAGCTCCCATGCACAAGTCGCCCGACTCGAAGTGTTGGCGACTATTTCCGGTGTGATGATTGCCCTTCAGTCCCGTGCGAATGGCGAACTTTCACATCTACTGGGTAACAGCATTGAGGCAGCACTTGTTTCGTTTGGTTCAGGCTTAATTGTTATTTCTGTAATCGCTCCATTTAATTCGTCAATTAAACGAGGAGCGAGAAATTTGCGAAGTGCGGTGGCAGCAAAACAAATTCCAAGGTGGCGGCTTTTTGCAGGTGTCCTAGGGGGCAGTTTCGTTGCACTGCAGACTCAAGTTGTTCCACTCATTGGCGTTGCTCTCTATTCAGTGGCCTCAATCGCAGGTCAAACGGCTATGTCTTTGGTTGTAGACCGGATTGGGTTAACGGGAGGCGGAAAGAAACTTATTTCCAGGCGGCGAGTAGCAGCGGCATTGATCACAGTTTTAGCAGTACTGCTTTCAGTCTTAGATCGAATTTCCGTTGCTTCATTTTCGGTTGTGGCTCTTTTTCTAGCAGTAATTGCCGGAATGTTAGTCGGTGTCCAGCGCGCCCTTAACGGCCAGATAAACGAGTATTCCAGGGCAAGCTTCACAACTTCGCTTCTAAATTTCATAATGGGAACTTCTATGTTGGTAATTTTATTATTTGCGCTCCTCCTAATTAAAGGAAATGCGATTGTGTCCTTGCCTAGCGGGCCTTGGTGGATTTATACCGGGGGAACTGTCGGCGTAATTTATATTGCCTTCACGTCAACAATTGTTCAGCACCTTGGAGTCCTGACATTTACGCTCTTTAGCGTTGGTGGGACACTGGTTGGATCTCTGGCAATTGATTTCTTTTCACCGACTAATGGCAACCAAGTTACCTGGTACTTAGTCTCGGGGATTGCAATGACTTACGTTGGAGTATTGGCTGGCGGACAATCTCGGCTATTTAAGCGTTAGATTTTCCTAACAATTTCACCGCTTCAGCAACCTTTGAAACAACTTGAGTATCGAAAACACTAGGCACGATGTAATTGGCATTTAACTGCTCTGAGCTGACGCACGAAGAGATGGCTTCTGCTGCGGCGACTAGCATGGCATCAGTAATCTTAGTTATTCGGCCATCTAACAGCCCACGAAAAATTCCGGGAAATGCGAGCACATTATTGATCTGATTTGGCTGGTCACTTCTTCCCGTGGCCACGACAGCTGCATATTTACGAGCAATTATTGGATCAATTTCGGGATCTGGGTTTGCGAGTGCAAAAACAATTGCCCCATCGGCCATAACTGCTACATCAGTTTCAGTCAAAACATTTGGCGCGCTTACTCCAATGAAAATGTCGGCCCCAACCATTGCCTCCGAGATATTTCCATGAAATTCACCTGGAGCACAATTATCAACGAACCAGGTACGCATCTGTTCGTCACCGACTTTGTGTTCAGCAACTAATCCATCCTTATCAAAACCGATAATATTTTTCGCACCGCTGGCTACTAGTAACCGAGCAATTGCAGTTCCCGCAGCACCAGCACCACTCATGATGATTCTTACGCTAGCTAGATCTTTCTTTACAAACTTTAAAGCATTTGTAAGTGCAGCCAACACAACAATTGCGGTTCCATGTTGGTCATCATGAAAGACTGGAATATCTAATAAATCACGCAATCTTCGCTCTATTTCGAAACATCTGGGCGCCGAAATATCTTCGAGATTTATGCCTCCGTAAACTGGAGCAATAATTTGTATGGTCCGAACAATCTCATCGACATCCTGGGTGTCTAAGCAAACTGGCCAGGCATCAACATCTGCAAAACGTTTAAAAAGCGCAGCTTTACCTTCCATAACCGGAAGCGCAGCCTCTGGGCCAAGATTTCCCAGACCTAAAACTGCCGAGCCATCGGTAACAACCGCGACAGTATTTCGTTTTATTGTTAATCGACGAGCATCTGATTTATCGGCAGCGATAGCTTGCGAAATTCTGGCGACGCCTGGCGTATAGGCACGAGATAAATCATCACGAGTTTTCAGTGGAACCTTAGATTGAATTTCAATCTTCCCGCCTAGATGGAGCAGAAAAGTTCTATCACTTACGTTGCGAACGGTAAGTTCTGGCCGGCTATCGATTGAAGCAGTAATTGCCTCGGCATGCTGGGCATCGATTGCATCGCAGGTAACATCAATAACAACATGGTCTAAAAATGATTCAACAACATCCAAAGCGGTAATGGTAGCGCCGGCTGCTGTAATGGCAGTTGTAACTGCGGCAACAGGTTGAGCGGAAGGCGGACCTTCGACTCGGATTGTTATGCCATATCCCGGACTTGTTGATGCCACTTACTAAACAACTCCATATAAACGATCGCCAGCATCACCCAGTCCAGGGACGATATATCCCTTTTCATTTAGTTTTTCATCTAGAGCGCCAGTAACAATTGTAATCGGCAAGTTTCTGCCAGCAAATTCTTTCTCCAAGAGCGCAATACCTTCTGGCGCGGCCAAAATAGTTATTGCAGTTATATCCGTTGCGCCCCGTTCAAGTAAATAATTAATTGCCGCAATTAAGGTTCCGCCAGTTGCAAGCATAGGATCCAATATGTAGCACTGACGACCAGTTAAATCATCTGGTAAGCGATTGGCGTAAGTAGAAGGTTGAAGCGTGTCATGGTCGCGAATCATTCCGAGAAAACCAACTTCGGCGGTCGGCATTAAACGAGTCATTCCCTCAAGCATTCCCAAACCAGCACGCAATATTGGAACAACAACTGGTTTTGGTTTGGTGAGTTCTACACCATTTGCCATTGCAACAGGAGTTTTAACTGTCACTGGAATTGTGCGAACTTCTCGAGTGGCTTCATAAGCCAATAAAGTAACAATCTCTTCGGTTAACTGGCGAAAAGTTGGTGAGTTCGTTTTTTCATCTCGAAGCACTGTCAACTTATGAGCAAGCAATGGATGGTTCGCAACGTGTATCTTCACGACGCATACCTTACTCGCGCCGTAAGGGCTTGTCGCTCGCCCTCTTTAGTGTCAAGATAAAGCCCTGAGATAGTAAGAATTAGCGAATCGGAGGTGAGTGCAATGGCTGAAGATTTTGGGGTTATTGCGTGGCACGAAGAGGGTCGCTGGAATGTGGCAGAACTAACTCACACAAGAGACCTTGGTTCAATTATGGATCAATTGAATTCCCAGGCTACTAACGGGGGCGCCCTGGCCCTTATCGCCATAGAAGAAGATTTCTTTATTGTTGCTCGCGCTCTTGGTTCACATATGCAAATGATGATCAGCGATGTTACTTATTCGCTTGAGTCTGATTTGGCATCAGATTTACTTGAGATGTTGGACCTCCCCTTTCCGGAAGAAGATGATGAATCGCAACCAGGAGGCGATGTTGAACTGCTTTCAGATCTTGGGATGAGCGCAATGGAACTCGAAGCGCTATGTGATGACCCTGAACTTTTCCCTGACGAGCAATTGGATGCCATAGCTTCCAAGCTTGGTTTTGGAAATGAATTTGCTGAACTTTACGAATTACCTTAGGAAAATTCAGTGGTTAAAAGTTGACGTTAATAAGTAAAAATTTTGAAAAGGAGATGTTGCAGGCGATAAAAATTGCGGAATCAGCACTCGCATCCGGAGATGTACCAGTTGGCGCACTTATATTTAGCGCTGAAGGCGAACTGGTAGGGAGTGGAAGAAATCGACGAGAAGTAGATAATGATCCCAGCGCTCATGCCGAAATTGTCGCAATACGTGAAGCCGCAGAAAAAAATGGTGCCTGGCGATTAGCTGGCCACACAATTGTCGTAACCCTTGAACCTTGTGCAATGTGCGCAGGAGCAATTGCGCAATCTCGAATTAAAACTTTGGTTTTCGGGGCATGGGATGAAAAAGCTGGTGCAGTTGGCTCGGTTTGGGATATTTTGCGTGACCCAAGGTCACCACATCGAACTGAAGTAATATCTGGTGTCAAAGAAATCGAATGTGCTGCGCTATTGAGCGAGTTCTTCAAAAAATACCGTTAACAAGGAGCGAGTTGGCTCGGTTACTCTTAGCCAATGACAACGTATGCCTATCTTGGGCCAGCTGGGACATTTACTGAAGCGGCGCTCCGTGGAATAACCCAAGAGTCAGACATCCTTATTCCGTATTCAAATGTGACGGCGGCGCTTGGTGCAGTTCGGAATGGCGAGGCAGAAAAAGTATTAGTCCCAATTGAGAATTCCGTCGAAGGAGTTGTTTCAAGAACTCTTGATGAGCTAGCCGTCGGATCACCACTGGTTGTGACCGCTGAAACAACCCTTCCAGTTTCATTTTCCTTAATGGTCTTGCCAGGAAATGCGGAAAAACCAATAAGAAGTATTGCAACCCATCCCCATGCAGAATCCCAATGCCGCGCCTATATTGCTAAGAATTATCCGCAAGTGGAAATTATTGAGATGTCTTCAACAGCCGCGGCTGCCCAAGGGTTAATATCTGGAAACTATGATGCAGCAATCGCATCCAAGATTGCGGCAAAAAATTACGAGCTTGAAGTTATTGCAAAAGATATTGGCGATAACAACGGAGCGGTTACAAGGTTTGTAGTTGCCCAAAAACCTGGCGTTACGCCAAGGCCAACTGGCAACGACCGAACATCACTTGTCGCCTTCATCGGTATTGATCATGCTGGAGCATTGCTCGAAATTCTCACCGAGTTTGCAAAACAGGACGTCAACTTAACTTTTATTCAATCTCGACCTACAGGGCGCGAACTTGGTCACTACCATTTCATTATTGATGCTGAAGGACATATCGAAGAACCAAAAGTTGCGGCGGCCGTAGAGGGTGTTCGTAAAATTTGTGAAGATATTCGTTTCCTTGGCTCATATCCCCGTGTTGGCAAAAGTAAATAGATAGGCTTGCACACGTGATTGATTTAAAAACCCTCCGGGAAAACCCTGAAGCAATTCGTCATTCACAAAAAGTTCGTGGTGAGGATGTCGCTGTTGTGGACCTACTGCTGAAAGCTGACGAGGTAAGCCGTCAAGCAATTAGTGAATTCGAAAAATTGCGTGCTGAACAGAACATACTTTCTAAAGCCGTAGGGGCTGCTAAGGGCGAGGAGAAAGCCGCGCTTCTAGAGAATGCAAAAGAGTTAGCGAATCGCGTGAAAGCGGCAGATGCCAAACGTGGGGAGTTAGAGACAAGCGCTCGCGAGCTGCTCTTAAGAATATCAAATGCTATTGACCTCGAAGCACCTGTCGGTGGCGAAGAAGACTTTATAGTGATTGAGGAGATTGGAAAGCCACGAGACTTTGTCGGCGAAGGTTTTGAACCTAAAGACCATGTTGAAATAGGTAAAATTCTTAAAGCGATAGACACTGAGCGCGGGGCAAAAGTTGCAGGTTCTCGCTCCTATTACCTAACGGGCCCGGGCGCTATGTTGGAATTTGCCCTTGTAAATTTTGCAATCTCATCTGCGGTAAAGGCTGGCTTTATCCCAGTTATTCCACCCGTGCTGGTTAATCCCGCGGCGATGGAAGGAACTGGATTTCTCGGACAAGCTGCAGAAAATGTTTATCATTTAGAAGAGGACGATGTTTATTTGGTCGGAACAAGTGAAGTTCCATTGGCGGCTTATCACATGGATGAAATCGTCGAAAATTTACCGATCAGATATGCGGGTTATTCATCTTGCTTCCGCCGCGAGGCAGGAACATACGGTAAGGATACTCGGGGGATTATCCGAGTTCATCAATTTGATAAAGTTGAAATGTTTTCATTTATTAAACCAGAGGATGCAAAAGCCGAGCATTTACGCCTACTCGAGTGGGAGAAAGACTTCTTAAAAGCGATGGAAATTCCATTCAGGGTTATTGATGTTGCTTCTGGTGACCTTGGCGCAAGTGCCGTACGCAAATTTGATTGTGAGGCTTGGATTCCGACACAGGGCGCCTACCGTGAAGTCACAAGCACTTCAAACTGCACTGAATTTCAAGCACGCCGCCTAAATATTAGGTATCGCGAAGAGGGCGCAACCAAGCCTGTAGCAACACTTAATGGCACCCTAGTTGCCGTACCAAGAATGATCGTCGCCATACTTGAAAATCACCAGAATAAAGATGGATCAGTTAATGTTCCAATGGCGCTTCGTCCATTTTTGGGCGTCGATGCCTTGGTGCCAACTTTATGATTTCAGGTAATCGTCCAAAATTGATTGCGACTGATCTAGATGGAACGATCGTTCCTTATCTCGGCCCAGTTTCAGATCGGACCATTTCAGCTTTTACTAAGGCACACCAACTTGGAATTGAAATCTTTTTTATTACTGGGAGGCCTCCTCGTTGGATGAGAGAAATTCGCGATGCCTTTGGTTTCGGAAATGCTATCTGCGCGAACGGCGCAATTTTGTATGACTTGATGAATGAAAAAGTACTCGAACAATGGTTAATGCCAGTCGATATCCAACTAGAAATTATTGGCAAATTACGCAAACACCTTCCAGGAATAAATTTTGCAATTGAATATGGTGATGAATTCCATCGTGAAAGCGAATACATGACAAAGTGGGATATCGGGCTAGATAACATTGGTGTGACAAAAATTGAAGAGCGCATGACGCAACCTGCTTTCAAGATGCTAGCTAGATGTGGCAATCGTGAAAATAATGAATTTACTTCGGATCAAATGCTAGAGATTTCAAGTAGAGAGTTGGGGAGCATTGCCAACTTCACCCATTCAAATGCAAATGAGTCACTGATTGAAATATCTGCCCTGGGAGTTAGTAAGGGCCAAACGCTTGCAAAGATGGCCGAACGGGCTGGGTTAACAAGTGCTGATTGCGTTAGCTTTGGTGATAACCCCAATGATTTCTCGATGCTGCAGTGGGCGCAGCGATCTTGGGCAATGTCAGATGGCCATCCCGATGGCCCAAAACATGCAAAGTTTGTGGCCGACGCCCACCATCATGACGGTGTGGCAATCGTGATCGAGGCTCTTCTGGAATTGCCCGCTTAACTATTTAAAGGGTAAGTTTGCCCACGGAGGGCTCGCATAGCGGCCGAGTGCACCGGTCTTGAAAACCGGCAAACGAAAGTTTCGTGGGTTCAAATCCCACGCCCTCCGCCATTTTTATTGATTTTAAGCGTGTGGGGGATTTCATAACCCATATAGGGATATGGACCTGGCATAGATTCAAATAGCCGACCAAAATGACCCTATGGCTACTGGCGTATTTTCTTCATCCCGAGCAAAGATAAAAGAACGAACTCTTAGAACCGATCGTTGGTGGTTGCAACCAGCGATTACTTTTACCGTTCTATTTAGTTTCGTTATCTATGCGACCTTCCGAGCATTCGAAAATAAGTATTACTTTGCAGAACCACTAATTTCACCATTTTATTCACCGTGTCTTACGACAGCATGCATTGAGGGCTCATCACTTTTAGGACAACCATTCAATAATAAGTACTTTGGAATCGGAATATCGCCAGCTTTATTTATTTTAATATTTCCTCTTGGTTTCCGAATGACTTGCTACTACTACCGCAAGGCTTATTACCGGTCATTTTGGTTCTCCCCACCTGCCTGCGCAGTCGCTGAACCACATGAAAAATATACTGGCGAAACTCGCGCTCCGCTAATTATTCAAAATGCTCACCGCTGGTTTTTTTATGCGGGCTTAGTTTTTAACGTGATACTTACATATGACGCAATTTTGGCTCTTAGGAATCCAGAGAAACAATGGGGTCATTTAAGTGTCGGAACTTTAGTCTTACTCTTTAGCGCATCAATGCTTTGGATGTACTCTCTTTCTTGTCACACCTGTCGCCACACAATTGGTGGCCGCCTGAAGCATTTTTCAAAGCACCCAATTCGCTACAAGGCTTGGACCTGGGTTTCGATTTTAAATCACAAGCACCCTACCTTCGCTTGGATCTCACTTTTTGCAGTTGCGTTCGCCGATATCTATGTTCGCCAAGTTGCATCTGGCGCCTGGACTAACTTCTACTTATTCTAAAGAGAGAAACCAATGAAAACCCTTGAAAAACATAGGTATGACGTCGTTGTAATTGGCGCAGGTGGCGCAGGTCTTCGTGCTGCAGTTGAAGCGCGCGAGGCAGGTCTTCGAGTTGCCATTGTGTGCAAATCACTATTTGGCAAAGCTCATACCGTTATGGCAGAAGGCGGTGCTGCGGCATCAATGGGAAATGTTAATGATAAGGACAACTGGCAAGTGCACTTTCGCGACACAATGCGCGGTGGAAAGTTCCTAAATAACTACCGAATGGCTGAACTACATGCCAAAGAGTCCCCAGATCGAATCTGGGAACTTGAGGTGTGGGGCGCGTTATTTGATCGCACTAAAGAAGGAAAAATTAGTCAACGTAACTTTGGTGGCCATGAATACCCCCGCCTAGCTCACGTTGGAGATCGCACTGGACTTGAGTTAATTCGTACGATGCAACAACGGATTGTTGCTTTGCAACAAATCGATGCAAAAGAAAATGGCGATGCTGAAAGCCATATCAAAGTTTTTGCGGAATTAACCATTACGGAAATTCTTAAAGAAGGAAATAAAATTGCTGGCGCATATGGATACTGGCGAGAAAACGGTAATGAAGTTTTATTCGAGGCTCCGGCAGTAATTATTGCTACAGGTGGCGTTGGGAAAACTTTTAAAATTACTTCTAACTCTTGGGAGGGCACCGGCGATGGCCATGCCCTTGCCCTTAAATCTGGCGCGAACTTAATTGACATGGAATTCTTACAATTTCATCCTACGGGAATGGTCTGGCCACCTTCTGTACGCGGAATTTTAGTTACAGAATCAGTACGTGGTGAAGGCGGAATTCTCACAAACTCACTCGGTGAACGCTTCATGTTTAAGTACATCCCAAGCGTTTTCAAAGAGATGTATGCCGATAATGAGGAGGAAGCAGATCGCTGGTATCTAGATCAAGATAACAATCGACGCCCACCTGAACTCTTACCTCGCGATGAGGTTGCTCGCGCAATAAATTCTGAAGTTAAAGCAGGGCGAGGCACGCAACATGGCGGTGTTTTTCTCGATGTTTCTAAGCGCTTACCAGCCGAAGTTATTAAAAAGCGCCTACCTTCAATGTGGCACCAATTCTTTGAACTTGCTGGAGTTGATATAACTAAGGAGGCCATGGAAGTCGGTCCTACCTGTCACTACGTCATGGGCGGCGTTGAGGTTGAACCAGATACTGCCGCAGCTGTCGGTGTTCCGGGCCTCTTTGCCGCAGGAGAAGTTGCTGGAGGAATGCACGGCTCTAATCGCTTAGGCGGTAATTCTTTATCCGACCTCTTGGTATTTGGCCGTCGTGCAGGAATGGGCGCTGCAGCTTATGTAAAGAATAATTCAGGATCATCAGTTTCGGATTCGGCCATAGCTGCTGCTGCTGCAAGGATCGAGGCGCCATTTACTAAAACCGGCGGGGAGAATGCATATTCTCTTCATGCCGAGCTTCAGGAAGTCACTCACAACTTAGTAGGAATCATTCGAACCGGTAAGGAAGTTGAAGAAGCGATTGAAAAGATTGCGACAATTCGTGCTCGCAGCGCCAATGTTGCCGTTGTCGGAGACCGAAAATTTAATCCTGGTTTCCACTTAGCTTTCGACCTAGACAATATGTTGCTGGTTGCAGAAAGTACTGCAAAATCTGCGCTACTCCGCGAAGAATCTCGAGGCGGTCATACCCGTGATGATTTCCCAGGCATGAATTCAAAATGGCGTCAAGTCAATCACGTTTCTAATTTTGATGGCAACAAAGTAAATGTTAAGGCCCAGCCGTTGGTAACACTTTCTAAAGAGCTATTTGAACTATTTGACGTACATGAACTTGAGAAGTACATGACGCAAGAAGAAATTGTGAAGGGTGGTTCTAACTAATGTCACGCAAACTTAAGTTAAGAATTTGGCGCGGTGATGCCACTGATGGAGGTCTCAAAAACGTCGAAGTAGAGGTTAATGAAGGTGAAGTAGTGCTTGACGTAATTCATCGAGTGCAGGCTACTCAAATGGGTGATCTTGCAGTCCGATGGAACTGCAAAGCGGGCAAGTGTGGTTCTTGCTCGATGGAAATTAACGGAAAGCCACGGCTAGCTTGCATGACGCAAGTTGCATCATTTCCTGAAGATGAAGAGATAACAATTACGCCACTTCGGGCATTTCCTGTAATTAAAGATTTGGTAACCGATGTCTCTTTTAACTACAAGAAAGCAATGGAAATTCCTTCTTATGAGCATCCAGCCGAACTCAAACCGGGAGAGGCCCGTATGGCACAAGTTGATGTCGAGCGAAGTCAAGAATTTCGTAAGTGCATCGAATGTTTCTTATGCCAGGATGTTTGCCACGTAGTTCGTGACCATGAAGAAAATAAGAAATCATTTGCTGGCCCGAGATTCTTTATTCGTATTGCTGAACTTGATATGCACCCTCTTGACCGCCTTAAGAATCGCAAGCAAAAAGCTCAAGAAGAACATGGGCTTGGAATGTGTAACATCACAAAATGTTGCACTGAGGTTTGCCCAGAACATATTCGAATTACAGATAACGCGATAATTCCTATGAAAGAACGAGTTGTGGACGTGAAATATGATCCAGTTCGCTGGCTTGGTGCCAAAATTCGCAAACGCGAGGGTATTGTTTAATACATGAACCCACTGCTACTAGTCTCTTTTGGCGGAGTAGCAGGAACTCTCATTCGATTCGGAATTGGAATTTTTCTGCCCTCGGAACGTAGTGGAACTCTGGCGGCAAATTTAATTGGAGTGGCCCTAGCTTCGGCGCTTTTAGTTTTGATGGAGCGCCATGGAACGGTTGAGATGCGTTTGTTTCTTCTTCCTGGATTTTGTTCCGGGCTGACAACGTTTTCAGCGCTGGCAATTCATTCAATTGAGCCAGCGCAAGATGGAGGGCTTTACGTAATAACTACGTTAGTTTTGAGTCTGGCGATAGTCGCAGCAGTTCTTCCCCTTGCCAGAAAAATAATTCCGGTGCGGCAGTGAATACTCTTTTCGTAATAGCAGGTGCCGCAATCGGAGCTCCTGCGCGTTATGCGCTAGATCAGTATCTTCGTCGCTTTACAACTAAACCACTTGGCACATTCACAGTAAATATTCTTGGCTCTTTCCTAATTGGCCTTACCTTTAAGTCCTCCGAGCAGGTTCGCGATTTGATCGCAATCGGATTTGCTGGCGCATTCACTACGTGGTCGACTTTCATTCTGGACCTATATCTTGCCTACGAATTGCGCCGCTATAAGGACCTAATAATTAATGTGAGCGCTTCACTGATCTTTGGCCTATTAGCGGCCTGGTGTGGCCTGCAGCTAGTTAATTAAAATTAGCCAATTAGTTTAGCGAGCCAAACCTCTACCTCATCTGGATGACTTGGCAATTTATTTGAAAGCACTCGGCATCCTGTTTCAGTTACCAGGACATCATCTTCAATTCGTACTCCAATGCCACGATATTCGATTGGAAAAAGTTCATCGTCAGGTTGAATGTAGAGACCAGGTTCGACTGTGAGGATCATCCCAGCTTCTAAAATTCCCTCAGCATATTGTTCTTTCCGTGCATCATTGCAATCATGAACATCAATACCAAGCATGTGGCTCACGCCATGCACCGTCCAGCGCCGATGTAAACCAACTTCAGGCTTCAAGGATTCTTCAGCAGTAACAGGAAGAACGCCCATTTCTTCGAGTCCCTTTGCCAAAACCGCATGAGATGCCGTGGTTATATCCTTAAATCTTGCACCCGGTTTCACAGCAGCAAAGCCAGCTTTCTGTGATTCATAAACCAAGGTATAGATCTTTCTTTGGGCTTCGCTAAATTTCCCATTTATAGGCAAGGTTCGAGTTATGTCAGCGGTGTACAAGGAATCAACTTCCACTCCAGCATCAATTAAAATTAAGTCACCATTCTTTACTTCACCGTCATTTCTGATCCAATGCAAAACACATGCGTGTGATCCTGCAGCAGCGATAGTGTCATAACCCAAATCATTTCCTTCTAACCGAGCTCGACCAAAAAATGCGGACTCAATAATTCTCTCACCCCGCTGTTTCTCGGTGGCCGCTTTAAAAACGCGCACCATGTCCGAGAATCCACGGTTCGTTGCATCCACAGCTTTCTGCATTTCTGAAATTTCAAATGAGTCTTTAATCAATCTAATTTCTGAAAGATAGGATAAGAATTCAGATTGCTCATCAGCTGCCATTTTAATTAACTTGTCCACTACTTCATTTTCTCCGCTTATAGAAATAGCTGGTTTTTTATCACTTAGAAAGCTCGACAAATCCTCAATGTGCCTAACAGCAATTCCATAGCGGATCTGGGTCTCTTCCAAAGTCATTCGCCGGCCGACCCAAAACTCGCCATGCTTTGCATCTCGATAAAATTCAGAACTGTCCCTAGGTGACCGGGGATGAATAAATAAGAGAGCATCATGACCGGATGAATTAGGTTCGAGAATTAATACCGAGTCAGGCACCGCATCGCTGCCGGTTATTCCAGTGAAATAAGAAAAGGCTGAATGCGGGCGAAATCTATAATCCGTATCATTACTTCTGACTTTGTAACCACCGGCAGGTATGACGATCCGCTTAGCCAGATATTTTTCAGATAACTTCTTAATTCTGATTGCACAATAGGGCAACACTTTACTAGGAAGGATCCCTTCAAGAGGGGTTGGTGCCCATCCTGTAGCCATAAAATCTGCTAGTGGCTTGGGATTGGCAGCATCATATTTACGGCTGCCATCTTTTTCTTTCGTCATAGTTCTAGCCTAACTGCTCGCTTGAAATAGTTCTATTGCTCCGTCGAATTTGATATATTTCCTGGATGACTTCAGAGCTTTTTAAACAAATAAGGCAAATCCTAAATTCTGATACTAGAAGGGCGATTATTGGAATCGTAGGAAAACCAGCGGCTGGAAAATCAACTGTGGTGGAGCAAATCGCAAGTGAATTTAGTCCCGATTTAGTCTGCGTAATTCCAATGGATGGGTACCACTTAAGCAATGAGACTCTCATTGAATTAGGAAAACGTGACACAAAGGGCGCACCAGACACTTTTGACCCAGTGTCTTTGATTGCATTGTTGAAACGAGTAAAGAATGAGACCGAAGCAGAACACCCATTCCCAATTTTTCATCGCGAAATCGAAGCTTCGGTGCAAGACGAGGGTGTAGTTCGAAAATCGGCCAGAGTGATAGTGATCGAAGGGAACTATCTATTCTCAAGGGAGCATGGGTGGGATGGGCTTTTTGAACTACTTGATTACACATGGTTCATTGAAGTCGATGATCAAATTCGCATTCCAAGATTAATCGCAAGGCATATCGAATTTGGGAAAACCCCAGAAGAAGCGGAGGCGTGGGTTTGGCGCTCGGACGATTCGAACGCAAAATTCATTGACTCAACCGCCGATCGAGCATCAAATAAAATCAAATTTAAGTGAATTAGTGCTCGAGAAGCGTGATTCAATATCGCTATGTTCTTGACGGACCCAACACTAGATTCGTTGTCACAAGAGGCAATAAAGCGAAGTAAAGATTTAATGGAAGAATCAGAGAAGCTTCGCAACCGATATAGCTATCGGTGAAGCAGAATTTTCACGAGTTCGTTGGCTTGCTTCGAGCAATCCGCCAATTTACGAGATGCTGCTTCGAGGAATCTCCGTGGATCGCCGAAGTATTTCTCAAAGAGGCGATATTGAAGTACCACGATGGCTTCTTGAGCAGTCGGTTTCCATCACCTACCATCGATACGGAAATCCCAATGGCGGGCCAAAGCCAGCTTGTTCAGGCTTGTCGGCTTAGACGCTAGACTTGGCAAGTACTTGGAGACGTCGCATAGCCCGGTCGAGTGCGCCTCACTGCTAACGAGGTAAGGGGTTAAACCCTTCAGGAGTTCAAATCTCCTCGTCTCCGCCAGTTTTATTTACCTTAGGAGTGCAAGTGCCACTTTATAAAGTAGCAATTATCGGTGCGGGACCGGCAGGTTATTTTGCCGCCCAGGCTCTTCAAAATTCAGTAACTGAAGAGTTGACTTTTGCCATAGACATGATTGAAAGGCTTCCAACTCCTTGGGGACTTGTTCGCTCTGGTGTTGCCCCTGATCATCCAAAAATAAAAACAGTGGCAAAAGTGTTCGAGAAAATTGCGTCCGACCCAAATTTTCGGCTTTTTGGAAATGTTGAATTAGGCAAGGACGTCTCAATAGATGGCCTGACAGAGCGATATGACGCAGTGATCATGGCGACGGGTTCGGCAATAGGTAGAAAACTAGGAATCCCTGGCGAAGAATTGAGAAATTCAATTTCTGCCGCAGAATTTGTTCCCTGGTACAACGGCCATCCTGATTTCGCAAACTTCGAAGTTGACCTATCAGGCAAAGTTGCAGTGGTAATTGGCGCCGGTAATGTTGCTATGGACTGTGCACGAATCCTTGCAATTGATCCTAAAGAATTAGATGAAACAGATACGACAGACCATGCGCTCGCAAAATTCCACGAGAGCACAATCCGTAAAGTAGTTATAAGTGCGCGACGGGGCGCCGAATTCGCAGCATTTACTTCACCGGAATTACGCGATCTTCCCAAGCTAGAACATACCGATGTCATTATTGAGGCATCAGCAATTGATGAGGCAAGTAAACGGGCAGAAGCGAGTGGTGAAATAGAAAAGAGTGTTCGCAGTAACTTGGATGCCATGCGGGCAATTGCGGAGATGCCGAAAGCTGGGAACGAAAGATCTCTTCACTTTCAATTCTTGCTTAGTCCAAAGGAAATAATAGGCAGTGAAAAGGTTGAAGGAATTACTTTTGGAATAAATAAAGTTCAGGGAAATAAAGTTGTTGATACTGGGAAAACTTATACGATTGCTTGTGACTTGGTTATTTCAGCTATTGGTTACGAACCTCTAGAGCTAAACGGAATCACTTTTGAAAAAGGAAAAATCAAGAATGTTGATGGTCGAGTAATCGGAACAAATATGTATGTAGTTGGTTGGGCGAAACGTGGACCGTCTGGAGTAATAGGAACAAATAAAAGCGATGCTGCAGAAGTTGTCGAGTTACTAATTGGAGATTTAAAGAGCCCAAAAATAGGGGGCGATATTTCAGAACTTTTAGCAAGTAATCACAAAGTGGTTGACCAGCAATATTGGAGCCGGATTAATGGTGCCGAAATATTGGCCGGAGAGGCCCGCAGTAAGCCAAGAGTTAAAGTGGTTTCTATCTCCGAGTTACTGCGTTTGGGGCAATCTTTATAAGCGGGTAGTATTTCCCAGCACGACCTGCGCTTGTAGCTCAACGGATAGAGCATCTGACTACGGATCAGAAGGTT
>CALEGP010000015.1 GCA_937876245.1 uncultured Actinomycetes bacterium | reverse complement strand
CTAGTTGCTTCGCCAGAAAGGTGTTCTAGTAAAGATAACAGCGGACCACGTATGCCTTGATCCAGCACTTCGCCTATTGTCTCTTGCCCGAAGCGGCCTTCCTGAGTCCTTATGCGGTTGGTTATCGGATATCGCTCGATCGATCTTGCTAACTAGTTCAGGTTCGAGCAGTTCCTCAGCATGATTGAAATCATCGACGATGGGGTCATAAACGCCGTCGATCGCGCTCTTGACAGTGGAGGAGAACACAAAAACGTAGTTCCATTTATGAAGCTTTAATGGGCCAGAAGAGAATTGACTGGGGTTAACAGGTTGAGTCAATTGGCCAAGATTCTCGAAGGCAAGAATACGTTGCTCTTGGAGACACAGTATGATCGCTGCATATAGATCCTCGCGTAGAGCGCCTGCACGGGATTTGAAATGCGCCCAGTCCGGCCCAACCTTATAGTGGTCCTGCAGTTCAGGCCGTCTTGGTTCTCCCAAAATCCCACGTTGCTGGACAAATCGTACGTCATCGGAATTTGGTGGAAACCTTGGGCCGTGGCCAATGATGCCTTGATCGAGGCGCTCCTCATCGTCGATTGCAGGAAAGGTTCCAGCAAACTCTGATTCCGCAATCCTGGCTTCGTGTAGTTTTTGGAACATCTCGGTCGCCAGCGAAATGGAAAGTTGACCGAGCCCAAGATGTTTTTGATAGGCGGCAACCAGCTCTTGAGCTTTTACAAACTCAATCAACTGGCCCCGGAATACCGGCGAGAAGTGCCCATTGCTTAGGATCGATTCAAAAAAACTCGTCAATTCCGGTGTGCCTGCGAGTGGGGGGCCAATTGGCACTAAGTTGGAAATTCGTTCCTCGATGAATTTCAATACTGAGAAGGGCGGATTGGGTTGGCTGGGAGCGAGTTTCGCTTGCCCGGATACCAATTTACTAATGGCGATCTCGTCGCCAACATCTGTGGTTCTGACATGGGACTCGGACGTGAATGTCCGTTTCCCCATCTTCAATTCATGTAGTCTAATCAAGTTAACGACATCTCTTACATCTCACTATTTTATGCGCGAGCCCATTTCTTTACACACAATTTCCATATGAGGGCGAAGCGCGTCAATGGACGGCTTGACGTAGCGCTGGCCAGTTATCGAAAGCGGGGTGTGGTTGAGCAGGCGTCCGACGATCTCTTCCAGAACACCGGCCTCCATCGCGACCGTCGCGAAGGACCGGCGGTGCGCATGCGGAGACCATGGAATGCGCCCAGGGTTGGTCAGATGTCCGTCGAGGGATTTCGGCGAGGGGAACACCCATCTGGGACCGAGGTTCCTAACAGGCGCCAATATCTCGTGATGGACCTGCAGGATCGGCAGATCAAAGCTCCGACCGTTCTTGGTCATTGGCAGGTGAATGCGATCCTCGTGAACGTGTTTCCATTCAAGCGTAAAGGCCTCTGATTTCCGCAACCCAGTGAACAACAGGAATTCGTAGAACACGCTGTGGATCGGATTGAGCAGCCCGTCGATCGTGGTCTTCCAGGCTGCGAAGTCGTCGATAATTCTGCCATCCGGGCGTTCTTCGTACCATTCAACCGCTACTGTCGGGCTTTCTGGGAGG
>CALEGP010000014.1 GCA_937876245.1 uncultured Actinomycetes bacterium | reverse complement strand
GAGGGTGTGAGAAAAGTTGTGTAAATGGATTATCCTAAGAAGAAGAAAAGGAGACGATCCATGACACAGAAAAACAAAAACCAATCAAAAGATTCCCGGAAGAAAATGCCAAGCGCAGAGGAAGTGCTAGAAGAGTTAGGGAGGGCAGAGACAATTGACGATTTCTATGGCAAGGACGGGATATTTGCACGATTATTTTCCAGCACGATAGAAGAAATGTTAGAAGCTGAGTTGAGCGCAGAGCTAGGTTATGAGCGCTATCAGGCCGAAGGGCGCAACAGTGGAAATAGTCGAAATGGGAGCTACACCCGCAAGATGCGCAGCTCGGGAGGGGATGCAGAAATCAAGGTGCCACGAGACCGCAATGGAGAATTTCAATCTGAATTGCTGAAAAAGAATACCAACGAGATTGAAGACAAGATCATAGCGATGTACGCTAAGGGGAACTCAACTCGAGACATCCAAGATATGCTGGATGAACTCTACGGGATTGAGGTGGCGCCTAATACAATCAGCGAGATTACCCAAAAGGTTTGGCCGTTGGTGGAGGC
Source organism: uncultured Actinomycetes bacterium (assembly GCA_937876245.1). Lineage (GTDB taxonomy): Bacteria > Actinomycetota > Actinomycetes > Nanopelagicales > Nanopelagicaceae > AAA044-D11. Next base: position 708 of record CALEGP010000014.1, on the reverse strand, counting down.
CTGGCAAAACCGACCGTTGGAGATGATTTATCCGATCGTCTATCTAGATGCGATGCACGTAAAGCTGAAAAGGAGTGGAAAGATTGAAAATGTAGCCGTCTATAACGTGCTGGGCATTACTTTAGCAGGCCAGAAGGACAGTTTGGGCCACTGGATTGGCGATGGTGCTGAAGGAGCCAATTTCTGGCTCAGTGTAATCACCGATTTACAAACTCGTGGCGTGGCTGATATTTTCATCGCAGCCGTTGATGGGCTGACAGGCTTTGAAGATGCAATCCACGCAGTTTTTCCTGAGACCAAAGTTCAGCGCTGCATTATCCACCAAATCCGCAACAGTTTGAAGTATGTATCTTGGAAAGACCGTAAGGCTTTCACCGCAGATCTCAAAACTATTTATCAAGCTGCCACCCGGGAAGAAGCCGAAGCCAACCTAAAGCGCCTGGCTGAGACCTGGGCAGACAAGTATGCGATCGCCGTTCGGTCATGGGAAAACAACTGGGAAGCCCTGGCCGTCTTCTTTGAATTCCCCGGCCAAATTCGGCGCTTGATCTACACCACAAATGCTGTTGAAAGCTACCACCGGCAATTGCGAAAAGTTACCAAAAATAAATCTTCGTTTCCGACACCAGAATCCCTTCGCAAATTGCTATTTCTGGCTAATCGTAATATTATTAAGAAATGGAAGATGCCCATCCCTCACTGGCCCTT